>NZ_JXYC01000041.1:0-92989 GCF_000967665.1 Marinomonas sp. S3726 | reverse complement strand
TGACTGGTTTTTTTTTGTCTGAAATTTATCGAAAGACACATCATAAGCAACCTATCTCTCGTTCCCATGATCCTTCGTGGGAATGCATACTCGCCAGCTCTGCTGGCGTTAGAACTAAGGTGCCTAATACTAGAGTAAATCTCGTGGTTAGCGTTTCTTGATAATCACAGCGTCGTTGATTGATCCCATCCCACTTCCTATTCCAACCCAAGAAGTAAAAAGTGACATCGCCGATGGTGGCTCTTTTCTTCAAGGAGAGCTGCTAAGGAATCAAAGGGGCCGTAATCAAGATTACTCTCTCAAGATAAGTAAAAAGCCTGATCTATGATCCGGCTTTTTTTGCATAAAATTTATCGAAAGACACATCATAAGCCGCCTACCTCTTGTTCCCATGATCCTTAGTAGGAATGCATATTCGCCAGCTCTGCTGACTTTTGTGGCTAGACGCGCTAACACGTGCTTGAATAAGCCGATAACCTTAAAGCCTTCTACCTCTCAAAACGAGACAATCTGATCAACTTGCCCGAATCTGTTCCTAGGTATAAATATCCCTTTGAGTCTTCTGCAATGGATCGAAATCTTTCATCTAGTTCACCTAGATAACGGTTTTCTA
This sequence comes from Marinomonas sp. S3726, assembly GCF_000967665.1. Lineage (NCBI taxonomy): Bacteria > Pseudomonadati > Pseudomonadota > Gammaproteobacteria > Oceanospirillales > Oceanospirillaceae > Marinomonas > Marinomonas sp. S3726. Next base: position 92,376 of record NZ_JXYC01000041.1, on the reverse strand, counting down.
GTGGTTCGCCTTGGCTGTTGAAGGTTACTAGGTTTAAGTGTCTTTTGGCCAATGCTAGGGAAATGTGGTTACCTTGCCAGCCATCGAATAATTGTCCTTGGTAAATGTGTAAGGCGCTTGGGGCAATTGATGGGATAAATACTTTTAATGGATTTTCGATGCCTTCTTTTTCTGTGCTATCACCCACGCTAATTGGGCCCCAGTATTCCTTACCGTGGGAGACGATAGGCCAGCCGTAATTAGCACCGCGTTTGATCTTATTTATCTCATCACCACCTCGTGGTCCATGTTCGTTTGACCAAAGCGTGTTGGTGACTTTATCGAAAAAGAGACCCTGCGGGTTTCTATGGCCATAACTCCAAATGGCATCTTGAGCTGCTGCTGTCCCAACGAATGGGTTGTCCTTAGGTATACGTCCATCCGGATGTAATCTAAGAATCGACCCCGCATGATTTTGAAGATTCTGTCCATTGGGTCTTTCACCTCGATCACCGATACCAAAGTAAAGATAACCTTGATTATCGAAGGCAATACGAGAGCCAAAGTGTTGGCCAGAAGAGGAAGCGGACTGGGTGATGAAAACATCTTCCCAATTGATTAATTGTGAGCCACTAAGCTTGGCTCTGCCCAAGGTCACTGTGGCACCTTGAGTCACAGGTTTACTATAGGTGAAATAGAGCCAGCCAGATTCGTTATATTCTGGGGAAGCTGCAACATCTAGCAAACCGCCTTGGCCACGGGTGGCAATTTTAGGCAAGCCAGATAACTTAGTTTGTTTGCCAGTGATTAAATCTAGGTGAAAGGCTTGGCCTTTTCTTAAGGTAAGTACCGCCTCTGTATCATTAATCAGCGCAAGCCCCCAGATAACACCATCTAATTCGCTCACAAGATCTGCTTTTAATAGCGTGTCTTGATAAAGTGGTTTTGTCTTTATTGAAGCGGCTTGTATTGAACCAGAAAATACTGAGAGGGAAAGAAGAGAAACAGACAGCACAGAGGAGAAAAGCAGTGCAGGTGTCAATGTGGCTAACCAAGGTTTCATAATGAAACACTCCTTTATTTAATTCAGTTTTAAACTGGTTATCATGATACTCATCATAAGTATGAAACACCTTAAGAGACAGAAGTTATTGCTCGTCTAAAAGCCAAGCAATAAAGGCCTTAATACGTTTATCTTCTGCTAGGTTTTTATGGCAAACAATGCCCCACTCGCCAAACCCTTTTGCTGTGTGCTCCACTGGAATGACTAAACGACCACTAGCGAGATCTTTATCTGCAAAAGGTCCATTTACTAGAGCGATGCCTTCTCCGATGATGGCCATTTCTAGAGCCGCTGCCAAGGTATCCACATCCATACAGTTTAAGCTTGTTTGAGCCTTGTTGTCAGGCTTGTGATCAATGCCTGCTGATTCAAACCAGTTCTGCCAACTCCAGTATTTGTTTTCGGTATAGACTGAAATCAAAGGATAGTTTTTAAGGTCATGGGTTTCTAGCTGGCTAGGTAGCTTTGCTAAGAATTCAGGGCTGCAAACCGGGAAGACTTTTGACTGAAAAAAGGGTTGCCAACTTAAATGCTCAGGCAAGGGCTGGGTTTTATAGATAATGGCAATGTCTGCGTGTTTTTCATCAAAGCGCCAATCTGCGCTATAGGTACTCACTTGCAATGTGATATCTGGGTGCTGCTGACGAAACCTATTTAGACGTGGTGCGAGCCAGCGAATTGAAGTGGTTACATAGGTCTGTACTCTAAGTGGGGGCTGGCTGGTGTTATCTCTAACTTCTTCTGTGCCAGCTATGAGGATGTTTAATGCTTGTCGAACAAACTGATAATAGCGTGAGCCTGCTTCGGTAAGGCGAATAGTTCTTCCTTCTCGAATAAAAAGTTTACAGGCTAGGCTCTCTTCTAAAGTTTGTATTTGGTGACTAATTGCTGGGTGAGTGAGGTTTAGTTCTTCTGCTGCACCTCTAACACTGGCTAGACGAGCAGTGGCTTCAAACCCTTTTAATGCTTTAAGAGGAGGAAGTTTGCGTAAGTCGATTTGTTCGAATGCAGATTCATTTCGATGCTCTTTCACTGTCACCTTCTTCCTATTGGTTTATATGTCCCATTACCTATCTAAGTTTTCACTAAGCACGTTATCTATTCACGTAAATGATTGGAAGATTTTTTTTACCGAAGTGTCAAAAAAAGATCAATTTTTCCTCTTTCAACTCACGGGTACTCTGATTCTAGGGCAGTACATAGTGTCTAAGGTTTGATGCTTTTGCTGTGAGTAAGCTTTTCTAATCAAGTATTCGGAGGTTTTTATGCAGGTAGGTTTTGTAGGCTTGGGTAATGTAGGAGGTCAACTGGCAGGGAGTTTACTACGAAACGGTATGGACCTCATGGTGAGAGATATTGATGAAGACTTAATGGCAAGTTTTGCAGAAAAAGGTGCCAAGACAGCTGAATCGGCAAAGGTGCTTGCTCAAGCATGTGATGTGATTATTACCTGTTTGCCTTCGCCTGCTATTTGTGCCCAAGTGATGGAAGCCGATGATGGGGTTATTGCAGGTCTGAAAGCAGGTGCTATCTGGTTAGAAATGAGTACTACAGATGAAGCCGAAGTTAGGCGTATTGCCGACGAGGTAGAAACACGAGGTGGGATGGCGGTTGATTGCCCTGTTTCAGGTGGCTGTCATAGAGCGGGAACGGGAAACATTTCTATCTTTGCTGGCTGTGAGCGTGCTGCATTTGATCGAGTATTACCTATTTTAACTACCATGGGGCGTCGTATTATTCACACAGGCCCACTGGGTAGTGCCTCAAAACTTAAAGTAGTGACGAATTACTTATGTAGTGTGCATCTGATTGCACTATCTGAAGCCTTAACGGCATCTAAGGTAATGGGGTTGGATATGAACGTGACTTACGAAGCAATCAAGGCTTCTTCTGGTAATTCCTTTGTGCATGAAACCGAATCTCAAGTCATTTTAAACGGTAGTCGTGATATCAGTTTTACGATGGATCTAGTCACTAAGGATGTAGGCTTATTTGATCAAGTAGCTAAACGCCATGGTTTACCGTTAGAGCTGGCGCCTCTTGTGGTGGATATCTTTAAGGATGGGCAGTCCCGTTATGGCGATAGGGAGTTCTCGCCAAATATCATTCGTCGTTTAGAAGAGGCTTGTGATGTAAAAGTATTAGGGCAAGGTTTCCCTGCTCAAATGAAAGATGATGAAAAAGAAGAAAGAGGTTATGAGGTGAAAATTCCTCTAAGAATGGATTATTAAAAGTACTACTAAATTGCAGTTCAAGAAAAAAGGCTTAGTGGTTCTTGCTCACTAAGCTTTTTTGTTTTCTCTTTTGCTTCTTATCTATGTTGATTCCTTGAAGGCGTTTATTCTTTTCTTATATTAGCTAGGGTAAATGATAGCCTGAATTTCAATATACTCTTCTAGTGCTTCTTCCCCCCATTCACGGCCATTACCAGATTGCTTCACACCGCCAAAAGGCGCGTGCATGGAGAAGTAGCTCCCTTGGATATAGCATTGTCCTGCTTCTAATCGTCTAGCAATGGTTAAGGCTGATTCTGGATCCTTGGCGTAAACCGCAGAGGATAAGCCGTATTGGCTATCATTGGCGATTGCTATGGCTTCCTCTATATCATCATAGGTAAGGATACAAAGCACAGGGCCAAAGATCTCTTCTTGTGCGATGCGCATTTTTGGGGTGACTTGGGTAAAAATGGTGGGCTTTATGTAATAACCTCTGTCTAGATGCTCAGGTAATTCAGCTCCTCCTGTTAATAAACTGGCACCCTCTTCTAAGCCTAATTGAATATAGTCTTTGACTACCTGACGCTGTTTTGCTGACGCAAGCGGCCCCATGCTGGTTTCTGCTAATCTAGGGTCATCGACGTTTTGTTCTAGTGCGACTTGTTTAGCAACTTTTATGACTGTTTGATATTGGCTTTTTGGTATTAACATACGAGTGAGTGCATTACAGGTTTGACCTGTATTTGCCATGACATCTTCTACACCATATCGAACAGCCGCTTCGATATCAGCATCTTGGGTAATGATAAAAGCCGACTTGCCTCCTAGCTCTTGGCATACTCGCTTAACACTTGTGGCAGCGTTCTTAGCGACTTCTATTCCTGCTCTTGTGGAGCCAGTGAAAGACACCATATTAACTTTGGGGTGTTCTGCCAGTAGTGGGCCTATTTCATGGCCATGTCCAAAGATTAGATTAAAAACGCCGGCAGGTAGACCAACTTTGTGCATAATCTCCGCCATGATGATGTCTGTTAGCGGGGTTTGTTCGGCTGGCTTTTCAATCAAGGTGCAGCCTGCTGCTAAGGCCGGAGCGAGCTTTCCGATAAGCTGATGCAATGGGTAATTCCAAGGGTTGATAAGTGCGCAGACACCTATGGCTTTTTGGGTCAGTAATACGCCTTCTCTAGTTGTTTCTTTCTCCATGTTGAAAGCAAGCTTTGCATAGTAACGCATGGCATCGATAGCACAATCTAGATGGTAGGCACCTACTAAGTGAGCGGGGCAGCCCATAGAAAGTACATGAGCTTCAATTAAGTCCTGATAGCGAGCCTGCATCCCATCAGCGATGGCATTCATATAGTCCGCTCTAGTTTGAGCGCTGGTATTTGACCAAGAAGCGAATGCTTTATGTGCCGCCGCTACGGCATCTTCGACATCTTGCGGTGATGCCATATTGACTTGGGCTATGCCATCTTGGGTTGCAGGATTAATCAAAGAGTAAAGAGATGAGCTTTGTGTTGGGCGCCAATTTCCGCCTATGTAAACTTGATCTATTTGCTGCATAAGAACGACTTCCATAATTAAGCGAGTGGTTGGGTGATCAAATCAGATTAATAGGCTTAAGGGTGAGGAACAATTGATATTTTTTTCCTAAAAACGGTAAAAATATCTAACCAATTAAAATTACTAAATGTAATGATTTTGTATAGAGATATGTGTTTTGTTGATAGTGTGATAGCTTCTTTTTTGACCTATTCATGATGATAAAAATAAAGAGGAAGGCCAAATGAGACTAAATAAAATAAAAAAGACCTGGCTGGTGAGTGTTGGTATTGGTGTCAGTATTGCTGCATCAGGCCATTTATTTGCATCAGAGCATGCGTTAATGAGTGATGCTGAGATCGATGAAAGATTAAATTATTTGGAGCAGAGCATAAATGATGTTTCGAGTCCTTATGCTTATTGGCAATATGGCTGGAGTGGGCTCTATTCGGTGAGTGCAATTAGTAACTTCTCAACAGCGCTGGATGAAGATGATCATGATGAAGAAGTGCTCGCTTGGGTGTCTGGCTTGAAGTCCTCCGCCGCTTTAGCAAAGATGTTATTAGAACCAGTCCCTTTGTTATCTGAGCCTGATGTGAGTGAACTGGCAAACGAAACAGCACAAGAGCAACGGGCTCTTAAGCTATATAAGCTAAAAGAGTACGAAGCCCAGTTAAGTTCGACAGCTTTAAGAAGTGACGAAAGGTACCAATGGCAAACACATGCAACAACCATAGGCGTGAACTTAATTGCAGCTGCTGCGATAGCGGCATGGGGTGATAGTGATGATGCTTTAGGTTCTGCTGCACTCGGAATCGGGATGGGTGAGTTGGCTATTTGGACTCAGCCAACCAAAGCGAGCCAGAAGTGGCAAGCTTATCAGGCGCACTTTTCTGATATAGAAAAAGAAACCGTTTCTTGGCATCTAGTGCCAAAACTGAATGGAATGGATTTAGTAATGACATTTTAGCGGCAGATTTGGGTTTGCTTTGATTTAAGAAAATTAAGTGTCATTAAAACGAGTTTAGAGCACCAGCAATATTTGTTGCTGGTGCGTTTGGTTAAGCTTTAGGAGAGTTGTTTCTTAAAGAAATCGAGTGTACGAGACCAAGCAAGTTCTGCTTGGGACTCATCGTAACGGCCTGTTGAATCATTGTGAAAACCATGGTTGGTTTTTTCATAAATAAAGGCTTGGTAGTCAACTTTATTCGCCTTTAATGCTTTTTCATAAGCAGGCCAAGTGGCGTTTACGCGTTTATCAAGCTGAGCAAATTGCAGCATGAGAGGCGCTTTTATATCTTTAATATAAGCCTCTTTTGGTGGTGTGCCATAGAAGGGAACAGCTGCATCAATCACATCTGGTAAACGTGCTGCTAACATGTTGCTTGCATAGCCGCCAAAGCAGAAGCCAACTACACCAAGTTTGCCTGAACTTGCCGGATGAGCTTTTAGCATTTTAGCCGCCGCCATAAAGTCGGCTTCTATTTTGCTTCTATCTAGACTTTTCTGCATGCTGCGCCCTTCATCATCATTACCCGGGTAACCTCCAAGAGGGTGCAGTGCATCGGGTGCAAAAGCGACAAAGCCTGCTTTTGCTAAGCGTCTAGCGACATCCTTAATGTAAGGATTGAGGCCACGGTTTTCATGAATGACGAGTACCGCAGGAGCTGAGCCTGATAAGTTCTTAGGAGTAACTAGATAGCCTTTCCCTTCTTTGTAACCTTTTGGAGAGTCAAAAGTCAGGTAGTTGGCGGTTATGTCTGGATCATTAAAGGAGACTTGCTCTGCAAGAGCGTAATTAGGCGTGAGAGCACTCGTGAGTACACCAAGACTTAAACCTGCAACACCAAGGGCGCCTAATCTATTTAAAAAAGTGCGTCTATCAATGTCTCCATGAGCGTACTCATCGTACCAATCAAACGCCTCTTGAGGGATTTGATCTGGTGTTAACTTATTGTCTTTTACTGGGTGAGTCTTTGGGGATAAGTCTGAAACCTGCATTGCATCACTCCCTAATAGAAATCAAAATTGAGGCCGTTTGGCATAAAAAAGGCTAGCTAATAGTGAGGGATATGTCCTATCAAAAAAGGCACCTTTACAATAAAGTGCCTTAATTTGATTGTTTTTTGCACATTTTTTTTGATGATTTTGCTAAACGAGATTAATTATTTAGCGTGAACACAAGAGTTCTTTATAAGCTTTAGCGCTGGCTTTCAAGCTTCTCTTCTGTGTTTCATAATCAACATATACTAAACCAAAACGTTTGCTATAGCCTTCAGCCCATTCAAAGTTGTCCATTAAACTCCAGGCGAAATACCCCTGAATGTCGACTCCTTCTGTGATGGCGTTGTGAATCGCATTTAGGTGGGCATTTAAATAACGTACACGCTGCTCATCATGAACTTCACCCTCTATCAACTTGTCATCACAAGCCGCACCGTTTTCCGTAATATAAATAGGAGGAAGAGCGTACTCTTTGTTCAGTTCAAGCAAAAGTTGGGTTAAGGATTCTGGATTAACCTCCCAGCCAATGTGAGTATATTCGACCTCTGTTACAGGCTTTAAGATTGTTTGGCGTTTCAGCTCTGGATGCCATTTTGCGTGATTACAGGTGTAATAGTTTAAACCCAGATAGTCGATAGGTTGGCTTATGATATCCATATCGCCTTCTTCTATCTGAGGGATTAACTCAGGAGATAGGGCTTTGATAATGTTTGGGTATTGGCCCTTTAGTAAAGGCTCAATGAAGAAATGGTTATCCAAGGCTTCAGCATATAGGCTCGCCATCTTGCTACTTGCTTCATTATCAGCTGGGTAAGCCTTGCTCATATTTAGCACAATACCTGCTTGGGCATTTGGGCAAACTTTCTTAAGGATCGGCATAGCTAAGCCATGGGCGAGTAAAACATGGTGGCCAGCTTGTCTTGCTTTAACTGTATCTTTTAAACCCGGTGCATGAATACCTTCTCCATAACCTAGAATGCTGGTGCACCAAGGTTCATTAAAGGTTGTCCAAACATCTACCCACTGACCAAGCTCTTCAGCAGCAAGCTGGGTATATTCTTTAAACTTGTAAGCTGTCTCTCGGTTAAGCCAACCGCCTTTTTCTTCTAAATGTTGAGGTAAATCCCAGTGGTAAAGCGTGACAAAGGTTTTAATTTGGTTGGCTTTCAGCTGCTCTAATAGATTGCGATAAAAGGAGATGCCTTTCGGATTGGCTTTACCTTCTTTATCCATTAGTCGTGGCCAAGCGATGGATAGACGATAGGCATCCACACCTAAGGATTTGATTAGATCTATATCTTCTTGCCATTTGTGGTAATGATCACAAGCTATGCTACCGTCATCACCATTTAATACTTTGCCAGGTGTCGCGCAAAACCTATCCCAGATAGATTCAATTCTGCCATCGAGTTGGTTAGCGCCTTCAATCTGGAATGCCGCCGTGGCAACGCCAAAGGTAAAATTTGATTGTAATAATGGTGAGTTGCTTGGTAATGAGATGGACATATAGAGGGCTCCATTAGTATCTACTTAATGGAATGAGTTAAAAAGAATGGGCGTTAGGATGCAAGTAAGTAGTATCTAAATTAAGAGGTTTAAGTGAATTAAGAAAAATAAGAAGATTAAGTTTTAAGAAAACGGAGCGATTACTCTTTAGAGTAAAAGCCCGTATTTATTGATTTTAATGCTGTAGCGTTATTAAAAGTGAGACGTCATAGCTCATTTATTTTTTCTACATTTGTTCGCTCTTAAAATCGTTTTCTGCCTGCTTAGATTTGAAAGAGAGCAGTTGTAATATTTCAGCCAGAATAAGCGTCATTATAGGTACTATAAACAATGTTATTACTGTTGCAAAAAGCTCTCCATAGACCAAGGATACAGCTGCTGGTATCAAGTATTGAGCTTGCTCAGACGTCTCCATCATTAAAGGCATCAAGCCACTAACCGTGGTGACAGTGGTCAGAAATATGGCCCTGAATCGAGATGCCCCTGCTTCTTCTAAAGCTTGTTCTTTTGGCATGCCATCAGAAAGTAATTGATTATAGGTTGTGAGCATGACAAGGCTGTCATTCACTACAATTCCTGTCAGCGATAAAATGCCAAAAAAAGAAAGAATGCTTAAAGGTATTCCCATTATTAAATGGCCTGTAATTGCCCCTGCTATTCCAAAAGGAATGACCGACATGATGATCATGGGCTTGCTGTAACTTTTCAATGGGATCGCAAGTAAAATATATATCAAGAATAAAACTAGGAGTAAGGCCGTTTTTAAGTCTCCTTTGATTTCTTCTGATTGTTCAAGCTCGCCAGAAAGTTGAATATCAAGTTCTGGATCCGCTGTTTTTAACTCTTTAAACGTAGTTGCTTCTAAGATTTGAACAACGTCTTTGGTACTAATGATTTTTTTATCAATATCAGCATAAACGACTGCTGCACGGTTCCCATTGCGACGCCAAATAATGCCGGAAACATAACGAGATTCGAAATCAGCTACGGCAGAAATCGGGATCCATTCCCCTTTGTTTGTTTTAATGCGACTATTGGTTAAATCATCGATTGAATTACGCCAGTCTTTTTCATTGCTTAGTTGAACCTTAACTTCATTACCAAAGCGTTGAAAACGTTGAACTTCTAAGCTCCCATAGTGGTTAGCTAAAAATGTGGATAATTGTTCTGTGGTGACTCCCCAGCGAGCGGCTTCTGGTTTGAGAATTGCAAATATCTCAGGCTCGCCACCTTTTAAATCATCACGTATATCGGCCACGCCTTTAATACTGCTTAATTTTGCGCTCAGCTCTTCAACCCCAAACTTTAGGCTGTCGACATTTTTACTGTATAGCGTTAAGGCAAAACCTCCTGCTGTTTCTTCCGAGCCACTGAAATCAATAAAGACAACGCCCTCTAGTTCAGGAACCTTATTACGCCAGCGTTTTACCAACTCTAATGTATCTACAACTCTTTGCTTTTCTGGTGCTAACTCAGCATAAATTTCAACTTCATTAGCATTATTAACCGCTGTCATAATACGCGCTATAACGGGTTTAGAGTTGGGGAACTCCTCTTGTATCTCTGTATTTAAAATCTGTGCTTGCTGCTCGATAAAAGCGGCATGTTGTGTTGTTAGTGCATAAGGAATGAGTGGATCTAACTCTACTTTTACCGTGATGATGCTGCCTGGTACCTCTGGGAAAAAGGTGGTTCTAACCTTCCCAGAGGTTGCTAAGCTAATACCTACTAATGCAAGGGAAAGGAAAAAGATAAAACTGGCGTAACGGTACTTGATGGCTTTACGCAATAATGGGCGGTACCACCTTTGGTTAACATGATTTAATTTATTATCTACCCAAGTTCTGAGCCTGTTCCATAAAATACCGAGCCTTGTTTTAGGTTTGCCCATATTGACACTAGCTAGATGGGCAGGAAGGATGAATTTACTTTCAAATAAAGAAAACATCAGAGCGATAATAACCACACCAGAAAACCCAGCAAGCACTTTTCCGATAGGGTTTTCAATGAGTAACATGGGGTAGAACGCTGCAATAGAAGTTAATGCACCGAAAATAGTTGCAGTTGCTACTTTACGGACCCCGTTTTCTGTTCCGATAATAGGGTCTGATTGCTTTTCCCGTTCACTGTAAACACTTTCACCAACGACTATTGCATCGTCTACTAAGATTCCGAGAACAACGATCATGCCAAAAGTTGTAATATCATTTAATGAATAATCTAGTTGATCCCAGCCCATTAACCAGAGAGTTCCAGAGATGGAAACAGGAATTCCCATAGCCACCCAAAAAGCGAGTTTAAAGTTAAGAAATAACGACAGAATAACAAATACAATGAGTAAGCCTTGAACCGCATTTGATTGCAAAAGTGATAAGCGATCCGAGACAAACCCACTTTGATCTGCCCAAACATCTATGGCAATGTCATTGGGTAGTTGGGCCTGAAGCTGTTTGATTACTTGCTGGGTGACTTTGCTGATCTCTAACAGGTTTCCTTTACCATCAATGACGACTTCCATTCCAATAGCTGGCTTACCTTGATATCGAACCATGCTATCTTCTTCGACAAATGTGTCTTGGATTATAGCAATATCTTCTAAACGAATGACTGTGCCGTCGTTACGTTCTAATATGACGATATCTGCAAAATCTCTCCATTGATAAGCTTGTTTATCTGCTCTGACGCTTATATTTCCTGATTTAGTTGTTAGTGAGCCGGTCAAAGACAGTAGCGAATTTTGGTTTATTTTCTCGGCTATTTCTGGGTAGCTTAAATCATAAGATTCTAGTTTTTCAGGGTTCAGGGCGATGCTAATTTCAGCCTCTTTCTGGCCCCATGACCTAATTTTTGAAATTTCAGGTTGTGAAAGTAACGTGTTTTTAATATTACGTGACATTCTTTGTAAAACGTCAGTGTCAACATCACCATAAACTTGAACAATTAATGCGGCAAACTTAAATGCGTCGCGAGTAATAACAGGACGCTCAGCACTTTGGGGGAAAGTAGCAATAGCATCGATGCGTATTTTGATGTCTTCAAGTAGCTTATCAAGTGGGTAACCCGTGTTTTTTTGTACTGTTACTTGTGCACTTGAATCTGCTGAAAAACTATACATACGTTTTGCACCTGGAAGCCCTTCGAGTGCTTTTTCAATTTTTTGGGCGACACCTTCATCAACTTGTTGTGCGTTTGCTCCAGGGTAGCCAATCACAATATTGATAGAGTCTGGCGGTATTTTAGGAAAACCTTCGATACGCATGTTTTGCACACCAAGTAATCCGGCTATTAGAATAAAAGCCATTGCTAAATTTGCAGCTACAGGGTTACGAATAAACCAGCTTGTTAGGAAATGCATTAGTTAGTCTCCGACTTTTTATTCTCATCGGACCAGTCTTCATCGGACCAATCCTCATCAGGCCAGTCTTCATCGGACCAACCCTCATCGGACCAATCCTCATCAGATAAGTTGGTCATTTTGTCTGGTAAGTCTGCTTTTGCGAGTTGTCGTTGTTTTTCTATCGAAGCTTTACTAGACGCATTTTGTGTATCTGAAAACGGCAATGCTTGTACCAACATGCCAGGATAGAAACTAGACAGAGGAAACATAACGACCCGTAAAGAGCTACTTTCGGCTTTGGCTGGTGGTGTAAAGTAAAAAAAATCACTATCTGAAAAGACTGGTACTGTACGGTAACGAGTGAGTTCATTTGATGAGTTCAAAAACCAAATCACCTTATCTCGTGTATAAACACTTTGTGGTAATTTGAGTAAATTCTCATAGCTCCTACCGAGTAAGTTTACCTTAACAAACTCACCTGGAAGTAACTTCTCGGTTTGATTTGAGTCTTGCTGATAGCTGAGGTAAACCTGTCGTAAACGGGTTTTCTTGTCGATGTAGCTCCCTTTGCGCTGAACTTGGGCTTCCCATTGTAGCTCCCTATTCATACTGTTAATTCTAGCTGAACTACCTAACAGCTTAGGGGAGAGCTGCTGCCACTGTTGGCTATTGAGCATGATAGGAATATCTAATGTCAAAGAGTCGATAATTTGAAACAAGAGTTGCCCCGACTCTATAAACTCTCCTGGGTTTACTGCCCGAGTTAATATGATGCCATCATAGGGTGCAGTTAAAATAGTGTATTTGAGTAGTGTCTCGGTATGCGCTAAACGAGTTTTGGCTGCGGCTAGCTCCTCTTGAGCGACTTGAAGTTGTGGCTCCTTAAAGATTAGAGGGGAGTCTGGTTTGACTTCGAGTCCTGCTCTTTGCCAGTTTTTTCGTGCCTGTTGGGTATTACGCTTTGCTTGTAATAACTGTAAAGAAGCTTGTTCTACATTTTTTCTAGCTTCAGCAGCATCTGCTTGATAAGCACTATCTTGTATTTTAAGTAATAGCTCACCCTTTTTAACGCTAGAACCTTCTGATAATGAAGGAGAAATATAAGTTACTTCACCTCTAACAAAAGAGCGAATAGGCGTGTTCCATCTAGGTTTTGTTTCGCCTAATGCTGTGATGTTTGCTTGATAGGTATTTGGTTCAACTGTTATGTAAGTAGTAACAGGAAGTGTTTCAGATTCAAATAAATCTGTACTTAATTCAGGCTTTTTATCCATGTCATCAATTAATAAAAGCGCTCCTAAAAGAGTAAGTACAGCCATTAAAATAGCTAAGGCCTGCTTAGCCATATGTGACTTATTAGTTGCTTTAGTAGCTATGTGGCGTTTGTTATCCATTAGGTGAGATCTCTTTATGTTGTAATGTGTTTGGAATGTCGTAGCCCATTGCTAAAGCAAGTAAGATACGGTTATCCATTTGTGCTGCTTGTGTTTGAATAATACGAGCATCGACTTCGAGTTTTTTTAACTGAGCTTCAATTAAGCGAACAATATCGACACTACCGCTAAGGTATTTATCTTTATAAATTTGCTGCACTTTTAATGATTGTTGTTGAGCGTTATAGAGGTGTTGCTTTTGAACCTTGAAGCTTTGCTCCAAGGCTAATGCGTTTTCGACTTCAAAAACTGCGGTTAAAATTGTTTTACGGTAATGCCACCAAGCCGCCTCAGCATTGTAAGAAGAAGCATTGGCTTGAGCCTTTAAGCTGTTGGCATTGAAAATAGGTTGAGTAATACCACCTACAAGCGACCAAACGGTGCTGCCACTGAAAAAATCATTTAAAGCCCCCGTATTTCGAAGACGGGATATGTTTCCAGAAAGGTTAATAGAAGGTAGTAATGCTTTATAGCTAGCCCTAGTTTGAGCATCTAAACTTTGTAATTGAGAAAATGCGATTTGAACATCAGGCCTGCGAGCGAGTGCATGAGCTGGTATGGCTAAAGGTGGTGAAACTATGTGAGGTAGTTCGTTGTTGTCGAATAAAACTGATTTATCTGGTAATCGGCCAAGTAAAAGAGACATCTCTCTATAATTTTTATTGATTTTTTCGTTCGTTGTAATCATGTCAGCGTAGGTGTTCTCTTGCTGCTGACGGGTGCTAGACAGGTCTTCTAATTGAGTGATACCGTTGCGGTAATTTTCTAAAATAACCGTTTCAATTTTAAGTAATTTAGATAAATGATTTTGTGCATTTAGTTGGCTTTGATTAAGAGCCCAGCCTTCAATCCATAAACGAACAACTCGTACTGCTATATTTCTTGTTACGGCTTGATATTCCCACTTCGTCACATTGTAGTCGGCTAAGGCTGCGCTATTATGATCTGCAAGTTTCCCCCAAATATCGATTTCCCAGGCGACATTAAGGCCATATTGATAACTTGAGGTGACATCTCCTTCTTGTTTGCTTCGACTCTTTTTGATATCTAAATCAAGAGTGGGATATTGCTTGGCACCGATTGCTATCATCATGGAGTCAGATGCTTTCATCTTTAGCGCAAGTTCTTGGATATCTGGATTATTAGCAGTAGCTTCTTGTATCAAAGCCCTTAATTGAGGTTGTTTGAAGAGCAGATCTAACTCTAAGAAGGGTTGTTGGTTATCTAAGTTTACAGCCCCTTCTTGCCAATTAACCGGAATATCTTGCCGCGCCGCTTGGGGCTGCTGTTTTGCGATATATTGGTTACTACATCCCGAGATGAAGCTAACGAATATTACTAATAGAGTTTGTTTAAGCATTAAACCTTTCATTGATTACCTTACTGTGTTCTATACCACTGAAACAACACTTTAAAATAGGGGATGTTAATGCTGTATTAACACTCTCTTATCTATACTTGTTGAAAGTCATTTGATGGCTGAATGGGTATAACGGCTTGCAGTAAAAAGGTGATGCATAAATGAAAATTTTGATTATTGAAGATGATTATCAACTCGCTGAAGCAATGAGTGATTACTTTGATATGAAACAGGCTGAATGTGACTTTGCATATAATGGAAAAAGCGGATTGAATTTGGCATTGCAGCAAAAAACAGATGTCATAATCTTGGATGTAAATATGCCAAAGATGAATGGCTATGAAGTGTGTAGTGCTTTACGTGAAGCAAATGTAGTGACACCGGTTTTAATGATGACCGCCTATGACACAACAGAAGACCAGTTAGCCGGCTTTCGTAGTGGGGTAGATGATTTTGTGGTGAAGCCTTCTCCAATGCCAGTGATTTGGGCTAGATTGGAAGCATTGCTAGGTCGTAATAAATCGAGATGTAATGTGATTAAGGTAGACGATTTAGAAATAAATCTTGAAAAGCACCAAGTGCATAGAGCGGGGGAACCATTGGTATTAACCCCCGTATGTTGGAAGCTATTGGTTTTCCTAGCTAGGAATAGTCCAAAGGTTGTCTCACGAGCCGAAATTGAAGCGCATATTTGGGAAGATGAGGACGTTGCTGTTGGTCATTTGAATGTACACCTGAGTAAATTACGAAAAGTAATAGATAAACCATTTTCAACACAGTTATTACATACTCGGATTAATATAGGTGTTCAAATTTGTGTAGATAACGGGACATACGATGTTTAGCTGGGGCGGGTCTGAAAAAACTTTGAAAAATAATTTACTTAGAAAGTTGTTAATTCTAAGCAGTATTTTTTTTACAGCTATGATTGCTATTCTAATTTTCCAGTATCAACTTGGGATAGACGAAGAAATGATTATTGTCAGCAAGCTTGATGCTAAAGTGATGCAAAGACAATTTGATTCAGATCCTAATAAAGAAGTTTTTCAATTGTCTACTACGTATGGTTATCGAAGTTGGGAAACGATTCCTCAACCAATACGAGATGCTGTTAACTACGATTTAGATATAGCGTCCGATCAATTAATAGAAGGGCATTTTGATAAAGCTGGGCAGGAGTATTATTTTTCTATTTTTACGTACTTTGAAGAAGATGGAAGTAAGCTATATCTAGTTGACCAATACCCAGCTAAAGAACTTGATATTATGGTCGACGAATACATTAACAAAGTGCTGAGGTACAGTTTTTGGACACTATTTAGTTTTATTGTACTTTTATTATCTCTGACTGTTTTATGGATGAGACAATTAGGGCTACCTTTTGCGAAAATGCAGCGTTGGGCCGGAAAGTTAGGTAAAGGAGATGTCGAGCCGAGGCAATCTTATAAATTTAAAGAGTTTAATCAGTTAGCGGAACAACTTGAAGCCGCAATGGAAAGAGTCAGTGCTTTTAATAAACGGGAACAGCAATTTTTAAAACATGCTAGTCATGAATTTCGTACACCTGTAGCGATTGTTCAAGCAACCTTAGATACACTACAAGAACAATATCAGGAAGATAAGCGACTTATGCGTATCCGACATGCCATGAATAACATGCAAACAACAAGTACTACCTTATTGTGGTTGGCGCGTGAATCTAAAGTAAAAGAAGATACTCAATTAGTTAACCTAATAACAGAGTGTGAAACCATCGTCACCAATCTGAATTACTTGAAGCAAAGTAAATCTGTCTCAGTCAATATTTGCGGGCAAGGAAGCATTAATGAGCAAGCGTCATTAATACGCATAACACTAGAAAATTTGATTCGTAACGCTTATCAACATAGTAGTGAAGGCATAATTAATATCAGGGTCTCATCGGGTAATCTCTCTGTGACTAACCCATATGAACATCATGGAACAACGCAAGGTTTTGGTTTTGGGTTAGAGCTAGTTGAGCGTATTAGTGATAAACAAAATTGGAAATTTGATGTTAGTAAAAGTAATAACGAATTTTCTGCATACTTATGCTTTATTAAAGAATGAGTGTTTTTTGGTACTTTAATTAACTCGAAACTCCCTCTTGGCAATTTTTTCCTATTAGGGAGTATCGTTAACTCTTCTAAGGCTAATTAAGTCTCATCACTTCTAACTAAACCTTTTAAATTTAGGTGTATCTCATCGGAATAAGCGCTTTGCCTGATTGAGTATAAGCTAGATACCTAGATTTGAGTGCTATTGGAAGCTCCTCAACTGTGATGCTAGTAAAGCCTGCTTTTTGGTAGAAACCCTCTAAATGAGTGAAGGCAAAGCAATAGCAGGGCTTTGTTAATAGAGGCCGGGTGCTATCACTTATTAATGCCGTTAATAGGCTTTTTCCTAGTCCTTGTTTGCGAAAATTAGGATGGGTAACCATAGCGGTTAAAAGCTGACAATCCTCGAACTGCTTTAGACGTAGACAAACACGTATCTGATAGCCTTCCGTAAGCGCCCAAATAGGGGCTGCTTTATTCGCTTTACCTGATGGGTAATGTGCTTGGTAAAACTTCTTCGCAAGGGGAAAGTGCAATTTATCTATAAGCTTGTGAGTGAGAGTGCTTGGCATAAAGTGGGTTTAGATGTGTGTGAATTATGGAGTTTCAAATAAATGGGTTTAGATAAGCTTATATTTGATAGGATTAAGCCTAAGTTTTCAATCTTCTTATTAGGTTAAGGAGTTAGCTTGATTCTATAAAGGTATGGTAGGGATTAAATCATGAAGGGTATGTTGAATTGTATGAAGCAAATTGGATTGCTTTTTTGCTTGTTTGGAAGCATTTTTTCAAGCCTTGTAATTGCTCAATCACAGTGGCCGATTCCTCAAGAAGGCCAAGAATTTTCTGACTACCTTGTTGAGACTGATCGTTTCCTAGAGCAAAATAAAGAGTGGTTGGTAAGCGCTAACAAACAGCTTGAGAAAGATGCTGTCATGCCGTTTGAAATAAAGCCAAGTGCAACTTGTGAGCAAAATGGTAAGGGTGTTCTTCTGTTGCACGGTTTATCCGATTCAACTTACTCACTAAAGTCTATGGGGAAGGCTTTAGCTAAAGAGTGTCTTTGGGTTAGGGCTGTACTATTGCCAGGACATGGAACAAGAGCAGAGGATCTTATTGACCTTCATCGTCGTGAATGGCGTGAGGCGGTTAAGGCGTCAATTTATAATTTCGCTCAACAAACGGACTCTCTCTATGTTGCTGGTTACTCGACAGGAGGCACGCTTGCATTAGATTATATGAGCCACCCTGAAGTGCCATTGTCCGGCTTAATACTGTTTTCGCCATTGCTAAAGATTAATACTAATGCAGATTGGCTAACACCTATATTAGCGCCATTCGTAACTTGGTTGGATTACAAAAAACCGGATGATTACGCTAAGTACGCATCGATTCCTGTGCCTGCTATGGCGCAAGTGTTTCATTTAGCGACAGAAGTTCGAAGGGGGTTGAAGCAAAAGCCGATAGACATCCCTGTGTTTGTTGCTATGTCAGCTGAAGATAATACGGTAAATAGTCAAACAACTTTAAAGCTTTTCAATCAGAATATGGTGAACCCCAAATCCATGCTTTGGCTCTATGCTAATGAAAAAGTGAGTTTCCCTGATAAGCGTATTACCGAGTTTAATAGTTATAATGAAGCCTTAAAGATTACAGGCTTTTCGCATATGTCAGTGCACATGAACCCAAAGGACCCTTATTACGGTCAAAACGGGGAGTACCGTGTATGTCAGTGGTACAAGGGTGATGCTTTGGCAGAGTGTAAAAAAGATAAGCAAGGCTGGTCTGGTGAAAAAGGGGCCTTGCTTACCAGTAAAAGTCAGTACGGAGCACGTTTAAGTTGGAACCCTGACTTTGACCAGCTGGTGGATAAGATTGCGCATTACATTAAATCTGATGCAAATCTGAACCTAAATTAAACTAATGGGCTGCCTGCTAGTGAGCAGCCTATTTTAACCTTAAAGTAATAAAGGCGAGTGAATGAAGCACTTCTTAAAAATTAGAAAGCAATTAGTTTTAGGAGCGCTATTAAGCGTGACCGGTTTTTCTCAGTTAGTCGCGAGTGAATCGGTTATGCCGCTACCCGGTCAGACATTTGCTGATTATTTGGTAACAGCCGATACATTTTTGTCTGATAACAAAAAGTGGTTAGACCCAAATAATAAAACCATTGAGAAGGCAGCGGTAATGCCATTTGAAATTAAACCAGCCGAGAGCTGTGAAAGGCAGGATGTTGGGGTTTTGTTATTACATGGCTTATCTGATTCCCCTTATTCTTTGCGCTCCATGGGAGAAGCTCTTGCTAAGCAATGTTTGTGGGTTAGAGCCGTGCTATTGCCAGGGCATGGAACAAAAGCGGAAGATCTGATTGATGTTGATCGCAGCGAGTGGAGGCAGACTACCAGGGTTGCCATAGAAAACTTTGCGGCTGAAACAGACAGTCTTTACCTTGCTGGCTTTTCTACAGGTGCTGCGTTGGCATTAGATTATGTGAAGCAAAATACAGCAGATGTAAAAGGTTTGGTGTTATTTTCGCCACTACTAAAAATCAATTCGAGTATTGATTGGTTATCACCTTACTTAGCGCCGGTTTTGACTTGGCTAGAGCATAAAGAAAGTGATGATTATGCTAAATACGCCTCTATTCCCGTACCTGCTATCGCGCAAGCTTATGAACTGGCGGCAGAAGTAAGAGATGGCTTAGAAGATCAGAATATGACACTGCCTACTTTTGTTGTTATGTCGGCAGAAGATTCCACGGTAGATAGCCATGTTACCTTGGACTTCTTTAAGCGCACCATGGTCAATGCCCATTCAAAAGTGTGGCTTTACTCAAATCAGGCTGTTGATTTTGATGATGCTAGGGTGCAAGAGTTTAATGCTTATAACGAAGATTTAAGAATTACTGGGCTATCTCATATGTCCGCGCATATGGATCCTAACGATACCTATTATGGCAAAAATGGGCAGTACCGAGTGTGTTCTTGGTATCAAGATGAAGAATTAAAAAGCTGTAAGCAAGATAAAATGAATTGGTTGGGTGAAAAGGGTGAACTTTTGAATGAAAAAAGTCCCTATGGTGGGCGCCTAAGTTGGAACCCTGACTTTAATCGTCTGGTTGATCAAATAGCGCAATTCATCAACACCCAATCATAAAAATACGATAAAATTTCGCTTCGTTAGTGGGGGCTAGCACTTAAGAGCTAGTTACCCAGATAGATAAAGTTTGGAGAAAAGCATGCGTGATCTATTGCTCTTGTTGGCAGATAGTCAGTTTCATTCAGGAGAAGAGCTAGGGGAAGCACTCGGTGTGACTAGAGCGGCTATCTGGAAGAAATTAAAAAAGCTTGAGACTCTAGGTATTAAATTGCATTCAGTAAAAGGAAGAGGTTATCGACTCCCCCATGAAATTGAGCTTTTAGACCAGACCAAATTAGATGGTATGGGGTTGAATGTGCCAATTAAAGTTTGCTTTGAAACTAAATCCACTAACGATGATGTAAAAAAACATATTAGCTCAGGCTCAGGGCTCCCTATCGTTATAGCGACTGAAATTCAAAATCAGGGTAAGGGGCGTCGTGGGCGTCAATGGCAGGGCGGTGTTGCCAAAAATATCATGATGTCATTTGGTTGGCGTTTTGAAAGTGGTATTTCGGCGGTTGAAGGTCTAAGTCTTGCTGTTGGGGCTGTTGTTGCTCGAGTGCTGAAAAAGCATGGTGTTGAGTCTGTCGGTTTGAAATGGCCCAATGACGTTCAAGTTGAAGGCCGAAAGATTTGTGGCATTTTGCTAGAGATGGTGGCTGATCAGGATATTTGCGATGTCATTATTGGAATTGGGTTAAATGTGTCCATGTCAGAACAGGATATGACAGATGTTGAGCAACCATGGACTGATGTGAGACAAGAAACATCTCAAACAGTCAGTCGTAACCAAATACTTGCTGATTTGGTAAGTGAGCTGGAGATCGTTTGTAAAACGTTCGATCAAGGAGATGGTTTGGCTGCCTATTTAACTGAATGGATGCAGCAAGACGTGTTGAAAAATCAGCCTATCAAAATGATCAATGGTAAGCTTGAAGAGTTTGGTATTGCTCGCGGAATTGATGCGAAAGGGGCTTTGTTATTCGAGCAAGAGGGCGTAGTTAAGGCCTTGCACGGAGGAGAAGCTAGTGTCCGTAAACAATAGGGTACTTGTGGTTGATGCAGGGAATACTTGTGTAAAGTGGGCTGCATTTGACGGAGAAGACTTATTGCTAATTGGACGCGATATTCAGTTGTATCCTGCTGAGTCAATTGATGAGGTGGGAGAAAGTATTTTAGCTTACCAGCCGGATAGTATTTATTTTGCGAGTGTTAGAAGCCCAGAACAAGAAGCGTTGTTGAGAAACTTCATAGCAGGCAATTTTTCTGGTGCTCCTTGTTATGAGCTTAAGAGCGAACCTTACTCATGTGGTGTAAAAAACTCTTATGAGGATGTATCTCGTTTAGGTGTAGATCGTTGGTTAACTGTTCTCGCCGCTTATGATAACACTCAGGATACCCTAGTTATTGATGCGGGAACCGCGCTAAAGGTAGAGTTTGTTCCTGCCACTGGCCAGTATCAAGGTGGTTATATCGTTCCAGGGCAAGCCATGATGGAAAGTATGCTGGTGGCGAATACAGGAAAAATTCGCTTTAATGAGGAAGATTTAAAAGATTATCAAGGCATTATCAATAATACTGGCTTGGCAGTGCATCTAGGTTGTTGGGAAATGACCTTGGCGTTAGTTGAGAGAGTGTGTGCTCAGAATAAAGAAAGCCGCTGTGTATTCACAGGGGGAAATGGTGAGAGGATTATGAAAGCACTGGGTATTGAAGGGTTGTTTGAGCCTAACTTAGTTCTTTTAGGGGCAAAAAAATTAGGTGATGAGTGGGTGAGCCAAGCATGAAGTGGTTATTTCTATTGCTAGTGATTAGTAATATCGGTGTTTTTGGTTGGTTTAATTTCGTAGCGATTAATAAAGAAGTCGCAGCCGAGCCTGTTTATGCGCCACCTGTTAGTCAAAAGATACTGACACTCAGCGAAGTGCCAAAAGTGGTTAAAAAACCAGAGCCAACAGCAAAACAAATTGAATTTAAGGCTGTTGAGCAAGAGTTAAGAGAGATTACAGATGCGTTTGAACAGTTAAGTTCGCTTGATGCTAATCAAATGTATTGCCCTCATATTGAGTTTGAAAAAGAACAAGATAAGCGCGCTTTTCTACCGCAGATTGATGCTTTAGGTTGGCAGTACATCGAGTCTAAAATGGAAGGAGAGAGGCAAAAGTTCTGGCTTTACATAAGCGCTCCAGACACTCGAGAACAGGCAAATAGGGTAGTAAGAGCACTCAAAGTGCGAGATATCGATAGTTTCATTATTAACCGCGGAGAGATGAAAAATCGTATCTCTTTGGGTTTATATTCAGTTGCAGTTACAGCAGAAAAAGAGCGTCTTAGAATCAGCGATTTATCTGGCTTTGATGTTAGGGTGTATCCGCACTTAAGAAAAGTGCCTCTCTCTGTGATAGAAATTAGTCAGGGTATTAATGAATCCGAGTGGAAGAAGTTCATTGGACAAATTAATTTCGGCAAGATGATGATAAAGTTAGAAAAAAATCCTTGTTAGGTGTTGCAATTGCATTTTCTATTCATATAATGGCTCGCACCTTTTGGGGTTATTGCAAGAGTTAGTTGCAGTAGTGGAGGGGTTCCCGAGTGGCCAAAGGGAGCAGACTGTAAATCTGCCACGAAAGTTTCGGTGGTTCGAATCCACCTCCCTCCACCAATTTGCGAGTATGGTACAATGGTAGAACCTCAGCCTTCCAAGCTGATGATGCGGGTTCGATTCCCGCTACTCGCTCCAATTGCTCATGTAGCTCAGTTGGTAGAGCACACCCTTGGTAAGGGTGAGGTCGGCAGTTCAAATCTGCTCATGAGCTCCAGTGTTACTTCAAAAAATAAATAGGGTGGCGATACGCCTTTTTTATTGTCTGTTTTTTGGGCAAAACCACTTGCGAATTACTTTGTAAGTCGGTATCATCCACCGCCCATGTGAATGTAGGCCAGTAGTTCAGCTGGTAGAGCGTCGGTCTCCAAAACCGAATGTCGGGGGTTCGAATCCCTCCTGGCCTGCCAATTTCACATCCTAATTCTTTGCTAGGGATCACCTGAAATATGAGTTCAAGTACTGAAGCTCAAGCACCTCGCGCTGATGTTTTTAAGTGGGTTGCTGTTGTGCTGCTGGTCACTGTTGCTGTGGTCGGTAATAACTATTTTTCTGAAGAATCGTTGCTGTATAGGCTGATAGCTATTTTAGTTTTAGCTGGTTTGGCTGGTTTTATAGGTTTGCAGACGGTTAAAGGTAAGGCGTTCTCTGTGTTGGCTCGTGAAGCAAAGACAGAAATTCGCCGTGTTGTATGGCCAACAAGACAAGAAACCGTTCAAACAACTTTGATCGTGTTGGCAGTTGTAATTTTTATGTCTCTTGTGCTGTGGGGAGTTGATTCGCTTCTTGGCTGGATTGTCTCTGCGGTAATAGGTTAGGAGTTGTTCGTGGCGAAACATTGGTATGTAGTACATGCGTACTCAGGGTATGAAAAGCACGTGATGCGTTCGCTTACAGAACGAGTTCAGATCATGGGCATGGAAGACTATTTTGGTGAAATCTTGGTCCCAACTGAAGAGGTAGTTGAGATTCGAGATGGCAAAAAGCGCAAGAGCGAAAGAAAGTTCTATCCTGGCTATGTATTAGTTCAGATGGATATGAACGACGACTCTTGGCACTTGGTGAAGGGTACTAGTCGTGTGCTAGGTTTTATCGGTGGAACAGCTGATAAGCCTTCTCCAATTACAGAAAGAGAAGCTGATGCGATATTGCAGCGTGTTAGTGATCGCGCTGATAATCCTCGTCCTAAGACATTGTTCGAAGTGGGTGAGGTTGTGCGAGTGATTGATGGTCCATTTGCTGACTTTAACGGTGTTGTTGAAGAAGCGGACTATGATAAAAGCCGAATCAAGGTTGCTGTGCTTATCTTCGGGCGCTCAACACCTGTTGATTTGGAATTTAGTCAGGTCGAAAAGTCCTGATATTTATAACCGGGTAGCCTTAGGGCTGTGACCCAAACGGAGTTAAAAAATGGCTAAGAAAGTCGAAGCTTATATCAAGCTACAAGTTAAAGCGGGTCAAGCGAACCCAAGTCCGCCAGTTGGTCCTGCTCTAGGTCAACATGGTGTGAACATCATGGAATTCTGTAAAGCGTTCAATGCTAAAACTCAAGGCGTTGAGCCAGGTCTTCCAACACCTGTAATTATCACTGTTTACAGTGATCGTAGTTTCACTTTCGAAACTAAATCTACTCCTGCTTCAGTGCTTCTTAAGAAAGCAGCTGGCCTTAAGAGTGGTTCTCCACGTCCAAACACTCAAAAAGTTGGTACTGTTACACGTGCTCAACTTGAAGAGATTGCTACAGCTAAAGCAGAAGATCTGACTGCAGCTGATATGGATGCGGCAGTTCGTACTATCGCTGGTAGCGCACGCGCTATGGGTCTTGATGTAGAAGGTGTTAACTAATGGCTAAGCTAACTAAACGCGCTCGTTTGATCGCTGAAAAAGTTGAATCTACTAAACAGTACTCTGTTGAAGAAGCGGTAGCGCTTTTATCTGAGCTTTCTACTGTTAAGTTTAAAGAATCTGTAGACGTATCTGTAAACTTGGGTGTTGACCCACGTAAATCTGACCAAGCTGTTCGTGGTGCTACTGTGCTACCAAATGGTACTGGTAAAGATGTACGTGTTGCTGTTTTCGCTCAAGGCGCAAATGCTGAAGCTGCTCTAGCTGCTGGTGCTGATGTTGTAGGTTTTGATGACCTAGCAGCAAAAGTTAAAGAAGGCGAGTTGGATTTTGATGTTGTAATCGCATCTCCAGACGCTATGCGTGTTGTTGGTCAGTTGGGTCAGATTCTTGGTCCGCGTGGTCTTATGCCTAACCCGAAAGTGGGTACTGTAACTCCTGATGTTGCAACGGCTGTTAAGAACGCTAAAGCTGGTCAAGCGCGTTACCGCACAGACAAAAACGGTATCATCCATGCAGGTGTTGGTTCTATCGACTTTACTGCTGATGCTGTTAAAGGCAACCTTGAAGCGCTATTGGGTGACCTACGTCGCGCTAAGCCTGCTTCTGCTAAAGGTGTCTACATGAAGAAAGTAACCTTGTCCTCTACAATGGGGCCTGGTTTGGTACTTGATTTAGGTTCTTTGAGCTTCTAAATCAAACTTTGGGGTCTCTGTGTTTTATATATAAATATAATTCAGAGGCCGTCAAAGACCGTAGGAATCGAAAGGTTTAATTAAATATTGTGAAATGTTTGTCCTGCGCAGATGGTGTGGTCCCGATTCAGATTAACTGGATCCAGCTCACCAGTGAGTACTCCAACATTTAGTTGGGGAATTGGTAAAATTGGGGATGCTTTTATCCCTGTCAATCCAGGAGAAAACCAGTGGCATTAGGTCTAGAAGACAAAAAAGCCATTGTTGCCGAAGTAAACGAAGCTGCCAAAGTTGCGTTGTCTGCGGTTGTTGCTGACTCTCGCGGTGTTACCGTGGGTGCGATGACTGCATTGCGCAAAGAAGCTCGTGAAGCTGGTGTTTATGTACGTGTAGTACGTAACACTCTAGCTAAACGTGCTGTTGAAGGTTCAGACTTCGAATGCTTGCAAGATAGCTTTGTTGGTCCTACTCTGATTGCATTTTCTAACGAGCACCCAGGTGCTGCAGCACGTCTGCTTAAGAAATTTGCAAAAGAAAATGATCAACTAGAAGTTAAAGCGTTGGCGTTCAACGGTGAGTTGATCCCAGCTGGCGACATTGATCGTTTGGCGACTCTGCCTACATACGACGAAGCAATTGCACGCTTGATGAGTGTTATTCAAGGCGCAACAAGCAAATTCGTACGTACACTTGCAGCAGTTCGCGATCAGAAAGAGCAAGAAGCAGCGTAATAAGCGCGCGCTTTTTGAATTTATTTTGTTTAATTGCCTACGGGCAATATTGTTAAAAAATGCTAGGAATCTGAGTCATGGCTCTATCTAAAGAAGATATCATCAATGCAGTAGCAGAAATGTCTGTAATGGATGTTGTTGAATTAATTTCAGCAATGGAAGAAAAATTCGGTGTATCTGCAGCTGCTGCTGTAGCTGCTGGTCCTGCTGGCGATGCTGGTGCAGCTGCTGAAGAACAAACTGAATTTGACGTTGTTCTTACTGCTGTTGGCGATAAGAAAGTAAACGTAATCAAAGCAGTACGTGCAGCTACTGGTCTTGGCTTGAAAGAAGCTAAAGGCATGGTTGACGGCGCTCCTGCAACAGTTAAAGAAGCTGTATCTAAAGAAGATGCTGAAGCTCTTAAAACTGCTCTTGAAGAAGCCGGTGCTTCTGTCGAAATCAAGTAATGCTACTTGTATTTTCGCACTTCGACTTTTAGTCGGAATGGCTGGTGACTTTATGTCACCGGCCTTTTTAGGTTTACACCTAAATAAATTTTGAATTTTTAAAGTAAGAGAATGTCTCTTATTTCGGTAAGGCCTGTTTGAGGGCCTTTTGCGTCAATGTGCACAAGCTGGGGAATGCTGATGGCTTACTCATACACTGAGAGAAAACGTATCCGTAAGGATTTCGGTAAACTGCCGCCCGTTTTGGATGTGCCATACTTGCTGGCAATTCAGCTTGAATCCTATCGTAATTTCTTGCAAGAAGGGAAACCTCTTGCAGAGCGCGGGGACTTAGGTCTGCATGGGGCCTTTAAATCTGTCTTTCCAATGGTCAGCTTTTCCGGCAATGCAGCGCTAGAATATGTTGATTACCGTTTAGGTAAGCCAGTTTTTGATGTTAAAGAATGTCAACTTCGTGGTGTGACTTATGCCGCTCCTTTGAGAGTGCGCGTACGACTTATCATTTATGATAAAGAATCGTCTAATAAAGCCATCAAAGATATTCGCGAGCAAGAAGTCTACATGGGCGAAATTCCGCTCATGACAGAAAATGGTACTTTTGTTATTAATGGAACTGAGCGTGTAATCGTATCTCAGTTACATCGTTCACCTGGTGTTTTCTTCGATCACGATCGTGGTAAGACACACTCTTCAGGTAAATTGCTTCATTCTGCCCGTGTAATTCCATACCGTGGTTCTTGGTTGGATTTCGAGTTTGATCCAAAAGATTGCGTCTTCGTACGTATCGACCGTCGTCGTAAATTGCCAGTAACAATTTTACTACGTGCCTTGGGTTATAACACTGAGCAAATTTTAGAAACTTTCTTCGAAACAACGAAATTCTATCTTGGTCGTGATGGCTTTGAGATGGAGTTGATTGCAAATCGTCTGCGTGGCGAGACTGCAATGTTTAACATTACCGATACTGAAGGTAAGGTTATTGTTGAAGAGGGTCGTCGTGTTACTGCTAAGCATATCCGAGCTATGGATAAAGCAGGCGTTGAGCGCTTGAGCGTTCCGCTAGAGTATATGCTGGGTAAAGTGACTGCGACTAATTTAGTGGACTCTGCAACGGGTGCATTGATTTCTGAAGCAAACACTGAATTGACAGTTGAATTGTTGGAAGCATTAGTAGCGGCTGGCATTAAAGAAATCGAAACGCTATATACAAATGATTTGGATCACGGTCCTTTCATTTCTGATACTTTACGTATCGACCCAACAAACAACCCACTAGAAGCGTTGGTAGAAATCTACCGTATGATGCGTCCTGGTGAGCCACCAACTAAAGAATCTGCTGAAGGTCTATTCCAAGGCTTGTTCTTCACAGAAGATCGCTATGATCTATCTGGTGTTGGTCGTATGAAGTTTAACCGCCGTCTAGGCCGTGATGAAGATACGGGTGCGGGCATTTTGGATAACGACGATATCGTCGCTGTTCTTAAAACCTTGCTTGATATCCGTAACGGTAATGGCATGGTTGATGATATCGATCACTTAGGTAACCGTCGTATTCGTTCTGTTGGTGAAATGGCAGAAAACCAATTCCGCGTTGGTTTGGTACGAGTTGAGCGTGCAGTGAAAGAGCGTCTGTCTATGGCAGAAGCTGATGGCTTAATGCCACAAGACTTGCTAAACGCGAAACCTGTTGCTGCTGCAATCAAAGAATTCTTCGGCTCTAGTCAGTTGTCTCAGTTCATGGACCAAAACAATCCATTGTCTGAAATTACTCACAAGCGTCGTGTTTCTGCATTAGGCCCCGGTGGTCTAACTCGTGAGCGTGCTGGTTTTGAGGTACGTGACGTACATGCGACTCACTATGGTCGTGTATGTCCTATCGAAACACCAGAGGGACCAAACATTGGTTTGATCAACTCCCTTTCTACTTACGCGCGTACAAATAGTTATGGCTTCTTAGAAACGCCATACCGTAAGGTTGTTGATGGCAAGATGACAGATGAGACTGTCTATGTATCTGCTATCGACGAAGCTAAGTACGTAATTGCTCAAGCGTCTGTAAAAGTAGATGGTGAAGGTCGTCTGACTGATGAGCTGGTTCAGGTTCGTCACATGCATGAAACAACATTGATCCAGAAAGAGAAAGTGAACCTAATGGACGTGTCACCACGTCAGGTCGTTTCTGTTGCGGCTTCATTGATTCCATTCCTAGAGCACGATGATGCTAACCGAGCTTTGATGGGTTCGAACATGCAACGTCAAGCGGTTCCAACACTTAAGGCTGATAAGCCAGTTGTTGGTACAGGTATGGAGCGTAATGTAGCTAAAGACTCTGGTGTATGTATTGTTGCGCGCCGTGGTGGTGTGATCGAAGCAGTTGATGCTAGCCGTATTGTGGTGCGTGTTAACTCTGAAGAGACGCTTGCAGGTGAGGCGGGTGTAGATATTTATAACTTAACTAAATATGTACGCTCTAACCAAAATACCTGTATTAATCAGCGCACCTTGGTAATGAAAGGTGAGAGTGTTGCTTCTGGTGACATCATGGCTGATGGTCCTTCTGTTGATATGGGGGAATTGGCTCTTGGTCAAAACATGCGTATCGCTTTCATGCCTTGGAACGGTTTCAACTTCGAGGACTCGATCCTAGTATCTGAGCGCGTTGTTGAAGAAGATCGCTTCACTTCTATCCATATTCAGGAACTAACCTGTGTTGCTCGAGATACTAAGCTTGGGCCAGAAGAAATCACAGCGGATATTCCAAATGTTGGTGAAGGTGCGTTATCTAAGCTTGATCAATCAGGTATCGTTTATATCGGTGCTGAAGTTGAACCAGGCGATATCCTAGTTGGTAAAGTAACCCCTAAAGGTGAAACTCAACTAACACCAGAAGAGAAGCTATTACGTGCTATCTTCGGTGAAAAAGCATCTGATGTTAAAGATACATCGCAACGTGTTAAAACAGGTACGCGCGGTACAGTTATCGACGTTCAAGTATTTACACGTGATGGTATTGATAAAGATGAGCGTGCTAAATCAATCGAGAAATCTCAGTTAGATCAAGTTCGTAAAGACTTGAATGAAGAATTCCGTATTGTTGAGCAAGCAACTTTTGAACGTTTGGCTGAAGCTCTAGTGGGACAAGCTGTTGAAGGCGGTCCTGGGCTAGCTAAGAACTCAATTATCTCTGCTGATTATCTAGAGGCGCTTGAGCACTCTGAGTGGTTCAAGATTCGCGTAATTGACGAAGTTGCGAGTGAGCAATTAGAGAAAGCGCAAGCTGCTCTAGTTGAGCGTCGTAAAGAGTTAGATGCGAAGTTCGAAGATAAGAAACGTAAACTACAAAGCGGTGATGATCTTGCGCCTGGCGTACTTAAGATTGTTAAAGTTTATGTAGCGATCAAGCGTCGCATCCAGCCTGGTGATAAAATGGCCGGCCGTCACGGTAACAAGGGTGTAATCTCTAAGATCATGCCTGTTGAAGATATGCCGTATGACGAAAATGGTGACCCAGTTGATATCGTACTAAACCCATTGGGTGTACCTTCGCGAATGAACGTTGGTCAGGTACTTGAGACTCACTTGGGTGCAGCTTCTAAAGGTCTTGGTCGTAAGATCAATGAAATGCTAGAAGTTGAGCGCGAGAAAGCGGAACATGTTGCTGAATTGCGTACTTTCCTTGATGAAGTGTATAACGGTCATGAAGGTGGTGTGCAGTGTGCTCGTTCAGAAGATCTTGATAGCTTCTCTGATGATGACATCATGGAGTTAGCAGGTAATCTGAAAGGCGGTATTCCGATGGCTTCTGGTGCCTTTGATGGTGCTAAAGAGTCGGAGATCAAGCGTATGTTACGTCTTGCTGGTATCAATGAAAGCGGACAAATCAAATTGTTCAACGGTCGTACCGGTGAATCTTTTGAGCGTCCTGTAACTGTTGGTTACATGTACATGCTTAAGTTGAACCACTTGGTTGATGATAAGATGCACGCGCGTTCTACTGGTTCATACAGTCTGGTTACACAGCAGCCGTTGGGTGGTAAAGCTCAATTTGGTGGTCAGCGTTTCGGTGAGATGGAGGTGTGGGCACTTGAAGCTTATGGTGCTGCATATACATTGCAAGAAATGCTAACAGTGAAATCTGATGATGTGAATGGCCGTACTAAGATGTATAAAAACATCGTAGATGGTGATCACAGAATGGAACCAGGTATGCCTGAATCCTTCAATGTATTGGTCAAAGAGATTCGCTCTCTTGGTATCGATATTGAACTTGAAGTAGATTAAGCACGAATTATATTTGACCTGCTGGGAGAGTGATTCTCCCAGCCTTACGTACGGGGCGATTTTCTATGAAAGACTTATTAGGTCTTCTAAAATCACAAGGACAATCAGACGAGTTCGATACAATCCGTATCGGTCTAGCGTCGCCAGATATGATTCGTTCATGGTCTTTTGGTGAAGTTAAAAAACCAGAAACCATCAACTATCGTACCTTTAAACCTGAACGCGATGGTTTGTTCTGTGCAAAAATCTTTGGTCCTATCAAGGACTATGAGTGCTTGTGTGGCAAATATAAGCGTTTGAAACACCGTGGTGTTATTTGTGAAAAATGTGGTGTTGAAGTTGCTTTGTCTAAAGTGCGTCGTGAGCGCATGGGACACATTGAGCTAGCTTCACCTGTTGCTCACATCTGGTTCCTAAAATCTTTGCCTTCTCGTATTGGTCTTATCCTAGATATGACGCTACGTGACATTGAGCGCGTATTGTACTTTGAATCTTTCATCGTGATTGATCCAGGTATGACAACGCTTGATAAAGGCCAGTTGCTTAATGATGAGCAATACTTTGAAGCGCTAGAAGAATTTGGTGATGAATTTGATGCCCGTATGGGTGCTGAAGCGATCCAAATGCTATTACGCGACCTTGATATGCCTGTTGAAATACAGACAATGCGTGAAGAGTTGAATGCTACTAACTCTGAAACACGTATCAAGAAGCTATCTAAGCGTCTTAAGTTGGTAGAAGCTTTCTATCATTCTGGTAATAATCCAGAATGGATGGTGCTTGAAGTGCTTCCAGTACTTCCGCCGGATCTACGTCCTCTAGTACCGCTTGAAGGTGGTCGTTTTGCGACGTCTGATTTGAATGACTTGTATCGTCGCGTTATCAACCGTAATAACCGTCTAAAACGTCTATTGGAATTGGCTGCGCCAGATATCATCGTACGTAACGAAAAACGTATGTTGCAAGAATCTGTTGATGCGCTATTGGATAATGGTCGTCGTGGTCGTGCGATTACTGGTTCTAACAAACGTCCTCTGAAATCTCTTGCTGATATGATCAAGGGTAAGCAAGGTCGTTTCCGTCAGAACTTGTTGGGTAAACGTGTAGATTATTCAGGTCGTTCTGTAATCACAGTAGGTCCATCTTTACGCTTACATCAGTGTGGTCTTCCTAAGAAGATGGCGCTTGAGTTATTCAAACCATTTATTTTCTCTAAATTAGAGCTTCGCGGTATGGCTACTACCATTAAAGCGGCGAAGAAAATGGTTGAGCGTGAAACACCAGAAGTTTGGGATATTCTAGATGAAGTGATTCGTGAGCACCCGGTTATGCTTAACCGTGCGCCTACTCTTCACCGTTTAGGTATCCAGGCATTTGAGCCTATGCTAATCGAAGGTAAAGCGATTCAGTTGCACCCACTTGTGTGTGCGGCATATAACGCTGACTTTGATGGTGACCAAATGGCGGTACACGTACCACTGACTATTGAAGCTCAGTTGGAAGCGCGTGCGCTGATGATGTCGACTAACAACATTCTTTCTCCAGCCAATGGTGAGCCTATCATCGTTCCTTCTCAGGACGTTGTACTAGGTCTTTACTATATGACGCGTGATAAAATTAACGCGCAAGGTGAAGGTATGATGTTCTCTGACATTAAAGAGGTTCATCGTGCATATGGTGCTAAGCAAGTTGCTTTGCATGCCAAAGTTAAAGTTCGCATCAATCAAGTAGATACAACAATCGAAGGTGAAAAGGTGTCTTCTACCTTTATCGCTGATACGACTGTTGGTCGTGCTTTATTGTTTGATATTGTGCCTGATGGCCTACCATTCTCTGTTGTTAACCAAACAATGAAGAAGAAGGCGATCTCTAACCTGATCAATGAGTGTTACCGTAAAGTTGGCTTGAAAGAGAGCTGTATCTTTGCTGACCAATTGATGTATACCGGTTTCCAGTATGCAACAGCATCAGGTTCTTCTGTTGGTGTAGATGACTTTGTTATCCCGCCAGAAAAAGCAGAAATCATTGAGCAGGCTGAGTCTGAAGTTAAAGAGATCGAATATCAGTACGCTGATGGTCTTGTAACTCAAGGCGAGAAATACAACAAGGTTATCGACTTGTGGTCTCGTACCAACGAGAAAGTAACTGATGCCATGATGAAAAACTTGGCGAAAGAGCAGACTACTAACAAAGCAGGTGAAACTGTTGAGCAGCAATCATTTAACTCAGTTTATATGATGGCCGACTCCGGTGCCCGTGGTAGTGTTGCTCAGATGCGTCAGCTAGGTGGTATGCGTGGTCTAATGGCGAAACCGGATGGTTCCATCATCGAGACACCTATCACAGCTAACTTCCGTGAAGGTCTATCAGTACTTCAGTACTTCACCTCGACTCACGGTGCGCGTAAAGGTTTGGCCGATACCGCTTTGAAAACAGCTAACTCTGGTTACCTAACTCGTCGTCTTGTAGATGTAGCGCAAGACCTTGTAGTAACAGATGTTGATTGTGGTTCTGAGCGTGGCTTGATCGCTAGTGCAATGATTGAAGGTGGCGATGTTGTAATCCCACTAGGTCAGCGTGTACTAGGTCGTGTAGCAGCAACAGATGTAATGGATAGTAAAGGTAATGTTGTTTTACCTGGCGGTACTTTGATTGATGAGCATCACGTGCGCACAATTGAATCTGCTGGTGTGGATGAGATGCTTGTACGTTCTGTTATTACTTGTGATGTTAAGCACGGTGTATGTAGTACTTGTTATGGTCGTGACCTAGGTCGTGGTCATTTGGTTAACATTGGTGAAGCAATCGGTGTTGTTGCCGCTCAGTCTATCGGTGAGCCCGGTACTCAGCTAACAATGCGTACCTTCCACATCGGTGGTGCGGCGTCTCGTGCGTCTGCTGTTGATAGTGTACAGGTTAAGAGTGCTGGTACTGTTCGCTTCCATAAAATGAAGTCGATCACTCGTCCTGATGGTAACCTAGTAATTGTTTCTCGTTCTTCTGAATTGGCGATTGCTGATGAAGCGGGTCGTGAGAAAGAGCGTTATAAGCTTCCATATGGTGCTTTGTTGACTGTTAAAGACGGCGAAGAAGTATCTGCTGGCCAGGTTATTGCTAACTGGGATCCGCATACGCACCCAATTGTCTCTGAGATGCAAGGTCGTCTAGAGTTCAGTGGTATGGAAGAAGGTCAAACAATTCGTCGTCAATCAGATGAAATGACTGGTTTGACAACAATTGAAATTCTTGAGATCAAAGATCGTCCAGCTGCAGGTAAGGACTTACGTCCTATGATTGCTGTAGTTGATGAAAACGGTGAGCCAGTACTTGTTCCAGGTACGGATTCTCCAGTGCAGTACATGTTGCCTGAAAAAGCACTATTGAGCTTGGATCATGGTGCCAGCATTCAGTCTGGTGAGGTACTTGCGCGTATTCCTCAAGAAACAATTGGTAACAAGGATATTACCGGTGGTCTACCTCGTGTTGCTGACTTATTTGAAGCGCGTCGCCCTAAAGATCCAGCTGTTATGGCTGAAGCTTCTGGTGTGGTTAGCTTTGGTAAAGAGACGAAAGGTAAGATTCGTTTGGTAATCAATGCTCAAGATGGATCTGATCCAATTGAGACCTTGATTCCTAAGTGGCGTCAAATCAACATCTTTGATGGTGAAGAAGTGGAGCGTGGTGAAATTATTGCCGATGGTCCATTAAACCCACATGATATCTTACGCTTGAAGGGTGTGGCGGCATTGGCTGAATACATCACTAGTGAGATTCAAGAGGTTTACCGTCTACAGGGTGTTGTGATCAACGATAAACACATTGAGGTTATCGTTCGTCAAATGCTACGCAAGGTAGATATTTCTGAATCAGGTGATACTAACTTGATTCAAGGTGATCAGGTTGAGTTAACGCAAGTACTTGAAGCAAATGAAGAAGCGGAAGCTGAACAGAAATTCATTGCTAAATACGAGCGTGTTTTGCTTGGTATCACTAAAGCCTCTTTGGCAACTGAGTCATTTATCTCTGCAGCATCCTTCCAGGAAACAACTCGCGTGTTAACAGAAGGTGCGGTAACAGGTAAGAAAGACCATTTGCGTGGCTTGAAAGAGAACGTTGTAGTAGGTCGTCTGATTCCAGCCGGAACAGGTTTGGCTTACCACAGTGAGCGCAAGAATAAGAAAGAACTTGCGCGCGCAGAGAAAGAAGGTTCAGCAACAATTAGTGCTTCTGATGTAGAAGAAGCGCTAAGTGCGGCACTAAAAGACTAAAATTCGATGCAAATTGGGTAGGGAGGCGATTTTTTAGTCGCCTCCCTATTGACTGTTTTATAAGCGCAAACTAAACTTGCGCATCCTAAATATTGGCGATTTCCGCCTTTTAATGTTGGATTCAGTGGAGCTTGTTTAATGGCAACCATTAACCAGTTGGTTCGTAAACCACGTAAACGTAAAGTGGCAAAAAGTGACGTACCTGCGTTACAAGCTTGTCCGCAACGCCGCGGTGTCTGCACACGCGTATATACTACTACACCTAAAAAGCCTAACTCGGCTTTGCGTAAAGTATGTCGTGTTCGCTTGACTAACGGCTTTGAAGTAACTTCCTACATTGGTGGTGAAGGTCACAACCTACAAGAGCACAGTGTTGTTTTGATCCGTGGCGGTCGTGTAAAAGATTTGCCAGGTGTTCGTTACCACACAGTTCGCGGTAGTCTTGATACTTCAGGCGTACAAAATCGTAAGCAAGGCCGTTCTAAGTACGGTACTAAGCGTCCTAAGTAAGTTTTTTACTAACTTAGTTGAACGATTAGACAAAAATTTTAATACAGTAAGGCCGAGCACAATGTTTTGTCTCGGACTAACCTGAAGAAGGATATAGACATGCCAAGAAGACGCGTCGTCGCAAAGCGTGAAGTACTTCCAGATCCTAAACATGGAAGCCAACTTCTTGCTAAATTTATTAACCATGTAATGGTTAGTGGCAAGAAGTCTGTAGCAGAGAGCATTGTTTACAATGCACTAGAAACTGTTGCAACTCGCGCAAAAACAGAAGAGCCAATGGCTATCTTCGAAAAAGCACTAGAATCTATCCAGCCTATGGTTGAGGTGAAATCTCGCCGTGTTGGTGGTGCTACCTACCAAGTACCTGTTGAGGTACGTCCTGCACGTCGTGCAGCTCTATCTATGCGTTGGTTGG
Source organism: Marinomonas sp. S3726 (assembly GCF_000967665.1). NCBI lineage: Bacteria > Pseudomonadati > Pseudomonadota > Gammaproteobacteria > Oceanospirillales > Oceanospirillaceae > Marinomonas > Marinomonas sp. S3726. The sequence continues at coordinate 56,924 of NZ_JXYC01000041.1, read as the reverse complement.
TTGAGTCTTCACGTAAGCGTGGGGAAAAATCAATGGCACTTCGTCTAGCTGGCGAAATTTTAGATGCTGCTGAAAATAAAGGTTCTGCTGTTAAGAAACGTGAAGACGTTCATCGCATGGCAGAAGCTAACAAAGCGTTCTCGCATTACCGTTTCTAAAAATTCGGAGAGTAAATCGTGGCACGTACAACACCTATCAATCGCTATCGCAATATTGGTATTTGTGCACACGTTGACGCTGGTAAAACGACGACAACTGAACGCGTTCTTTTCTATACTGGTCTATCCCACAAAATTGGTGAGGTTCATGATGGTGCTGCCACCATGGACTGGATGGAACAAGAGCAAGAGCGCGGTATTACCATAACATCTGCTGCCACTACCTGTTTTTGGGGTGGGATGAGTAAGCAGTTTGATCAACACAGAGTCAATATAATTGATACGCCTGGGCACGTGGACTTCACTATTGAAGTTGAGCGTTCTTTGCGAGTGTTGGATGGTGCTGTTGTCGTACTTTGCGGATCTTCAGGTGTTCAGCCTCAAACTGAAACAGTATGGCGTCAAGCCAATAAATACGAAGTTCCGCGATTGGTGTTTGTTAATAAGATGGACCGAGTTGGTGCTAATTACTTTAATGTAGTTGAGCAGCTTGAGGAGCGTCTTGGAGCAAATGCTGTGCCTATTAATATTAATATTGGATCTGAAGACGACTTTAAAGGCGTTATCGATTTGATATTAATGAAAGCTATTATGTGGAATGAAGATGATCAGGGTATGACCTTCGAATACGAAGAGATTCCTGCTGGTCTACTTGATACTGCAGAAGAGTGGCGTGAAAAGCTTGTTGAGGCTGCGGCTGAAGCAAATGATGAGTTGATGGATAGGTACCTTGAAGAAGGTGAATTGTCTGTCGAAGATATCAAGATGGGCTTGCGTGCTAGAACGCTAGCTAATGAAATAGTCTTGGTAGCTTGTGGCTCAGCTTTCAAGAATAAGGGTGTTCAGGCTGTACTTGATGCAGTGGTTGAATATCTGCCGTCACCATTAGAGGTGAAGGCTATTGAGGGTACGCTAGAGGATGGTGAAACATTAGATGATCGAGAAGCAGACGATAAAGCACCTTTTGCTGCGCTTGCTTTTAAGATTGCTACTGATCCATTCGTAGGTACGTTAACCTTCGTTCGCGTTTACTCTGGTGTATTGAATTCTGGCGATGCTGTTTATAATTCCGTTAAAGGAAAGCGTGAACGTATTGGTCGTATGGTTCAAATGCACTCGAATAATCGAGAAGAGATTAAAGAAGTTCGGGCGGGTGATATCGCTGCAATAATTGGCCTTAAGCATATTACAACTGGTGACACCTTGTGTGACCCAGATAAGGCCATTGTATTGGAGCGTATGGACTTTCCTGAGCCGGTCATTTCAGTTGCAGTAGAGCCGAGATCACAAGCTGATCAGGATAAAATGAATGTTGCGTTAGCTAAGTTGGCGCAAGAAGATCCATCGTTTCGTGTAGAAGTGCATGAAGAGACTGGGCAAATCATTATATCTGGTATGGGTGAGCTGCATTTAGATATCCTTGTTGAACGTATGAAGCGTGAATTCAAGGTTGAGGCGAACATTGGTAACCCTCAAGTCTCGTATCGTGAAAAGCTTCGTAAAGAAGTTGAAATTGACCAAAAGTTCATCCGTGAATTTAACGGAAAAGGACAATACGGTCACGTTGTAATGAAACTTATCCCGACTGTTGAAGAAGGGTTGGAATTTGTCAACGAGATTGTTGGTGGTGAAATCCCTAAGGAATTCATCCCAGCGGTAGAGAAGGGTGTATCCGAGCAAATGAAGAACGGTGTAATCGGCGGCTTTCCAATTTTGGGGCTGAAGGTTGTATTGGTCGGTGGTTCATTCCACGATGTTGACTCAAGTGATATGTCTTTTCACATAGCCGCATCTCAGGGACTAAGGAAGGGCGCGGTTGAGGCCGATGCTTGTCTTTTAGAGCCTGTTATGAAGGTGGAGGTTGTTACTCCTGAAAGCTGCATGGGGGATGTGATGGGTGACCTGAATCGTCGTCGTGGTGTGGTATTAGGGATGGATGACATTCCGTCTGGTAAAGTAATTCGAGCAGAAGTGCCCTTGGGTGAGATGTTCGGTTATGCTACCGATGTACGTAGCTTGTCGCAAGGTCGTGCAAGTTATGCAATGGAATTTGAGAAGTACGCTGAAGCGCCGTCAAGTGTGGCAGATGCGATCATCAATAAAGAATATTAATCATCTACCTACAGATCTTATAAGGTGTATGTATCATGGCAAAAGCTAAGTTTGAACGTAATAAGCCACACGTAAACGTTGGCACAATCGGTCACGTTGACCACGGTAAAACAACTCTAACTGCAGCACTTACTCGTGTATGTGCTGAAGTTTTCGGTGGTGAAGCTGTTGATTTCGCTGGTATCGATAACGCTCCTGAAGAGCGTGAGCGTGGTATCACAATCGCGACTTCACACGTTGAGTATGATTCAACAATCCGTCACTACGCACACGTAGACTGCCCAGGACACGCCGATTATGTTAAAAACATGATCACTGGTGCTGCTCAAATGGACGGTGCTATCTTGGTATGTGGTGCAACTGACGGCCCTATGCCTCAAACACGTGAGCACATCCTACTTTCTCGTCAAGTAGGTGTACCTTACATCGTTGTTTTCCTAAACAAAGCTGACCTACTAGCTGAAGACTGTGGCGGTGCGGATTCTGAAGAATACGCTGAAATGCTAGAGTTGGTTGACATGGAACTTCGTGATCTTCTTTCTGAATACGAATTCCCTGGTGACGACACTCCAATCATCCCTGGTTCTGCTCTAATGGCATTGAACGGCGAAGATGACAACGAAATGGGTACAACTGCTGTTAAGAAGCTAGTTGAAACTCTAGACCAATACATCCCAGAGCCAGAGCGTGCTATCGACGGTGCATTCATCATGCCTATCGAGGACGTATTCTCTATTCAGGGTCGTGGTACTGTTGTAACTGGTCGTGTTGAGCGTGGTATCGTTAACGTTGGTGATGCTGTAGAAATCGTTGGTGTTAAAGAAACAACAACTACTACATGTACTGGTGTTGAAATGTTCCGTAAGCTTCTTGACGAAGGTCGTGCTGGTGAGAATATTGGTGCACTTCTACGTGGTACTAAGCGTGAAGATGTTGAGCGTGGTCAAGTATTGGCTAAGCCTGGTTCTATCAATCCTCACACTGACTTCACAGCAGAAGTATATGTATTGAGCAAAGATGAAGGTGGTCGTCATACTCCATTCTTCAAAGGTTACCGTCCACAGTTCTACTTCCGTACAACTGACGTAACTGGTGCTTGTGAGCTACCTGAAGGTGTTGAAATGGTAATGCCTGGTGACAACGTACAAATGACTGTTTCCCTAATTCACCCAATCGCGATGGACGAAGGTCTACGTTTCGCGATCCGTGAAGGTGGCCGTACAGTTGGTGCTGGTGTTGTTGCTAAAATCATCAAATAATTTACTAGTTAAATAGTAAAATATTAATGGTTTCAAAGGGCTGCCCGAAAGGGTGGCCCTTTTTTATGTGGAATCAAGATGAGCATAAAATGATTTGTTAAATTGGTTACTTGACAACCAGTTTGCAAATCGATAAGATTCGCCGTCCTCAAAAGAGGAAGGCAGCTTAGTTATTGAGATTTTGTTGTCAAAAAAACACTGTATTTGGAGTTGGAAATGCAAAGCCAAAAAATTCGTATTCGTTTGAAAGCGTTTGATCATCGTCTGATTGATGCTTCAACACAAGAGATTGTGGAAACAGCGAAACGTACAGGTGCGCAAGTACGTGGACCTATTCCACTTCCTACTCGCAAAGAACGTTATACAGTACTGATTTCTCCTCACGTAAACAAAGATGCGCGTGATCAATATGAAATCCGTACACACAAACGTGTTCTAGACATCGTTGAGCCAACAGAAAAAACTGTTGACGCTCTAATGAAACTAGATCTTGCGGCAGGCGTGGAAGTACAAATTTCTTTAGGTTAATCCTTAAAGATTGGGGTGCGAGAACCGATTGGTATCAATCGGCTTATGCACATTAGTGGAATGATCTGGAATGATCAGCCGTAGCGGGTGATAGCCCCTTACACAACTGGCAAACGAGGTATAAAATGGCTATTCAATTAGTCGGACGCAAAGCCGGAATGACACGTATCTTCAATGAAGATGGTGTATCCGTGCCAGTAACCGTCATCGAAGTAGAACCGAACCGCGTAACTCAGGTAAAAACTGCAGATACTGATGGCTATACAGCTGTTCAAGTAACTGTTGGTTCTCGCCGTGCGAGTCGCGTCAATAAAGCAGCTGCAGGTCACTTTGCAAAAGCGAAAGTTGAAGCAGGTCGTGGTTTATGGGAGTTCCGTCTTTCTGGTGACGAAAAAGAAATCAATGTTGGTGATGAGCTAACTGTTGCTGATTTCGAGTCTATTACTACTGTTGACGTTATTGGTCAATCAAAAGGTAAAGGCTTCCAGGGTGCAATCAAGCGTCATAATTTCAGTATGCAAGATGCAACCCATGGTAACTCATTGTCTCACCGTGCACCTGGTTCCATTGGTCAATGTCAAACACCTGGTCGTGTTTGGAAAGGCAAAAAAATGGCGGGTCACATGGGCGCAGCTCAAGTAACTACTCAATCACTAGAAGTGGTTCGCGTTGATTTAGAACGTAACCTAATCATCGTGAAAGGAGCAGTTCCTGGCGCGACTAATGGTGATGTTATTCTTCAACCAGCTGTTAAAGCTCGCTAGAAGGGGTAGACAATGAACTTGAATCTAACAGGAACTGAAGGAACTCTAGAAGTTTCAGAAGTTACCTTTGCTCGTGAATACAACGAAGCCCTAGTTCACCAAGTGGTTACTGCTTACTTGGCTGGTGCTCGTCAAGGTACACGTGCTCAAAAAACTCGCTCTGATGTTGCCGGTGGTGGTCGCAAGCCATGGAAACAAAAGGGTTCTGGTCGCGCTCGTGCAGGTACTATTCGTAGTCCTATCTGGCGTAGCGGTGGCGTAACTTTCGCTGCTCGTCCACAAGACCATTCACAAAAAGTGAACAAGAAGATGTATCGTGCAGCAATGCGCACCATCTGGTCTGAGCTAGTACGTCAAGACCGTCTTGTTGTAGTTGAAGAACTTAGTTTGGAAGCTCCAAAAACTAAGCTTTTCAAAGCTAAAATGGCTGAATTGAATATTGAGAATGCTTTAATCGTTTCTGCTGAATTAGATGAGAATCTTTTCCTAGCAGCACGTAACATTCCAAATGTTGATGTACGCGATGCGGCGTCTATCGATCCAGTTAGCTTGATTGCTTACGACAAAGTGTTGGTGACTGTTGGTGCTCTTAAGCAAGTTGAGGAGGCATTAGCATGATCGGCGAACGTATTTATAAGGTTTTGTTAGGACCACACATCTCTGAAAAAGCTACTATCGTTGCTGAAGGCAATGGTCAGTATGTTTTTCGTGTAGTTGGTGATGCGACAAAAACTGAAATTAAACAAGCAATCGAAGCTCTATTTGAAGTCAAAGTAGACACTGTTCGTACCTTGAACCAAAAAGGTAAGACTAAGCGTACTGCTCGTGGTCTTGGTAAGCGTAACGACGTTAAAAAAGCGTACGTACGTTTGACTGAAGGCCAAGAAATTGATTTCTTAGCTGAATAAGGGGAGATAGGTCAATGGCTGTTGTAAAATGTAAGCCAACGTCTGCAGGCCGTCGTCACGTTGTTAAAGTTGTAGGTGAAAATCTACACAAAGGCGCACCATATGCACCACTTCTTTCTAAGAAGAGCAAATCTGGTGGTCGTAACAACAATGGTCGCATCACTACGCGTCACGTAGGTGGTGGTCATAAGCAGCATTACCGTATGGTTGATTTCCGTCGTAACAAAGATGGTATCCCAGCGGTAGTTGAACGTTTGGAATATGATCCAAACCGTTCTGCAAACATAGCATTGGTTTTATATGCTGACGGTGAACGTCGTTATATCATTGCTTCTAAAGGCATGGTAGCAGGAACCACTGTTTCTAACGGTGCTGATGCACCTATCAAGCCAGGTAACACTTTGCCATTGCAAAATATTCCTGTTGGTAGTGTTGTGCATTGTATCGAGCTTAAGCCAGGTAAAGGTGCTCAAGTAGCACGTTCTGCTGGTGCTTCTGCTCAGCTTGTTGCTCGTGAAGGTCGTTACGTTACTCTTCGTCTACGATCAGGCGAAATGCGTAAAGTATTGACTGAATGTCGTGCAACTCTTGGTGAAGTATCCAATTCCGAGCATAGCTTACGCGTGCTAGGTAAAGCTGGTGCTAGTCGCTGGCGTGGTGTTCGTCCTACCGTTCGCGGTGCGGCGATGAACCCGGTAGATCACCCACATGGTGGTGGTGAAGGTCGTAGCTCAGGTGGTCGCCACCCAGTTAGTCCTTGGGGTATGCCAACCAAAGGTTACAAGACACGCAGTAATAAGCGTACCGATAAACTTATTGTACGTCGTCGTACTAAGTAATAAGAGGAAACGACTGTGCCACGTTCACTAAAAAAAGGTCCTTTCATCGACCTTCATTTGTTGAAAAAGGTAGAGGCTGCGGTAGAAAAGAATGATCGACGTCCAATCAAAACTTGGTCTCGCCGTTCTACTGTCTTCCCTGAATTTGTAGGGTTGACTATCGCTGTCCATAATGGTCGCCAACACGTCCCAGTTCTAGTAACTGAAGACATGGTAGGTCATAAATTGGGTGAGTTCGCTCCGACCCGCACATATCGCGGTCACGTCGTGGACAAGAAAGCCAAACGGTAATAAGGGGTAATAAATATGAGTGAAGTTAAAGCCTCATTAAAAGGTGCTCGCCTCTCAGCGCAGAAGGCCCGTTTGGTTGCAGATCAAATCCGCGGCAAATCTGTTAGCGAGGCGCTTGACATCTTGGCGTTCAGCCCTAAAAAAGCAGCAGTACTAGTTAAAAAAGTACTAGAATCAGCTGTTGCAAATGCTGAACATAACGAAGGTGCTGATATAGATGACCTACGTGTTTCAACTGTATACGTTGACGAAGCTACAACGTATAAGCGCATCATGCCACGTGCTAAAGGCCGTGCAGATCGCATCTTGAAGCGCGGTTGTCATATTACAGTTAAAGTCGCTGACTAATTAGGAGAAACCCAATGGGTCAGAAGGTTCATCCAACTGGAATACGCCTAGGGATAGTTAAAGACCATACTTCTACTTGGTATGCGAATAATCAAAACTACTCTAAGTTGCTATTAAACGATCTTCAAGTACGTAAGTACTTAGAAGGTAAACTAGTTCAGGCTTCTGTTTCTCGTATCGAGATTCAACGTCCTGCTCAATCTGCACGCATCACTATCCACACAGCCCGTCCAGGCATCGTGATTGGTAAGAAAGGTGAAGATGTAGAGAAGCTACGTAACGCAGTTTCTGACATGATGGGTGTGCCAGTGCACATCAACATCGAAGAAATTCGTAAGCCTGAATTAGACGCTAAACTTGTTGCTCAGAACATCGCTGGTCAACTAGAGCGTCGCGTAATGTTCCGCCGTGCTATGAAACGTGCAGTACAAAACGCAATGCGCGCAGGCGCAAAAGGTATCAAGGTTCAGGTAAGTGGTCGTTTGGGTGGTGCAGAGATTGCACGCGCAGAATGGTACCGCGAAGGTCGTGTACCATTACACACTCTACGCGCTGACATTGACTACGCTACTTATGAAGCAAACACAACTTACGGCATCATTGGTGTTAAGACGTGGATCTTCAAAGGCGAAATCTTGGGCGGTATTGAGCAAGTGCGAGCTAACAAAGGCGCACAAAAGAAGAAGTCTAAGTAGGGGGTAGCATATGTTGCAGCCGAAACGTACTAAGTTCCGTAAAATGCAGAAAGGCCGTAACCGTGGTCTTGCATTACGCGGTAACCAAGTTAGCTTTGGTGAATTTGGTTTGAAATCCACAGCACGTGGTCGTATTACGGCTCGTCAAATTGAAGCGGCGCGTCGTGCAATGACTCGTCACATCAAACGTGGTGGTAAAATCTGGATTCGTGTTTTCCCTGATAAGCCGATTACTCAGAAACCTCTAGAGGTTCGTCAGGGTAAAGGTAAGGGTAACGTAGAATACTGGGTTGCACAGATTCAACCTGGTAAAATGCTTTATGAAGTTGAGGGTGTTTCAGAGCAGCTAGCTCGCGAAGCTTTCGCACTAGCAGCCGCTAAGCTTCCTCTGGCCACAACTTTCGTGACGCGTACGGTGATGTAGATGAAAGCAAAAGATTTACAAGAAAAGTCTGTAGCTGAGCTACAGGAAAGCTTGATTGAACTGCTAAAAGAGCAATTCACGTTGCGTATGCAAAAGGCTACTGGCCAGCTAACGCAAACTCATTTGCTTCCTCAAGTTCGCCGCAATATCGCACGTGTTAAAACCGTGCTAAATGATAAGGCAGGTAACTAATGGCAAATGCAGAAACTCAAGCTCGCACAGCTACTGGTAAAGTAGTAAGCGACAAGATGGATAAAACCATCACAGTACTAGTAGAACGTACTGAGAAACACGCTCTATACGGCAAGTTCATTCGTCGTTCTACTAAATTACACGCTCATGATGAGAACAACGAATGTCGCATTGGCGACACAGTAAAGGTTGTGGAAACACGTCCTTACTCCAAGTCTAAAACTTGGAACCTGGTTCAAGTTGTTAACAAAGCGGCAGCTATCTAAGCTGCCCCATCGTGAGACTTGTTATCTAATTTTATTGGAGAGCAGTTATGATTCAAACAGAATCGATGCTTGATGTTGCAGATAACAGCGGCGCAAAGCGTGTTCAGTGTATTAAAGTACTGGGTGGCTCACATCGTCGTTACGCTGGTATCGGTGACATTATTAAGGTCACTGTTAAAGAAGCGATCCCTCGTGGTCGTGTTAAAAAAGGGCAAGTTCTTAACGCAGTAGTAGTTAGAACTAAGAAAGGTGTTCGTCGTCCTGATGGTTCAGTAATCCGTTTTGATGTAAACTCAGCGGTTCTATTGAATGCAGCAGGTCAACCGATCGGCACACGTATCTTTGGCCCTGTTACCCGTGAATTGCGTTCAGAGCAATTTATGAAAATTATTTCTCTTGCACCTGAAGTGCTGTAAGAGGGAGGGGACGTAAATGCGTAAGATCAAAAGTAACGACGAAGTTATTGTGATTGCCGGTAAAGATAAAGGCAAACGCGGTAAAGTTGTTAAAATTGTAGACGAAAACCGAGTTCTTGTTTCTGGCATCAATATGATGAAGAAACACGAGAAGCCAAACCCTATGAAAGGGTCTACTGGCGGTATCGTCGAGAAAGAAGCACCTATCCAGGTTTCTAACGTAGCTATCTTTAATGGTGCTACTGGTAAAGCGGATCGCGTCGGCTTTAAAGTGAATGAAGATGGTACTAAGGTACGTATCTTTAAATCTAACAGTGAAGCGATCGACGCCTAAGAGCGAGAATTATAGCCATGGCGAGACTTAAGCAAGTTTATAAAGATCAAGTTGTAGCAGCTCTAACTGAAGAGTTTAGCTACAAGAATGTAATGGAAGTGCCTAAAATCACAAAAATTACATTGAATATGGGTGTTGGTGAAGCTATCGCAGACAAGAAACTTCTTGAAAATGCGGTAAATGACCTTGAAGCACTTAGTGGCCAGAAAGTTGTAGTGACTAAGGCTCGTAAATCAGTAGCAGGCTTTAAAATCCGTGACGGTTACCCGATCGGTTGTAAAGTTACGCTACGTGGTGAGCGTATGTGGGACTTCTTCGACCGTTTGGTTGATGTAGCAATTCCACGTATCCGTGACTTCCGTGGACTTAATCCTAAGTCTTTCGACGGTCGTGGTAACTACAGCATGGGTGTTAAAGAGCAGATTATCTTCCCAGAAATCGATTACGATAAAGTAGACCGTGTACGTGGTATGGATATTACCATCACAACGACTGCTCGTACCGATGCGGAAGGTCGTGCTTTGTTAGCAGCCTTTAGTTTCCCTTTCAAGAAATAAGAGGTAGGAATCATGGCAAAGATCTCAATGATTCAACGCGAAGCAAAACGCACTAAATTAGTAGCTAAGTTCGCTGAAAAGCGTGCAGCTCTAAAAGCAATAATTAGCGATGTGAATGCATCGGATGATGAAAAGTGGGAAGCAACTCTTAAGTTGCAAGCTCTTCCACGTGATTCATCTTCTTCACGCCAGCGTAACCGTTGCCAAGTAACGGGTCGTCCACATGGTGTTTATCGTAAATTTGGTTTGTCAAGAATCAAACTACGTGAAGCAGCTATGCGCGGTGACGTACCAGGCTTGAAGAAAGCTAGTTGGTAAGCAAGTAGATCACGATCATAATACACGGCAGTGGGTGGGGTGTCTGGATTAGTTCTGGACATTCTGTCTGCTGCTGTGTACTATGCGCGAGCTCTATTTGCTGCACAATGGTTTTTAATTAGGAGCTCTTCAATGAGTATGCAAGATACACTTGCGGATATGTTCACACGTATTCGTAATGCACAGATGGCGTCTAAGACATCTGTGAGCATGCCTTCATCAAAAATGAAGGTATCTGTTGCTTCTGTTCTACGTGAAGAAGGTTATGTAACCGATTTCGCTGTAACTGAAGAAACAAAACCGACTCTTACTATCGAACTTAAGTATTTCGAAGGTAAGCCGGTAATCGAAGAAATTAAACGCGCTTCTCGCCCAAGTCTTCGTCAATACAAGTCATCAGTTGATCTACCTAAAGTAGAAGCTGGTCTTGGCGTTGCTATCATCTCTACCTCTAAAGGTGTGATGACCGATCGTGCTGCACGTGCTGCAGGCATCGGTGGCGAAGTAATCTGCACAGTATTCTAGGAGTTAGTATGTCTCGTGTTGCTAAAAGTCCCGTGACGCTTCCTGCTGGTGTAGATGTAACTCTTAAAGGCCAAAACCTTGTAGTTAAAGGTGGTAAAGGTTCTTTAGAGTTGAATGCGCATCAAAGCGTTGAACTAACTGTTGAAGATAAGGTTATTACTTTTGCTCCTCGTGATGGTGCAAAACAGAGCCGTGCTTTAGCAGGTACTACTCGTTCTTTGGTCAACAACATGGTTGTTGGTGTTAGCCAAGGTTTCGAGAAGAAATTATTGCTTCAAGGTGTTGGTTACCGTGCTGCCGTTAAAGGTACAGTACTTAACTTAACTCTTGGTTTCTCTCACCCTGTAGAATACGACCTACCGGAAGGTATCAGCGCTGTTGTTAACGGTCAGACTGAAGTTGTAATCTCAGGCGTCGACAAGCAAGCTGTTGGCCAAGTGGCTGCAGAAATCCGCGGTTTCCGTCCTCCTGAGCCTTATAAAGGTAAGGGTGTTCGTTACGCTGATGAGCATGTTCGTCGTAAAGAAGCTAAGAAAAAATAGGTAGACATCATGAACACTAAAAAACAATCTCGAATTCGTCGCGCACAACGCGCACGTCTGCATATTCGTGAGTTGGGTGCGAATCGTCTTTCTGTTCACCGCACACCGCGTCACATGTATGCTCAAGTTATTTCGGCTTCTGGTAGCCAAGTGCTAGCTAGCGCATCTACCTTGGACGAAAGCCTTCGTTCTTCTGCAACTGGTAACAAAGATGCGGCTGCTAAAGTCGGCGCTTTGATTGCTGAACGTGCAAAAGAAGCAGGTGTCACTGCGGTCGCTTTTGATCGCTCTGGTTTCAAATACCATGGTCGCGTACAAGCTTTAGCTGACGCAGCCCGTGAAGCCGGTCTAGAGTTCTAAGGGGTAGCAAATGGCAGTTAATGATCAACAAACTAGCGACCTCCAAGAGAAGCTAGTACAAGTCAACCGTGTAGCTAAAGTTGTAAAGGGTGGTCGTATCTTCTCTTTCACAGCGCTAACAGTGGTTGGTGACGGAAATGGTAAAGTAGGCTTTGGTCGCGGTAAAGCGCGTGAAGTGCCTCAAGCTATCCAAAAAGCGATGGAGCAAGCTCGTCGTAACATGGTTACTGTTCAGTTGAACGGCGATACTCTTCAGTATCCTGTTAAAGCTGTTCACGGCGCATCTAAAGTTTACATGCAACCTGCATCTCAAGGTACTGGTGTAATTGCCGGTGGTGCGATGCGTGCGGTTCTTGAAATCGCTGGTGTACACAACGTATTGGCTAAGTGCTACGGCTCTACAAACCCAGTAAACGTTGTACGTGCAACCATTAAAGGTTTGCAAGATATGAACTCTCCTGAACAGATTGCAGCGAAACGCGGCAAGTCAGTCGATCAAATTTTGGGGTAATGTGAAATGGCTAAAAATACCATCACAGTAGAACTAACCCGTAGCCCGATCGGTCGTCTTCCGAAACATCGTGCAAGCGTTAATGGCTTGGGTTTACGTAAAGTTGGTCAACGTCGCGAGTTGGAAGATACTCCAGCTGTACGTGGCATGATCAATAAAGTTTATTACATGGTTAAAGTGGTAGGAGAATAAAATGTTCTTGAATACTATTCGACCTGCCGAAGGTAGCAAGCCTACTGCCAAACGTCGCGGACGTGGTATGGGTAGCGGCTTGGGCAAAACAGGCGGACGCGGCCATAAAGGTCTTAAGTCTCGTTCTGGCGGTTCAGTACGTCCTGGTTTCGAAGGTGGTCAAATGCCTTTACAGAAACGTCTACCGAAATTTGGCTTCACTTCACGTCAAGCTAAATTTGTTGCTGAAATTCGTTTGAATGAACTAGCAGCAGTAAATGCTGAAGTTGTAGATTTAGCTTCTTTGAAAGGCGCTGACATCATTGGTCATCAAATTAAAACTGCACGTGTAATCTTGTCTGGTTCTATCGACAAAGCTGTTACCGTTCGTGGTCTTAAAGTGACTAAAGGTGCTCGTGCAGCTATCGAAGCAGCTGGCGGAAAAATCGAGGAATAGATGGCTAAGCGTGGTTCACTACCAGCTGGAATGCAAAACGGTTTAGGCGAACTTTGGTCGCGTATTCGTTTCGTATTCTTAGCAATTATTGTATACAGAATAGGTGCTCATATACCGGTTCCGGGTATTAACCCAGATCGTTTGTCAGCACTATTTGATCAAAATGAAGGCACAATCCTGAGTCTATTTAACGTATTCTCAGGTGGGGCATTGGAACGAATGAGTATCTTTGCTCTTGGTATTCTGCCCTATATTTCTGCTTCTATTATTATGCAGTTGTTAACGGTAGTTAGCCCGCAGCTAGAGCAGCTTAAGAAGGAAGGTGAAGCTGGGCGTCGTAAGATTACTCAGTATACCCGTTACGGCACCGTCCTTCTTGCGTTAGTCCAATCAGCCAGTATGGCTGTTGGCCTAGCCAGTCAAGGAATATCATTCAGTTCTGGTTTAGAGTTTTATGCTGTTGCAGTTATTACTCTTGTTGCTGGTACTGTCTTCCTTATGTGGTTGGGTGAACAAGTTACTGAAAAAGGTATTGGTAATGGTATTTCCATTCTTATCTTTGCAGGTATCGTGGCTGGGCTACCTTCTGCTCTTGGTATGTCATTCGAATCGGCTCGTCAAGGCGATATAAATATCCTTGCCTTATTGTTGATTGGCATTTTAGCTATTGCGACCATCGCATTCGTTGTTTTCATCGAGCGTGGACAGCGTCGCATTACAGTTAACTATGCAAAACGTCAGCAAGGCAAAAAAGTGTTTGCTGCACAAAAGAGTCATCTACCATTGAAGGTGAATATGGCGGGTGTAATCCCACCAATCTTCGCTTCAAGTATCTTGTTGTTTCCTGCTTCGATTGGCCAATGGTTTGGTCAAGGTGAAGGTATGGAATGGCTTCAAGGTATGTCGTTGGCTCTAGCACCTGGGCAACCTCTATATGTGCTGTTGTTTGCTATAGCAATTGTATTCTTTTGCTTCTTTTACACAGCATTGGTGTTCAACCCTAAAGATGTGGCAGATAATTTAAAGAAATCCGGTGCGTTTTTGCCGGGTATTCGTCCAGGCGATCATACCGCTCGATATATTGATGGGGTAATGACTCGATTAACACTGTTTGGTGCTTTGTACATCACGCTAGTGTCCCTGATGCCTCAGTTCTTTGTTGTGTTCTGGAACGTGCCTTTCTACTTTGGCGGTACATCGTTACTGATCGTAGTAGTTGTGGTTATGGACTTCATGACACAAATACAAAGTCATCTGATGAGTCATCAATATGAGTCATTAATGAAAAAGTCTAATCTGACTGGTTATGGTCCAAATGGCCTAATGCGCTAAGCATAGGTTGGAGTTGAACATGAAAGTACGTGCATCTGTAAAGAAAATCTGTCGTAACTGTAAAATCGTTCGTCGTAACGGTTCAGTTCGAGTGATCTGCTCTGAGCCTCGTCACAAACAGCGTCAAGGTTAATTTAGAGTCGGGTTCGCTCGATGATGGGAAGGTGGTTGATTTTTCGCCTAGAGTTAGGCATAATCAGCCGCCCTTATGAAAGCAAGTGATGAATTATCATCCTAACAACGGAGTAAAGTTGAATGGCTCGTATAGCCGGTGTCAATATTCCTGACAATAAACATGCGGTCATTTCTCTGACTTACATCTTCGGAATTGGTCGCACACGTTCTCGCGCTATCTGCGCGTCAACAGGTGTCGCAGAGTCTGCTAAAATCGGATCTCTAAGCGATGAAGTGCTAGACCAGTTACGTGGCGAAGTTGCTAAGTATACTGTAGAAGGTGACCTTCGCCGTGAGCTAAGCATGTCTATCAAGCGTTTGATGGATATGGGTTGCCACCGCGGAATTCGTCATCGCCGCAGCTTACCAGTTCGTGGTCAACGTACCAAAACGAACGCTCGTACACGAAAAGGCCCTCGTAAGCCAATTCGTAAGTAATCTTAACGCGTTTCGCTCTAGTTACAGGTAATTAGAGCTGAGCATTAAATAGGAAAGTGCAATATGGCTAAGCCAGCTACGCGCAATACCAAGAAAAAAGTCAAAAAGACGGTTGTCGACGGTGTTGCTCATGTACATGCGTCTTTTAACAATACAATCGTGACTATCACCGATCGTCAAGGCAATGCTTTGTCTTGGGCGACTGCCGGTGGTTCTGGTTTTCGCGGTTCACGTAAGAGTACTCCGTTCGCTGCACAGGTTGCTGCTGAACGCGCAGGTGCTGTTGCTCAAGAGTTCGGTCTTAAGAACGTTGACGTTATGATCAAGGGCCCTGGTCCTGGTCGTGAGTCCGCAGTTCGTGCATTAAATGCATTAGGTCTGCGTATCAATAACATTACGGATGTGACGCCAATTCCACACAATGGTTGCCGTCCACCGAAAAAACGTCGCGTTTAACTGAGGAGACAGATACATGGCTCGTTATATAGGTCCAACTTGTAAGTTGTCTCGTCGTGAAGGTACCGACTTGCAATTGAAGAGCGGTTCACGCGCTCTTGAGTCGAAATGTAAAGCAGAGACAGTTCCTGGTGTGCACGGTGCACGTCGCGGTCGTCTTTCTGATTACGGCTTACAATTACGTGAGAAACAAAAAGTTCGTCGTATCTACGGCGTACTAGAAAAGCAATTCCGTAACTACTACAAAGATGCGGCTCGTGGTAAAGGTGCAACTGGTGAAAACCTTCTGCAACTTCTTGAGTCTCGCTTGGATAACGTAGTATATCGCGCTGGTTTCGGTGCGACACGTGCGGAATCTCGTCAGCTTGTTGCTCACAAAGGCATTCAAGTTAACGGCGCAACAGTAAACATTGCATCTTACCAAGTTAAAGCTGGTGATGTTGTTTCTGTTCGTGAAAAAGCTAAGAAGCAATTGCGTATTCAAAATGCAATTGAGCTATCTAAAAATCGCACTTCTACACATTGGGTAGAAACTGATGCGACTAAACTGGAAGCTGTATTCAAAGCGGCTCCAGAGCGCAGCGATTTATCAGCTGAAATTAATGAGAACCTAATCGTCGAACTTTACTCTAAGTAAGTTCTGGCTATTAGGATTAGATATAGGTGGATCTATGCAGCGTTCAGTGAGCGAATTGTTAACCCCACGCAACATTGAAGTACAAGAAGCAGGTAAAACACGCTCTAAAGTTACTCTTCAACCGCTTGAACGTGGTTTTGGACATACTTTAGGTAATGCGCTACGCCGTATTCTTTTATCTTCAATGCCTGGTTGTGCAATTGTTGAAGTAGAAATCGACGGTGTATTGCATGAATACAGCGCCATTGAAGGGGTTAAAGAAGATGTAATTGAAATTCTTCTTAACCTTAAAGGAGTTGCGATCGCTCTACACGGGCAAGATGAAGCAACTCTTACTTTAAGTAAAAAGGGACCTGGTGTTGTAACAGCTGGCGATATTCAGCTTGTTGCAGATGCTGAGATCTCGAATCCTGATCACGTAATTGCGCACTTAGATGATACTGCAGAACTAAATATGCAGATCAAAGTCGCTCGTGGTTGTGGTTATGAGCCTGCTGATGCTCGTATTGCAAGTGATGATGAGACTCGTCCTATCGGTCGCTTGCAACTGGATGCCTCATTCAGCCCTGTGCGTCGTGTTTCTTACAGCGTCGATAATGCTCGTGTAGAGCAACGTACTGACCTAGACAAGCTTGTCATTGACATCGAGTCTAACGGTACTATCGATCCAGAAGAAGCAATCCGTCGCGCGGCTACTATCTTACAACAACAGATCGCTGTGTTTGTTGCTCTTGAGAGCGAAAGCGAGCAAGTTGTTGAAGAAGAAGAAGATGAGATTGATCCAATATTACTACGCCCGGTTGATGATCTTGAGTTGACCGTTCGCAGTGCTAACTGTTTGAAAGCAGAGAACATTTATTACATCGGTGATTTGATTCAACGTACTGAGGTTGAGCTTCTTAAGACGCCTAACCTAGGTAAGAAGTCGTTGACTGAAATTAAAGATGTTTTAGCACAGCGTGGTTTGTCTTTGGGAATGCGTTTGGAAAATTGGCCACCGGCTAGTTTGAAAGACGACAGCAAGGTACTAGCTCGCTAGGTCATTGTTCCCTGACCACCGTAGTTCGGTAAGGAATTTAAAATGCGTCATCGTAAGAGTGGTCGTCACTTAAACCGTACTAGCTCGCATCGTAAAGCGATGTTCAAAAATATGGCTGCTTCTTTATTTGAGCACGAAGTTATTAAAACTACGTTGCCGAAAGCCAAAGAACTTCGTCGAGTTGCTGAACCATTGATCACAATGGCTAAAGTTGACTCCGTTGCGAACCGCCGTTTAGCCTTTGCACGTACACGTGACAAAGCTGCTGTAGGTAAATTGTTTGGCGAACTTGGTCCTCGTTACCAAGCTCGTCCAGGTGGATACATCCGCATTCTAAAATGTGGTTTCCGCGCTGGTGACAATGCACCAATGGCTTACGTTGAATTGGTCGACAGACCAGTTGCTGACGAAGCGGCAGACTCAGCTGAATAAGCCGAGTATGTAACATGAAAAACCGGACTTTATAGTCCGGTTTTTTTTGCTCTAAATTTTGTTTAAGACTTACCTTATGGCTTTAACTTCATTATCTATGAGTTTTAAAGGCATAAAAAAACCTCCCGGAGGAGGTCTTTTAGTTACTTCTATTTTTTAGTCCATCTTTAACAAGGGTTTTAAGAATCTAGCGGTATGGGACTTTGTTTCCATAGCAACTGTTTCTGGTGTGCCTTCGGCAATGATATAACCACCACCACTACCACCTTCTGGGCCGAGATCAACAATCCAGTCAGCTGTTTTAATCACATCTAAGTTATGTTCGATCACGACTATGGTATTACCATGGTCTCGCAACCTATGCAGAACTTTTAATAACTGTTTGATATCTTCAAAATGTAAACCTGTTGTTGGCTCATCTAAGATGTACAAGGTTTTGCCTGTATCTCGTTTAGAAAGTTCTTTAGAAAGCTTAACCCTTTGCGCTTCGCCACCAGAAAGTGTGGTTGCTGCTTGTCCTAGGCGAATATAGCCAAGTCCAACATCTATTAGTGTCTGAAGTTTACGAGCAATAGATGGGATAGCGTCAAAGAAGCCTCTCGCATCCTCTACAGTCATTTCTAAACATTCATGTATGTTCTTATCCTTATATTTAATCTCTAAGGTTTCACGATTATAACGTTTACCTTTACAGACATCGCAAGGCACATACACATCAGGTAAGAAGTGCATCTCTACCTTAATTACACCGTCACCTTGGCAGGCTTCACAACGGCCACCTTTTACGTTGAAACTAAAGCGACCTGGCTTATAACCACGAGATCTTGCCTCTTGTGTCGCCGAGAATAGCTCTCGCATTGGTGTAAAGATGCCAGTGTAGGTTGCAGGGTTTGACCTTGGTGTTCTACCAATTGGGCTTTGGTCTATGTCTACACACTTATCAAATAGGTCTAAACCTTTCACTTCTCCATGAGGAGAGGCTTTAAGAGTCGTTGCACCATTAAGTGCTGTTGCAGCTAATGGATATAAGGTGCTGTTAATAAGAGTTGATTTACCTGAACCAGACACCCCTGTTACACAGGTCATTACTCCTGCTGGTATTTTGAGATTAACATTTCTCAAATTGTTACCAGTAGCATCAGAAAGTTCCAAGTACTCGTTATTTTTAGCAGGAATACGTGTTGCAGGTAGGTCTATACCTAAAGTGCCATTTAGGTACTTACCTGTAATCGAATTCTTATTATTCATTATGTCCTGCGGCGTACCATGAGCGATAACTTGACCGCCATGAACACCTGCACCTGGGCCGATATCAACCACAAAGTCAGCAACACGAATAGCATCTTCATCATGTTCTACCACTATTACTGTATTCCCTAAATCTCTTAAGCGAGTTAGGGTAGCAATGAGTCTTTCATTGTCTCTTTGATGCAAGCCGATAGAAGGCTCGTCTAAGATATACATGACACCAACAAGGCCAGCGCCTATTTGGCTTGCTAAGCGTATTCTTTGTGCTTCACCACCTGAAAGGGAATCCGCTTTACGATCAAGGGTGAGATAATCCAAACCAACATTAACCAAGAAGGTTAATCTATCGCGAATTTCTTTTAGTATTTTGCTAGCAATTTCACCTTTCGCACCAGCGAGTTGCAGGTTCTCAAAATACTCTAAACAAGCTGCCACAGGCATGACTGTGATTTCTGGCAGGGTTTGCTCTTCTATAAAGACATTACGTGCCGCTTTATTTAGACGAGAACCTTTGCAGTCAGGACAAGGTTGCACGCTAATATACTGAGTTAGATCTTGGCGTACGCTATCTGATTCTGTCTCGTGATAACGACGTTTTAGGTTAGGTAGGACACCTTCAAATGGATGCGAGCGACTTATTTTGTCGCCTCTGTCATTAATGTAAGTGAATGACAGCTCTTCTTTACCTGAACCTTCCAGAATGCGTTTTTTGAATTTATCTGGAATATCTTTATAAGGCAGTTCGATATCAAAACCATAATGATCTGCTAAGGCGTTTAATTGTTGGAAATAAAAGATACTTCTACGTCCCCAACCGCGAATAGCGCCTTCCGCCAGAGTAAGAGTGTCATCAACAATGATAAGTTCAGGATCAAATAATTGATGCGTGCCTAGGCCATCACAAGTACCACAAGCACCATTTGGGTTGTTGAAGGAGAAGAGTCTTGGCTCAAGCTCTGTCAAACTATATCCACAAACTGGACAAGCAAATTTGCTGGAAAAGATATGCACATCTTTTTCATCATCCATGTTCACTGCCATCGCAATGCCATCTGATAATGCTAGGCAAGTCTCAAAAGATTCAGCTAAACGTAGTTGTAAGTCTGGGCGAACCTTGAATCTGTCTATGACGACTTCAATTGTATGCTTTTTATTCTTTTCTAACGCAGGAGCGTCATCTAGATCTACTACAAGGCCATCGATACGTGCACGAATAAAGCCTTTTGATAATAGATCACTGATAGTATGTAAGTGCTCACCTTTTCTATCTTTTACGATAGGGGCGAGTAGCATCATTTTACTGTCTTCAGGTAAGGAGATAACCTTATCTACCATTTGTGAGATAGTCTGAGCTTCTAGTGGTTCACCATGCTCTGGACAGCGTGGTTGGCCTGCACGAGCAAATAGTAGGCGAAGATAGTCATAGATCTCAGTAATGGTTCCCACTGTCGAGCGAGGGTTGTGGGAAGTAGACTTTTGCTCAATAGAAATCGCTGGGGATAAACCTTCAATATGATCAATATCGGGTTTCTCCATCATGGAGAGAAACTGCCTTGCATAAGTTGATAAAGACTCTACATAGCGACGCTGTCCTTCAGCATATAATGTATCAAATGCCAGTGATGATTTACCTGAACCAGATAAGCCGGTAATCACAACGAGTTTGTCGCGAGGAATATCTAAATCTATGTTTTTTAGATTATGAGTACGTGCCCCACGTATAGTAATGGTATCCATTAATCTTGTGCCTATTATGCTCAAAAGTGCGAATGTTAGAGAGATGGGTGAGGCTAAAAACAGTACTTGCGCATCACACAGGTCGTAAAAGAGTGAATATTATCAACTAATCTACTACTCATCTTAAATTACTGTCTATTTTTACAGTAGTTCAAATGGAGCTTCAACGGTATTTTTTGTAAAATTGCCAACCTTTGTCATTAATTTTGTTTGGTCTCCCTATTTATGGATGCACTTGAGCGTCGATCTGTCCTGGCTTTGGCCAGCGTATACCTGTTTAGAATGCTGGGCTTATTTCTTATTATGCCTATTATCAGCATTGCTGCGGACGACTTAACTGGCGCTAATGCTGCACTAATAGGTGCCGCGATTGGGGTGTATGGACTAACCCAAGCTTTGTTACAAATTCCTATGGGGATGATGTCAGACAAAATAGGGCGCAAACCTATTATTTTGATTGGCCTGACAATTTTTGCTTTAGGTAGCTTAATCTGTGCTAATGCCGATAGCATGACAAGCTTGATTGTTGGTCGAGCAATTCAAGGCGCTGGTGCGATAGCGAGTACCTTGATGGCTTTGCTAAGTGATGTCACCCGAGAACAAAATCGTACCAAGGCTATGGCGACTGTGGGCATCAGTATTGGCGTGTCTTTTATGCTGTCACTGGTAATGGGGCCTTGGCTATTTTCCATGATAGGGCTAGCAGGTTTATTCTATTTGTCTTTGGCTTTCTCTGTGATCGGCATGGGGCTAATCTTGTTCGCTGTTCCTAATGTGAAGCAACACACCTTTAAACGAGATACCACGCCTTCCTTACACGCTCTAACGCAAGTCTTTGCTAATAAGCCACTGCGCTTTATGAATATGAGTATCTTTATACTACATGCCAGCTTAACTGCGTTATTTGTAAGTATTCCTAGCTTGCTGCTAACTAAGTTTGATTTAGCGCTGGCAAATCACAGCTGGTTGTATCTGGTAGTAATGGGGCTTGCCTTTGTTGGCATGTTACCTATGGTGATAGTGGCTGAAGCGAAAGGTAAAATGAAGCAAGTGGTTAGCTATGCCATTCTAATGTTGGCGTTTGGTACCTTATTGATGGGCTTTAGCTCTTCTGTTAGCTTGTTCGCCATTACCCTTTGGCTGTATTTTGTTGGTTTTAATACCTTAGAAGCCACCTTGCCATCTTTGGTTAGTAAAGTATCTCCTGTGGGCTTTCGTGGTACAGCCATGGGCATTTTCTCAACTCACCAATTCTTAGGTGCTTTTGTTGGCGGTATTGGCGGTGGTTGGATACTACAAAATTATTCTAGCCAAACACTCTTTGTGACCGTGGCCGTGATTATGTTTATTTGGACCTTCCTTGCAACGAGACAAGCACCAACACGTCACCTAACCAGCCTTGCATTTAGTTTGCAGCACTTAGATTCTTCCCAAATAGATAAACTCGCCAATGACTTATCTGATGTGGATGGAGTAGAAGACATGCAAATCTTTAGCGACGAAAAAACGGCTTATCTCAAGGTGGATAAAAAACTCTTAGATAAAGATAAATTACTGCAGCTAGCACCCACTGTTTCAGTGTAAACTAGGGCACATATTTGGCCTTGGCCTAAAACGAATTTAGAAAAAACGAATTTGGCGTCCATTTGCTGCAAACAGCAAGTGCATAAAACGCTAAACGAATAGGAAAACTTGGAGAACGTCATGGCACGTGGAATAAATAAAGTCATCTTGATCGGTAATGCGGGCAATGATGCAGAAGTACGTTATATGCCTTCTGGTGGCGCGGTTGCAAATGTCAGCCTAGCAACAACAGAAAGCTGGAGAGACAAGACAACAGGTCAAATGCAAGAGCGTACTGAGTGGCACCGTGTTTCTTTTATGGACCGTGGTAACTTCCGCCTAGGTCAAATTGCCGGTGACTACATCAAGAAAGGTTCTAAAGTGTATGTTGAAGGTTCTCTTCGTACACGTGAGTGGGAAAAAGACGGCATTAAACGTTACACCACAGAAATCATTGCTAACGAAATGCAATTGCTAGATGGTCGTGGCGATCAAGCTGGCCAAGGTGGTTTTGACAACAATGCACAAAACGGTGGTTTTGGCGGACAGCAACAACAAGCGCCAGCAATGAACAATATGGGGAACCAAGGTGGCTTCCAGCAAGCACCTCAGCAACAAGCGCCTCAACAAAATAATGGTTTCCAGCAGCGTGCACCGCAACAACAAGCACCGCAGCAAAACCAACAGCCTCAAAATAATGGTTTCCAACAGCAAGCGCCGCAGCAGCAACAAGCTCAGCCGCAATCTTTTGGTAGCTGGGGCCAGCAACCACAACAAGCTGCTCCACAGCAAAATCAACAGCAAGCTGCGCCTCAACAGCGTGCGCCACAACAACAGGCTCAACAACGCCCAGCGGCACCAGCACCTAAGCCAGCGGCTCCAAGCTTTGATGATTTTGATGATGACATCCCTTTCTAGAGAGTCTTTCTAGAAAACCGTTCTAAGGAATGTGTTATCTGAATTCAGATTTGAAGAAGCCTCGCTAAATTAGCGGGGCTTTTTTGTAAGAGTGAAGTGTAATTAAAGCGTTAATTTTAAAAAAAATTGACCTATCAAAATCAACATTTAGTACGGGTATATTTTCTTAGCATTAAAGTAATTTAAGAAAAGGTATTAATTATCTTCGAATAGTCTTTGATATAAAAAAGTTAGCTTGAGAATTAAGAATAGAATGCTACGGCATAGATAGAATACAAGGGAGTGTAATTGCATGATTAAACCAAACTGGGACATATTCAAAGCTAAATTTTCGGAAAACCCTCAGTTCCATTTCGAATGGTTTTGCTATTTATTGTTTTGTAAAGAAACTAACCAACCATACGGTGTCTTTAGGTATAAAAATCAGTCTGCCATAGAAACTAATCCTGTTACTTTTGACGGTTATTGTTTAGGTTTTCAGTCTAAGTTTTACGAGACAACTTTATCAAGTAATAAAGCAGAGTTAATTGAAACCATAGAAAAAGCCAAACGTGACTACCCAAAACTTACAAAGTTGCTTTTGTATACAAATCAAGAGTGGGGGCAAGCTTTTCCTCGGAAAAATAACCCAACTAGAAAATCCAAAAAATCCGTTGCCCAACAGGAAATAGAAGCTAAAGCGATTCAATTAGGAATAACTCTAGAGTGGCGAGCAGCTAGCTATTTCGAATCTCCTTTTGTATGTCAGGACTGTGCAGGGCTAAGTAAATATTTTTTTATCAGTGATAACTCTTTACTTGATCTTATATGTATCCAGGAACGTCATACACAATCTATATTAAAAAGTATTAAACAGAGCATCCTTTTCAAAGGAAACGAGATATCTATTGAAAGAAAGAGTGTTTTGGCTTCGTTAAAAGAGTCATCTGCCAAAGTCTCAATAGTGTGTGGTAAAGGTGGAGTAGGTAAGACTGTTGAGGTCAAAAATTTCTATCAAGCCTCAAGTAATACACAACCTATTTTTGCGTTCAAGGCTAATGAATTTGAAGTCGAGCGATTAGATGACCTAACTAGAGGCCAGTCTATAAATGATTTCTTGAGTTTTTTTGGCGATAGTGGAAAAAAAGTATTAGTTATTGATTCAGCAGAAAAATTGATGGATTTAAATAATCAGGAACCTATCAAAGAGTTTATTGACCTAGCTGTTGAATTCGGATGGAGAATAATTTTCACAACGAGAGACAATTATTTTGATGATCTCAATCATCTTTGTCTAGATGTTCTTGGCGTAGTACCTAATAAGCTTTATGTGTCTGAGTTAACAGAAGGTGAGCTAGACATACTTGCTACTGAGCACTCATTTAAAATCCCAAGTGACCCAAGGTTACGTGGCTTGCTGAAATTGCCTTTTTACCTAAGTGCATTTCTCAAATTTTATGATGGTGATACAAAACAATCATTGGATTATACGGGGTTTAAAAAATATTTATGGAATAAGAAAATTAAGTCTGGAGAGACCAGAAGAGAGAAGATTTTTAATGAGCTTGCTTTACACAGGGCCAATTCAGGCAAATTTTATTTGCCTGTAGATAGTATCGATATAGATGCAGCTGATGCGTTATTAAGTGATGAAGTTCTAGGCAAAAAAGATACTAAATACTTTATTAGCCACGATATATATGAAGAATGGGCTTTAGAAAAGTTTATAGGCATTTTATTTGAAAACAGAGTGTCTGCTACAGAATTTTTTTCCTCATTAGGGCACTCCCTTGCTATCAGAAGAAGCTTTCGCTTATGGATATCAGAGCAACTATTTATAAATGAAAAAGAAATAAAAACTTTTATAGAAAATGCAATAGATGATAATGCAATTCAGCCAATCTGGAAGGATGAGATCATCACGGCGATTTTGTTGTCAGACTATTCGTCAACTTTTTTTGATAATTTTGAATCCGAGCTTTTGCAAAATAGTTTAGAGTTACTGCATCGCATTAATTTTATTCTGCGTATTGCTTGTAAAGAAGTTGATAATTCAATGTTTGACCTTTTAGGCCTCAAGCAAAGCGATATCGCATATTTTACTATGCCTAAAGGTGCAGGCTGGTCTGCCTTTATAAACTTTATTTTCGATAAAAAAGAAATTATCGGTTTAGAAAATTTAAAAACTTTTATTCCTGTATTAAGCGAATGGAATGGTTCAGTAAAACAAGGAGAAGCTACCCGTAAGGCTAGTTTGTTATGCCTTGAATATTACAAATGGCTTGAATCTGAAGGTTCCTATATTGGAAGAGGCAAATTTATTGACTCGGTAATTAAAACAATTGCTTATGGATCAAGTGAAATTAAAACAGAACTTGCTCTAGTAATTGATGAAGTATGTACTTCAAGAGAAAAGTCCAAAACTCCGTATGAACACCTTTCAAAAGTAATATTAAATGAGCTAAATGGTCTGCATATAGCACAAGCTCTCCCTGATAAAACATTGCAACTTGCAAATGCTTGCTGGCTCAAAGAACATCAATTAGATCCCTTT
Organism: Marinomonas sp. S3726; assembly: GCF_000967665.1. Lineage (NCBI taxonomy): Bacteria > Pseudomonadati > Pseudomonadota > Gammaproteobacteria > Oceanospirillales > Oceanospirillaceae > Marinomonas > Marinomonas sp. S3726. The sequence continues at coordinate 31,442 of NZ_JXYC01000041.1, read as the reverse complement.
TCGAGATCGCATAAAGAGGCAGAGCATATATTTGGGGTTGTAGACGATTACGATTTTAACTACCACCCTGATAGTGCACTCCAAACGCCAATTTTTACGTTGCTTCGTTGTAGTCTAAAAGCAACAGTAGATTTTATCTTGAAATTTATAAATAAAGTGACTTTAAATTTAGTTAATCACTGCGGTGAGGATAAGTTTGACAAGCATGAATTAACCATAGGCGATAAGACGACTAAAGTTTTTTTAGATCAACAGTTCTGGGGGGCATATCGTGGTGCAGGGAATACACCTAATCTTATCAAATCAATATTGATGGCATTAGAAAAGTTTTTTTTAGAAAATGCGGAGCATTTTGGGGGAGATGATCTAGAAGCTTGGCTCAAATATATGCTGAAGAATACTAACTCCTCAGCAATATGTGGTGTTGTATCTAGCATTGTTCTTGCAAAAAAAGAGCAGCTATTTAATGTCGCAAAAATTTTATTTGAAGTTAAAGAATTTATTCATTGTGATACTGCAAGATTAGTATTTGATAGCCAGCATAAAGGCCAATTAAAGATGCTAGAGAATATGACTGGCGGTATGCAGCATGGGAAAATGTTTCACAACGAAAGAGTTAAAGCATGTGATGCTGAGCATAGGACAAATTCGCTTGAAAACCTGTGTTTTTATTATCAATTATTTGGTAAGAAAGGTGTAGTTGAAGAGACTGAAGTTCAACGTAGACAAAAAGCGATATGGGCGTTGCTTGATAGGTATTATGACGAATTAGAAGAAGAGAAAGATTCAGAAAACTCAAAATTGTGGCGTATGAGTTTAGCTAGGATGGATAGGCGAAAAATGGAAATAACTACAGAGAGGGCTGAAGATAAAGTTGCTATTAACTTTAATCCTGAGTTAGCTCCTGATCTAAAAGATATGTCTGAAAGGCATCAGGAAAAACAGCAGCAGGATTTCAAGTTTTTCCCACTAATCAATTGGTCAAGAAGCAAACTTGACAAAAGCGAAGACTTTAAACAATACGAGCAATATGAATTAAACCCAATAAATGCATTATCTGACTTAAAAGATCTTGTTGTAATATTATCTGACGAAGAAAACCCACCTTCGGAAAACTTTATACATTTTAACCGTGCAACACATATATATGCCTCAGCAGCCTTGATTAAGTATCATCACTCTGAATTGGGTGAAGATGATCTGAATTTTTGTCTAAGTATAGTCGAGGACCAACTGAAGCAGCTTTTCGATTATAACTATCGATATCAAATAAGCGATGGGATGGATGGGTGCTTTATTTTAATCTCTGATCTATTCGAGATCGCCCCTGAAAATATACCTATTTACAAATTGATACTCATTGCAGGGCTAATGAGAACTGACACTATAGCGGTGATTGGGACTCAAAGGTTTAGTGCTTTTTCTGTTATGGCAATAGTACAATTATGGAATAAGTTTGATGAAGATGTTCAAGCCATTTTTTGGGGGTATTTAACTTTATTTCCTCGTTACATTGCACTTATAGGCACTATAAGAAAAGAGTGTTTTGAGCTGGAAAAGTTTGCACACCCTGACATTTCTGGAATATGGCAAAGGCTATTTGAAGAAAATAAAGAAATTTTAAACTTTGTTGAAGCAAACAATATTGCGAAGCTTAGTAATTCTGACTATTCCAAACTTGACTTACATACTAAATCGGTGGCTATTTATTTACTACCTAATGACACTAGAAAGTGGGCACTTGATTCTTTTAAATGGTTAGTAAATACATCAGTGAATACTATTCTGGGAGATGATAGAAGTTACTCCAATGATTATCAAAGTAGACACGATTTTCTCAAAAAGTTTGCTATCTATATATTGTCAGCACAACCTTCTGATATTCCGGAGATTCTAAATCCGTTTGTAGATAACTTTAATGTATCTGAAGGGGCAGCAGATTTGTTAGAGGAAATAATTTCAAGCCAAGATGGTCAGGCTTCATGTGAAAATTTTTGGATGATCTGGGGTTTATTTAAACCTAAGATTATTCAATTAGCTCAATCTGATCGCTTAAACTATCGTTTTGAAAAAGTAGTAAAGAATTATTTGTTTGCACTACCTTGGTGGAAGCAAGATGCAAAAAACTGGAACTCGTTTAGAGAAAAAGATGCCCGTTTCTTTAATGAAATGGCCGATAAACTTTCAAATGATCCATCAACATTGTATTCGTTTGCAATGTTATTAAATGGTATTGGTGGTAGATATGCGCTTCAAGGGATTGCCTGGCTAGCTAAAATTATAAAAATCAAAAATAAGTCATCGAAATCAGATGTAGATGATAATACTTTATATTATTTGAATGCATACATGAGAAAGTTTATGTATAGAGAAAGAAGTAAAGTACGCAGCTCTCCTGAACTAATGTCAAATACATTGGTTATTCTGGATTATTTAATTGAACAAGGGGAAGTATCTGGATATTTAATGAGAGAAAGTATTGTATAACTAACTTAATGATTAAATGATATTTCTTTGTTTTTTATGTACTAGAGCGCTTCGCTTTAATTGAATTAAAAAGCCTCGCTAAATTAACGGGGCTTTTTTGTGTTTGAAATATTTAAGAAGTAAACAAGGTAAGAGAGTGTTGTTAGCAAAGTGTTTTAAATAAGGCAGATATCAAACCATGCTAATTTGGCTTTCTCTCCACAGCTACATAAGCACCTTTGAAAGTCATGGCGACCTGATCACCTTGTTTGACTTCGATTTCTAGATTGAGACGACCACGGCCTTTGTTGTCGAGGAAAGACATAAATGTGGTTAAGTCTGTTTCATCCGGCAGGCAAGTCTCGGCATAAAAATCATCTGTGATAGGGGCGAGATAGTTGATCTGGCTATCTCGGATCATAACATCACAATCTCGACCTTGTTCACGTAGGTAGAGAGTAGCCAGTGCCCAACCACATAAGGTTGCAACCGTAGAAAGAGAACCACCAAAGCCCGTACCTTTATCATTCACATTAGGTGTTAATGCCGCTGGCATTTGCAGTGACTGACCATCATAAACAAGATCACCAAAGCCCATATGATTAATCAGCGGGATTTGTCCTTTTAGCCAAATAAGAAACTCGTCGGCGGTTTGCTGCTGGGTCATATTCGTCTCCGTGAATTATCTTGGTGAAATTGAGTCTGTAGGCTAAGTTCTATCAATTAATTAGTGGACTTGAAGGCTTCTAACTGAGCTTTAGTAAAGTCCTGCAGGTAGCTAATTAATTCTGCCGATGCATTCAAGGCAGTGTCTTTATCCGAGAGAAGTAGGGCGTTCATCTGTCTGATATAAAGGTCTGTACAGTAGGCTTGGTCCTTCGCTGTGGCGTAGTAGCACCAAAAGCGTCGTGAGAGCGCTTGGGTGGTTTTGATCGAGGCAAGAATAAACTCATTTTTAGAAGATTGAGCCAAGATATGGTGCATTTGGCGTAAGACATCCATAAAACCATTTCTGTCTTCAGCATCGAGCTGGGTGAGAGTCATGATGACCTTTTCCACTTCCCTCTTGTCAGCTTCGTTCATTCTATCAATGGCTTTATCAATACATAGATTTTCAATTAGAGATCTTGGCTCCAGCAGTTTGAGCATAGTTATAGGATTAAGCTCAGGAATGACAACGCCAGCACGGGATAAGCGGACTAGGTTTTCATTGGCCAGCTTCATCAAGGCTTCACGTACCGGTGTACGACCTAAGTTGAGAAACTCACTGATTTCGGTTTCTGTCATAACAGAGCCCGGTTCAATGAGGCAATCGACAATTGCTTCTTCTAACTTCTCTGCTGCAACTTCTGCTTTCGTTCTTTTCTCTAACGGGTTGTGCATGATTGAATAATATCCCAGTTTAGCTTAATGCCAAGGCCATCTTGTTCTTTATCTATTGTAACCATGCCATCCTGATCAATGCTATAAGGATTTTTGATTAGGTGTTGGCGCAACAGAGATGGGCTGGTGGAATATTCAAGAGGCTCTTGTTTGTTCTGGGTTGATAAAAAGTGGCTGTTTACTGCAATTGTGATGTCTGTGTTATAGGCATGAGGCACGATACGTTTGTTTTGTTTATTCATTAAACCCCTTAGCTTGATGACTTCGCTGACTCCTCCGAATAGGGTGATATCCGGTTGAGCGATATCAAATGCCTGTTTTTCTAAATAGGGTAGAAACTCTTTGCAGGTTGTCATGCCAAGGTCACCAACACCTATCGGAATATGAGTTAGCTGTTTTAAGGCAATGTGATCTTCAAGGTTTTCTAAGTTAAATGGCGCTTCTATCCATTTAAAATCTAATGCCTCTAAGGTACTAAGGAAGGGTTTTAATTGTGCTAACGAATTGAATTCTAGTGCCACATCTAGCATTAATTCTATATCTCGACCAACTAGGTGTCTCAGATAATTAAGGTTGGATCGCGTTTTATCAAAGTCGCTCCACCAAGGCTCAACACAAATTTTAATTCGCTTCATACCTTTTTCTAACAAGGGCATGATTTGAGCTTTGATGCCGTCTTCGGTATCCGCTAAAGGATAAATGGTGGCATAGGCAGGTAATCTTTTATGCTTACGTTCACCAAAGTAATGATGTAATGGGGCTTTATTGAGGCGTGAAAATAGGTCCCAAATAGCAATATCAAGCGCACTAATAGCGTGAATAGCAGCGCCATTACGTCCATGCCAATAACTACCTTGATACATTTTTTGCCAAAGACGTTTCGGGTCATCTAGGGCTTCGCCTATTAACAAAGCGGCAAGACCTTGAGATAGATGGTTATAGCTTGGCGCTTCAATGAGAGCTTTAATCATTTGCGGAGGTGAGTCGCTTTCACCTATGCCATACATGCCATTGTCTGCTGTAACAACAACCACAACATTTTGGTAGCTACCCTCAAAACGAACAAAGTCCGCTTGAGGGTCTTGTAAGCAATAAACGTCAATTTTCTCGATACGATTTAGCATGAACTTAACCTAAAGATTGAACTCTTTGCTTTGATAGATGAAAGGCTCGATCTGCTCCCAATCTAACTCTACTCCTAACCCTGCTTCAGTTGGGGCTTGGATATAACCATCTGTATCAGGTCTAAATACTTGTTTAGCACCAAACTCATATTTCTCATAAGGGGCAGCTTGTTCAAAATAATGGCAGTTATTGTGGGCTAGCATAATATGAAGGTTAGCTGCTTGAGTTAGGGTATAACCCCATGACTGCACTTCCGCTATTCGGTTTAGCCCCTTGGTAAATTGCATCACTTTATTGGCATTAGTAAAACCGCCAATGCTTGTAACATCAAAACGGCTTCTATCCCAGCAACCTTCTTTCAAACCATACTCAATAAGTGAAGGGTGAGGGAGGCTATTACCACCGCTGATAACATCTAAATTAAGACGTGAAACCAATACCTGATAGCCAGTGAAGTCTGAATCAGGCAGGGGTTCTTCGAAGAATTCCCACTCGTATTCATCAAGTAGTTGTCCCATTTTAATGGCTTCTTCTAGGCTGTAATTGGCGTCAACATCAAGGCTCCAACCAATATTTTTACTGCCAAACTCAGCTTGTAGCGCTTCAACTAGCTCTCTATCGGTTTGATAAACACAAGGGGGATGAATTTTAATGGCGTTAAAGCCTTGTGCTAGCATCTCGTGGCAATAATCTAGGTATGCCTCTATGGTACTGAATACAGGGCTAGACGCATAAGCACGAACTTTTTCTTGTTCTGCTCCTAGCATCTTATAGATAGGTAAGCCGAGAGATTTAGCTTTAGCATCATGTAGCGCAATATCAAATAGGGAGCTGGATATATGTTTAAGTGGCACATATTTCCCCTGCATATCTTGATGAATTTCAGGTATCTCATCCAAATGACGACCTAGAATAAAAGGTGCCATCAAAGAAGCGCTATGATACGCCGTTTGGTCAAATTCATGTTCTGTATAAGTGGTCAGCCCTGCGATACCTTCTAGACCATTATCAAAAGTAAGACGAGTTACTATCATTGCTTCACTCATAGGCCCTAGAAAAGAAGACCAACTGATCTTCTTTCCATTTGGGCCTATCGCGAAAAGCTCAATTTTTTTCACAATAGGCGCAGACATATTAGGCGTTATCCTCTTTGATATATTTGCTGGTGGTGATCATCATAAGTACTAAGATTCCCATAACAGGTAAACCAACCAATACTGATGCAGTTTGCATACTTTTTAGCCCACCTAGGAACATTAAAGTCAGTGGTAATACGGCGATAGCAAAACACCAGAATAGTCGATTAGAACGTTCTGGTTCTTGGCCTTCACCTAGCTCTTTTGTTGTGGCACAAGCCATAACATAGGCGGCTGAGTCAAAGGTTGTTGCAAGTAATACTATGCCTGAAGCCGCCAGTGCAATCAGTACCAAGCCACTTGCTGGTAATGTTTTGAATAGCTCAATAATGGCAACCGCAACCCCTTTTGTATTGACCAGTTCAGACATAGGAAGTATGCCTTCCATTTGTAGATTAATACCGTATCCGCCTAGAACTATGTAGAAAAGGGCACAACCAGAAGAGCCATAAACCAGCATACCAAAGATAACTTCACGGATAGTACGACCACGAGAAATACGCGTCACAAACATACCCATGAATGGTGCGTACGCTACCCACCAAGCCCAATAGAAAACAGTCCAAGCTTGAGGGAAACCACTCTTCTCGACACTGTCAGTCCAAGTGCTCATCTTGATATAGTTTTCAGCCATATAGCCTAAAGAATCCATGCCTAAACCTAGGATGAATTTTGTTGGCCCTACGACAAATACATAAGCAACAATGGCAAGCGTTAATAACGTTGAGAAAGTACTTAGGCGTTTAATACCTTGAGAAAGACCAAGACCGCTACTTACAGAGAAAATTGCAGTACAAATAAGAATGACAGAGATGTCCATATAAGTGCCGCCGGCTACTCCTAAGACTTCTGCTAAAGCATTGCTTATCATAGGGGTGCCTAGGCCAAGAGAGGTGGCTGCTGCACCTAATACCCCAAAGATGAAGGTGTAATTGATAATGGTACCAAGAGGTCCGTCGACAAGGTCACCTAATGCACCACGGCATGATTCACTCACCTTATAGATGTGTTTTTGACGCACATAATAAATATATGAGATAGCAATTGTCGGCACACAGTAAAGTGCCCATGCAGTCGGGCCCCAATGGAATATGCCGTAGCCTTGCGCCACTGTGTACATTTCAGTGGTTTTAGCTTCGATACCAAAAGGAGTCCAAGCATAATGGTAGCCCCACTCAGTGCCGCCCCAAAGTAAAAGACCCGACGCAATACCAGCTAGAAAAACCATGGCTCCCCATGCACCTTTCGAGAACTCCGCTTCTGCATTTTTATCTGCACTTAGCTTGATATTGCCATGGCGAGAAAAAGCCAATGCCAATAAGAAAATAAGTGCACCAAGGCCTATGCCGAGAAAAGCAAAATCAAAGCTGTTTGTCATCCATTTAAAAAGCGCATTGATGGTTGTTTTAGCAGACTCTGGGAAGAGAATAATAGGTAATGCCATAGCAACAATGATCATTAAACTAATGACCTGCATTCTGCGATCGGTTTCAACGCTCGCAGTTTGAGTTTGGGTGTTTGATGCCCCGAGGTTTTGAGAAGACACGCTCATAATTTTTCCAACATATTGTTATTATTTAGTGGTTACCCTGACTGGCTTGGAAAGCGTTAAGCTTGCTGCATCAGTTGGGCGATTCGGTTACCGTCGATCGCTTGAAAATCAAGCGCTTCCATAATCGATATATGTGCAGCGAGGGCTGCTGCTTTTCCATATTCAAAGCATTGGGCTGTGACACGACAGCTTGCTAGTGCTTCGTGTTCACTGCTTAAACAGCGGCCCGCAACAATGAGGTTTTTGCCTTCTTTAGGCACTAAGGTATGAAAGGGAACTTCATAGTAGTCATCCACTAGCCATTCAGTTCTTGGTTTGTCGCCATAATGCAATTCAATCGGCCAAGCGCTTTTCACCATGGCATCTGAGAATTTTGCGCCTGAGACAACATCATGATTGGTTAAAGTTTTAACACCATCGATGGAGCGAGTTTGTCGAACACCCACTTCGGTGGCGTAATCAATAAAGTAGCTATTTTCACAGCCAGGCAAATTTGCCTTCATAAAATTGAAAAAAGCCTCAGCTTGATAAATTGAGAATTGCTCGGCTTCTGTATGATCGACAGGGTCAGTAACATCCAAAGCACGTTTGTCAAAACCTGTGATTTTCGTGGCATTAACGAGAAGCTCACCTGGGTTTACTGTAGGGAATAGCCAAACTTTTTTACGCAGTAGGTCATCTTCTGCTTCAAGCATGCTAACGACTTTTGGGGGGGAAATAGTGTTCTCACCCCAATAGTTTAGGTAAGTCTCCATATCCACATTACCGACTTTAAACATCATTGTTGGGTTTTGAATGATGCCGTTTTGACCCTTACGAGTTTTTTGCCCCAACTTGAATACCAAGTCTGCATCACCACTGGCATCGATAAAGCGTTTCGCTGATACAGAGGTAAAGCCAGATTTTGTATGAAGTACTAGGCCGGTAACTGTGTCTTTTTCAGAAATTACATCAACAACTTGAGTGTGATAAAGGACAGAAATGTTTGGTTGGCGAAGCATGTCAGTAGCGACTTTTTTGTATTTAGCACAATCATGAGTAGCAACCCAGGTTTTTCCGTATATTTGAGGCTCAGTTAAGCCACCTGCTGCATGCAAGGCATCACAAAAACGCCCTGCGAAACCAAATACAAGTTGTTCTGCTTGTACCTCACTTGGGTTCTCAACAGACTTATATAAACCACAGACTGTACCTGATAAGCCTGCGACAGCTGCACCACCACAAAAGCCTAAGCGCTCTATGATAAGCACTTTGAGATCCAGTTCGGCAGCGGTGACTGCTGCTGCGATACCAGCAGGGCCTGCGCCAGTGACAATAACGTCATAGTCACCAAAGCAAGGTAAGTCGGTTTTATAGTCAGCAGGGAGGTTGAGGCAATAGCTCATAGTTAGCACCAAATATGTTTATATTTATAGAATATATTTAAAATATATTTTAACTCTTGCTGCTGTCAAGCACTGTTTTACGACGGATTTAAATTTGCTTTCTTAATCAATTCGTTAGGTTTTAAAATAATTACGTGAGCTTATACATCGTGTAAATTTCAAAAAAGCGCTACAATCCCGCTTTTATCTAGGGAACCTGCGATTAAGTCACCTCTTCTCAGTCTTTTCAGAAAAAGTACCAATCAAGGCATCACTTTGAAGTAATGTAGGCACCTTTCAAAAAGGGATAACGCAGGGTGTTACTTTTTCTGTAAGACCCGAAGGGCGTGGTCTAAAAGCCCTATCTTGACGTTGAGGAGCTTATCAATAGAATGACTATTAAGTTGCGCTCCTCGCCATAAATCTAGGCGCTTTTATTCACATGCTGAGGCGGGTGGACTTATTCGCAGGTTCCCTAGCCTGTATACTTGTATATAAGTGCTGGTGAAGGCAGTGTATAAAGCGACAATAGAGTTGAAACGAAAGCTCATTGTTATCTTGGTAGTGGTTGAGGTTGTTGTGGAAGAAGATGATTTTTCATTGTTCGCGGAAGAAGTTGCGGGCATAAAACAAATGCGAAAAGATGAAGTCTATCTTGGCAAAAAAGGGCCGAGTGTAGATTTTAGTGAGCGCAAAAAAGCCGCCACAATCGAACCTGAAAAAGACAGCAATCACTTATCTGCAGACTATGTGGAAAAAGTCGACATCAACGATGTACTTGCCTACAAAAAAGATGGTGTACAAGAAGGGGTTTTTAAACGCTTACGCCAAGGGAAATATGGCATAGAATCCCGTTTAGATTTACATAGAAGGACGGTAAATCAGGCCCGAGAATTGGTGTATCAATTTGTGGGTGACTGTATGCGCAATGATATTCGCGTTGCTATTTTGGTGCATGGTAAAGGCGATCGTACGCCAGATAATCAAGCAACGCTTAAGAGCTACATTAATAAGTGGCTTAAAGACATGGGTGATGTCATGGCGTTTCATACCGCTCAACAATACCATGGTGGTTTAGGCGCCGTTTATATTCTTTTTAAGAAGAGCGAAAAAGCACGTCTTGAAGCCTGGGAGCAACATCAAAAGCGTTAATTCTTAACTTATCAGTGTCGTTATCTGGTAATTTTTCCTGTTATTTCACCTGTTTTATTCTAAGCCTGTCTTTGTTCGTGCAGTAAATACGACATTTTTGCTATAATCTTGGCAATTTGCTTAGACCACAAGAAGTTAATGGATTTAATTTTCATATAGAGGGGAGCACTTACATTCATGCTGGCCCTATTTAGTCTTTTTCAATTCAGAGGTAGATAATGACAACACATACAGCGCATCACCCAGCGTTTACCCTAGTGCGTAAAGAGTTTATCGATGCATTAAATGTTGAAGTGATTGAGTTTGAGCACAAGGTAACCGGTGCCAAGCATTTCCATATTGCCTCTGATAATGATGAGAACGTTTTTCTTGTTGGCCTAAAAACTGTGCCAACAGACTCTCGAGGTGTGGCACATATTCTAGAGCATACTGCACTTTGTGGCTCCGAGCGTTTCCCTGTTCGTGACCCTTTCTTCATGATGATTCGCCGTTCATTAAATACCTTTATGAATGCCTTCACTTCATCTGATTGGACGGCATATCCTTTTGCCAGTAAAAACAAAAAAGACTTTAAAAATTTACTTGATGTGTATCTTGATGCCGTCTTCTTCTCGCGCTTGGATAAACTAGACTTCTCCCAAGAAGGGCATCGCCTTGAGTTTGCTGAAATGGAAAACTCAGAGTCTGATTTAACGTTTAAAGGTGTTGTATTTAACGAAATGAAGGGGGCTATGAGTTCAACCAACTCTGTGCTTTGGCAAACCCTGACTAAGTACCTTTTTCCAAATAATACCTATCACTTTAACTCTGGTGGTGAGCCGACAGATATTCCTGATCTGTCCTATGATGATTTACTCAGCTTCTACCGTACCCATTACCATCCAACCAATGCTGTCTTTATGACATTTGGTGATTTACCAGCCGCTGAATTACAAACTGAATTCGAAGACAAGGTGCTATCGCGCTTTGAGCGTCTAGATCAAAAAGTGAGCGTAGATAATGCTAAGCGTTATTTCTCTCCGGTTCGGGTTGAAGAGGGCTATGCTGCTGATGAAGCGAAAGAAGATGCTAGCCATGTTGTTGTAGGTTGGTTGTTAGGTGAAAGTACAGACTTGAGCCAACAGTATGAAGCTGAGCTTTTATCTAATGTCTTATTAGATAACAGTGCTTCACCTTTGCGCCGTGCTTTAGAAAATACGGATTTAGGTAATGCGCCTTCTCCTCTTTGTGGCTTAGAAGATAGCAATAAAGAAATGAGCTTTATGTGTGGCCTTGAAGGTGTACGTAAAGAAGATAACGCTAAAGTTGAAAAGCTTGTTTTAGATGCGCTTGAGCAAATTGCCGAAGAGGGTGTTGCTCAAGAAATGGTTGAAGCCATGCTGCATCAATTGGAACTACATCAACGTGAAATCGGTGGTGATAGTTATCCTTATGGTCTGCAAATCATCTTGTCAGGGCTTTCAACAGCGGTGCATGAAGGTGATGTCATTGCTCAGTTAGATGTTGAGCCAGTGATTCGTGAATTACGTGAGCGTATTCAATCTCCTGGCTATATTGGCCAATTAATTAAAGATCTACTGTTAAGTAATGCGCATAGAGTAACTCTGACCTTAAGCCCAGATACTGAATTGGAAGGCCGTCGTAACCAAGCCGAATTAGATCGTCTTGCTTTAATCAAAGCGTCTTTAAGTGATCAAGATAAGCAAGATGTGATTGATTTGAGTTTGGCGCTTCAAGCAAGGCAATCACAAGTAGATGATATGAGCATCTTGCCTAAGGTTGGTCTAGAGGATGTGCCAGCAGAGCTTCCTAGTTACGAAAGCAAAAAAATCTCAGCCGATATCCCTGTGACCTTTTATCCGCAGGGTACAAATGGTCTTGTGTACGAACAATTGGTTATAGACCTGCCAGAACTAACTGAAAAAGAACGAGACCTGTTGCCTCTCTTCTCTTATGCCCTTGCAGAGCTAGGTTCTGGAGAGCAGAACTACCTTGCCGTGCAAGAAGCGCAAGCGCAAGTATGTGGTGGCATTGGAGCATCTAACTCAATACGCCCATTACTAGATGATAAGCAGCAAGTGGGCGCTTACTTTGTATTATCAAGTAAAGCGCTGGTTAATAAGTTCTCTGATATGAGTGACATCTTAAAGCAGACTTTCTTAGCGCCTCGCTTTGATGAGTTGCCTCGTTTACGTGAGCTTGTTGCTCAGCGTCGTGCTCGTCGTGAACAATCTATTACGGGACAAGGTCACTCTTTTGCCATGATGGCTGCATCAAGTGGTGCCAGTGGTTTCAATATGCAGCAAGAGTCTTGGGGTGGAATGACAGGAATTCGTGCACTAAAAGCGCTAGATGATTCCTTGAACGATGAAGCAAATGTTCAGGCTATGATGGATGTGTTTGCTTCTATTCATGCAAAACTTTTAACCTCATCTAAGCAGTTATTGCTGGTGGCTGAAGCTCAACATGAAAGCACCTTGCTAGAGTCTTTAAAGGCGAACTGGCAAGGTGTTGATGCGGGTGCGTGCGAACAAGGTTTCTCTATTCCTGCTGTTGATGAAAACCAAAAGGTCGCTTGGCTTACTGCGTCGCAGGTTAACTTCTGTGCTAAGTCTTTTGCAACCGTATCTGGTATCCACCCACATATTGCGCCTTTGACTGTATTAGGCGGCTTCTTACGTAATGGCTTCTTACATAGGGTTATTCGTGAGCAAGGTGGTGCTTACGGTGGTGGCGCAAGTTTTGACCCGACATCTGGTGCGTTTAAATTCTATAGCTATCGAGATCCTCGCTTAGTTGAGACCTTAGATGACTTTGATGCTTCAATTGAATGGCTGTTGAATGAAGAACATTCAGACCTTGCCTTAGAAGAAGCTATTTTAGGTGTGATCGGTTCTATGGATAAGCCAGGCTCGCCAGCAGGCGAAGCCCAAGGTGACTACTTCTTAGCGCTACATAAACGTACTAAAGAACAAAGAGAAGCCTTTAGGTCCGACATTCTTAACGTTAGCATTGCGCAACTAAAAGAAGTCGCGAAAACCTATTTGATAAAAGAAAATGAGAGTGTGGCTGTCATAAGCTCACCTAATAACAAGGATGTTTTACAAGAGTTAAATTTTGACATTCAAACTCTTTAATAAACATTTCAACTAGCGGAAAACTTAATGGATCAGTTTCAAGATATTCGCCCGTATAACGACGATGAAGTCGCTAAGGTACTGGCAAATTTAGTTAACACACAAGATTTTATCGATACGATTATAGGTTTTAGGTTTAAGCACTGGCCTGCAATGTTTAAAGGGCCTTTGTCATTCTTTGTCAAACTTGCCCTTAAAAAGCAAATGGCAAAAATCCACAATGTTCATGATTTCCAGTCCATCGTGAAGGGATACATGGATAGAATGATTAAAACAACCACAACTGAGGTTGAATATCGCGGTATTGAAAAGTTAGACAAAAGCGTAGGTCATTTATTTGTTTCTAATCACAGGGACATAGCAATGGACCCTGCGTTTGTGAACTATGGCCTGTACTTAAATGGCTTAAGCACAGTGCGTATTGCGATTGGTGATAACTTGCTGCGTCGACCATTTGTCTCTGATCTGATGCGTTTGAACAAAAGCTTCATTGTAAAACGCTCAGCAAATGGTGTGCGTGAAATGATGGCGGCTTTTACTCAGCTTTCTGGTTACATCAATCACTCGGTTGAAAGTGATTTGTGTAACCTATGGATAGCACAAAAAGAAGGGCGTGCTAAAGATGGTTTGGATAAGACCGACCCTGCCATCATTAAGATGTTCTACATGAGCAAGAAGAAAAAGATGAGCTTTGCTGAGGCAATGAAATCTTTGAATATTGTGCCAGTGTCTATTTCTTATGAATATGATCCTTGCGGTCTAGATAAAGCGGGCGAGCTTCATGAGAAAGCTGAAACCGGTAATTATGAAAAGTCTGAATTCGAAGATATCGACAGTATTAAGAACGGTATTGTTGGGAAAAAGGGGAAAGTAGTGATTACCTTTGGTGATCAAATTACCGAAGACTTTGAAACCCCAGATGATTTAGTGGCTGAAATTGATCGTCAAATCATAGCGAACTATGAAATTCACTCTAGTAACAAGAGTGCTCTCGCCATGCTAAATGGTGAATCAATAGATGACCAAGAATTTGCAGATTATATGGCTAATTGTCCGCCTGAATTGAAGCAAACTTTACTACAAATGTATGCAAACCCATTGATTCAAAAAAATCAGCTGGTAGATTAACCATCATTAATAATTGGTGCTGCTGAGTTAGGATCTGATTTCTGTAAGGAGTATTACAAAGAATGAGTTTAGGTGTATCCATTCGTTCGTGGGTTGGCTCGACGCTGTTTGGTATCAGCTATGTTGTCTCTACCGTGATTGCAGGTGTTGTGGCTCCGCCGATTGCACTGTGCTTTCCAGGTATACATAGACAAAAGGTCTTGAATGTTCACAATGCTATTTTGCTCTTCGCCTTTCGTATATTTTGCGGTGTGAAAGTGAATGTTCAGGGACGTGAGAATTTGGTTAAAGGTCGTTCCTATGTGATAGTTGCGAATCACCAAAGTGAGTGGGAAACCTATTTTCTTCAAGTACTCGTTACGCCACTTTCTACGGTACTCAAGAAAGAGCTTTTGTCGGTGCCGTTTTTTGGTTGGGGTTTACGTATGGTTCAGCCAATCGCGATAGATCGTAGCCAGAAATCAAATGCGTTAAAGCAGATTTTGAAACAAGGTAAAGAGCGACTATTGGGCGGGCGTTCTGTATTGATCTTCCCAGAAGGAACGCGAGTAAAAGCAGGCGAAGAGAAAAGCTTTAATAAGGGGGCTGCCATGCTAGCGACTTCTGCGGGCAAACCTATTTTACCTATCGTACATAATGCGGGTGAGATTTGGCCGGGTAAGAAGTGGCTAAAACAACCAGGTACTATCAATGTCATCATAGGTGAATCAATTGAAGTAGAAGGTAAAAAGACTGGCGATATGCATGAAGAGATGGAAGTCTGGATGCGAGAAAATATGGCTAAGGTAACGACAAAGTAGGTTTATTTAGCGATTGTCGTCAAGATAAGAAAAAGGGAGTGAACCTAGTGGGTCACTCCCTTTTATTATATCTGCTAATTATGCTTATCTAGAATTTTGGTTTGATAAAATCCGAGCAATAAAAAAGCCGCATAAGCGGCTTTTTTATTGTGTAGGTATAAGCCTACTACAGAATTAGTCTTCGTATTTCTTGAATACTAGGCTGGCATTTGTGCCGCCAAAACCAAAGCTGTTTGACATGATTTGCTTAAGGTTAGCATTATCGATGCGCTTAGTAACAACTGGAATATCACCAGCAGCTTCGTCAAGCTCATCAACGTTTGCTGACGCTACGATGAAGTCATTTTCCATCATAAGTAAGCTGTAAATTGCTTCGTGTACACCGGCTGCACCTAGAGAGTGGCCAGATAGTGATTTAGTTGAACTGATTTTTGGGATGTCGCCACCAAAAGTTTCGTTCACAGCTTGAAGCTCTTTCATGTCGCCAGCAGGAGTACTTGTACCGTGAGTGTTGATGTAATCAATATCACCCTCAGTTGTGCTCATAGCCATTTGCATGCAGCGTACAGCGCCTTCACCAGATGGAGCAACCATGTCGTAGCCATCAGATGTTGCACCGTAACCCACTAGCTCACCGTAGATTTTAGCGCCACGAGCTTTAGCGTGTTCTAGTTCTTCAACAACAAGCATGCCGCCACCACCTGCGATAACGAAACCATCACGGTTAGCGTCATATGCACGAGAAGCAACTTCTGGTGTGTCATTGTATTTAGAAGATAGTGCACCCATAGCATCAAACATGCAGGTTTGAGTCCAGCTTTCTTCTTCACCACCGCCAGCAAAAACAACATCTTGTTTGCCTAGCTGAATAAGTTCCATAGCGTTACCGATACAGTGAGCACTAGTAGAACAAGCAGAAGTGATTGAGTAGTTAACACCTTTAATTTTAAATGGTGTTGCAAGGCAAGCAGAAACTGTACTACCCATAGTTTGAGTAACACGGTAAGGGCCAACACGTTTAACGCCTTTATTACGTAATGTGTCTGCTGAATCAACTAGGTTACCAGCGGACGCACCACCAGAACCAGCGATCAAACCTGTACGAACATTAGATACTTGTTCTTCTGTTAGGCCAGAATCTGTGATTGCTTGTTGCATAGATACATAAGCATAAGTGGCAGCAGGGCCCATGAAACGACGAGTTTTACGGTCGATCATTTCATCAGAATCTAGGTCGATACGGCCACATACGTGACTGCGGAAGCCCATTTCTTTGTAATCATCCGCAAAACGAATGCCAGATTTGCCTTCAAGCAAAGAGTTTAAAACGCTCTCTTTGTCATTACCAAGACAGCTTACGATACCAAGACCAGTTACAACTACGCGACGCATAGGGTGTGCCTCTCTATTCTTAATCTTTAGAAATTGTCAGTTGAAGTAAACAAACCGACACGCAAATCAGTTGCTGTGTAGATCTCTCGACCATCAACACAAACGCTTCCATCTGCGATTCCCATTACTAGTTTACGCTCGATAACACGTTTTAAAGTAATGCGGAAAGTGACTTTTTTTGCTGTAGGTAGGATTTGACCTGTGAATTTAACTTCACCTGAACCTAGAGCGCGACCACGTCCTTTATTGCCTTTCCATCCAAGGAAGAAGCCAACTAGCTGCCACATGGCATCAAGACCTAGACAACCAGGCATTACTGGATCACCTGGGAAGTGGCAATCGAAAAACCAAAGATCAGGATTGATGTCTAGCTCAGCAATGATTTCACCTTTACCAAATTCACCGCCATCAACGGTTATGTTGGTGATTCTGTCGATCATTAGCATGTTGCCAACAGGTAGTTGTGCATTACCTGCGCCGAACATTTCGCCATGGCCGCACTTTAAAAGTTCGTCTTTCTCAAACGATGATTGAGTAGTCATTATATTCCTATTGCTACTTTAAGTAGGTTGACCTAAGTGTCTATCCACTTTTCAGTAGTTCAGTTATCAATTTTTAATCGGGCAAATTATATCGGTTAAGGGCGAAAATATGAATGTTTGAGTGCAAAAAAACCAATTTCGTTAAAAAAACTACTGAATTAAATGTTTATGGAGGTTTACTAGTGTGTGTTTTTTGATCTTTAAGGGGTGCGCCTTTCTTTTTGATATAACTTTTTTGTCAAAAGTGTTTTATGTTACATTCTCTTTTGTTATTTCACTTTGTGATGTTTTTTTACCTTATCTAGACACTAAATTGTACTGATTAGGCTTATTTTTGATGCTGGAGTTGAAGATGGAGAGTACAAAACTGGCCCAAATCAGAGCGTGGCAAGCAGAGCTAATGCAATGGGAATATAAGATAGATGCGAATATGTCTTTGCGTGGAAAAACGTCTCTAGTTCGAAATGGTGAGAATGATCAAGAGGTTGATGACGGTAAGCCAATATTACATTTCTTACATGGAAATGGCTTTGCTTCTTTAACTTATGCTGAACTGCTTATGCCGCTTGCGGGTGAATATAAGATCTTTACCCAAGATGCGTCTGGGCATGGATTAAGTGGTGTAGATAAGCGTTTTGTTGGTTGGAATAAAACAGCTGAAAGATGCTTGCAAGCAGCACAACAACATTTGCCAAAGAGTCAGCCCAAAATAGGTTTTGCTCACAGCTTTGGTGGTTGCCTGACTATGCTAATGGCCGCTCAATTACCTGACTATTTTGATCGTTTGATTATTCTTGATCCTGCTCTTTTTCCACCAAAAATGCTTTGGTTAATTAGAGGGATGCGTTTCTCTGGTTTAATGACGCAGGTACCTATGGTGAAACAAGCTAAAAGGCGCAAGGACAGTTGGCCTAATATTGAAAGTGCACGTAAGTACTTTACTGGGCGAGGTACATTCAAAGGCTGGACCGACGAGAGTTTGTCTTGTTATTTAGATAACTCACTCAAAGTTGATGGAGCTGGCTGTAGTCGCTTGGTTTGTCCTCCTTGGATGGAATCTGCCATCTTTGCCAGTTACCCTAAACGTCTTTGGAAAAGCCTGACAGAGTTACAAGTACCAACAACCATTATCGCAGGGAAAGATACTTTGCCTTTTTTTAAGCAGTCTTATGCCCATGCGGCAAAAGTGAATCGGAATATTGACTTGCTTGAAGTTGAAGGTGGTCATTGTTTTATGCTGGAACGGCCAGATGAAATAGCAGCCCTAGTGAAATCACTTATTGGGCAGGTTTGATACGTGCTTTTGAATGAGCATAAAAAAGAGCCAGCATAATGTATGCTGGCTCTTTGGGCTTTAACCTTGCAGTATCTTCTTAGTTACGACGATTAACGGATGCTTTTGCTAAGTCGATAAGAGCTACTTTATATGGCGAGTCATCAAGAGGAGCTAGTGCATCGATTGCCAATTGTGCTTGGGCTTGCGCTGCTTTCTCTGTGTACTCAATAGCACCGCATGCTTGCACATCAGAAATGATGGCATCCAGTTGCTCTAAGCCACCTGTTTCTATTGCATTACGAACTCTGTTGGCTGCATCTGTCGGTGCTGTTCGCATAGTGTAGATCAGAGGTAGTGTTGGTTTACCTTCAGCAAGGTCATCTCCAACATTTTTACCCATCTCTTCAGCTGTGCTGGTGTAATCCATTACGTCATCAATAAGTTGGAAAGCAGTACCAACATAAGTGCCATAGTTCGCTAAAGCTTGCTGTTGCTCTTTATTCGCATCTGCCACTATCGCGCCACAAAGTGCTGCGCCTTCAAACAGTTTCGCCGTTTTATATTGGATTACCTTAAGGTAGCTCTCTTCTGATGTGCTAGGGTCTCCACAGTTAATTAACTGTTGGACTTCGCCTTCTGAGATGATGTTGGTCGTTTCTGCCAAGATTTGCATACACTGCATGCTGCCAACTTCAACCATAATCTGAAAGGCGCGAGAATAAAGAAAGTCACCGACTAAAACGCTAGGTGCGTTGCCCCATTCTTCGTTCGCTGTTTTTTTACCACGGCGCATATCGGATTCATCGACTACATCATCATGTAGCAAGGTTGCTGTGTGGATAAACTCTATGATGGTTGCCATCTTGACCATATTGTCTTGATAGCTAGCGTCATTAGGTTTACCACAAGCGCGGGCAGCCATTAACACCAATAATGGACGTAATCTCTTACCGCCATTGCTAATAATGTAATAACCAATTTGCTCGATGAGCGGAATTTCACTTTTTAACTGGGATAAAATGTGGTCATTAACAAGACTAAATTCGTTATTAACGACCGCATGTATAGAGTTGGACGACATTAAATTTTTTCCAAGCTGGCTATTTTCCTAGCGAGTTTTCGGTCTGAAAACCGCAAGATTGCCACATGCTAGGTAAGGAGGGGGAAAGGGTCAACCCAAATCTCAAAATATGCGTGATAAATGTCTATATGTCTTGTTTTTACTGGTGTGATTTTGTACAATCCTGCGTCCGATTTATCCACATTTTGCTCCCTATCATATGGTGATTAAATTTTGGTGAGTTCTTGAGTCTCAATTCATGAGCTTTTTGAAATTTAGGCCACTAGAAGTAGGTCAAATAAAATCCAGTAGCCGGATAAATCTAATTGGAGAAAAACATGTTTGCAGTGATCAAAACCGGCGGTAAGCAATACCGTGTTCAAGAAGGCCAAGTCCTTAAGGTTGAAAAACTGGCAGTTGAAGCTGGTGGTAGCGTTGATTTCAACGAAGTACTACTAGTTAGCAATGGCGACGACGTTAAAGTTGGCGCACCAGTTGTTGAAGGCGTAAAAGTTGCAGCGGAAGTTGTATCTCATGGCCGCGGTGACAAAGTTAAGATTCTTAAATTCCGTCGTCGTAAGCACTCTATGAAGCGTCAAGGTCACCGTCAGTGGTTTACTGAAGTTAAAATCACAGCGATTGGCTAATACGTAACAAATTCAAAATTAAGGGGTAGATTATGGCTCATAAAAAGGCGGGTGGTAGTACTCGTAACGGTCGCGACTCGGAGTCGAAACGATTAGGTGTTAAACGTTTCGGTGGCCAAGTTGTGATTCCAGGTAACATTCTTGTTCGTCAGCGTGGTACTCAATTCCACCCTGGTGCAGGTGTTAAGATCGGTAAAGATCACACTTTATTCGCTGTGACTGAAGGTCAAGTGAAGTTCGAAGTGAAAGGTAAGTTTAAGCGTCGTACAGTTTCTGTAGTAGCAGCTTAATACTCGACCGAGTAAGAAAGAGCTCCGCTGTGGCGGGGCTTTTTTTTTGGAAAAATTATATAATAGATTTTTTGAGTGGTGCGAGCTTGTTTGCATCACTGATACTGTAATACACACCTAAGAGGTGATTCTGTGAAATTCGTTGATGAAGCCAGTATTTATGTACGGGCGGGCAAAGGTGGAAACGGTTGTTTAAGCTTTTGGCGTGAAAAATTTATTGCTAAAGGTGGCCCTGACGGCGGTGATGGTGGTGATGGTGGTAGTGTGCTTTTAGAGGCAGATGCTGCGCTCAATACCTTGATTGATTACCGCTACACTCGTCGCTACCAAGCTGAAACTGGTGAAGGTGGTAAGGGTCAAGATTGTACTGGTGCCAAAGGTGCTGACTTGACGCTAAAGGTGCCGGTGGGTACTACTATTATTGACGAAGACACAGGTGAAACTCTTGGTGACCTGACTCATGATGGCGAAACGCTTTGTGTGGCTCAAGGCGGCCATAGAGGTTTGGGTAATGTACGCTTTAAATCCAGTACTAACCGTGCGCCACGCCAAACAACGAAAGGCACTGAAGGTGAAGAACGTAACCTTAAGCTTGAGATGAAAGTCTTAGCTGATGTTGGTTTGCTGGGTTTGCCAAATGCGGGTAAGTCTACTTTTATTCGTTCTGTTTCAGCGGCTAAGCCTAAAGTGGCGGATTACCCTTTTACGACGCTTGTGCCTAACTTGGGTGTTGTGAAAGTAAAGCAACATCAAAGTTTTGTTATTGCGGATATCCCCGGCATTATTGAGGGTGCTGCTGATGGTGCGGGTTTAGGTATTCGATTCTTGAAGCATCTAGTGCGTAACCGTATCTTGTTACATTTGGTTGATATGGCGCCTTGGGATGAAGTGACGCCTGCTCAAGCTGCTCAGGTTGCAGTGAATGAATTACATCAGTTTAGCCCTGTATTGGCTGGGCGTGAGCGTTGGTTGGTACTAAATAAAATCGATATGGTGCCGGCTGAAGAGCTAGAAGAGCGTTGTCAGGCGGTCATCGATGCATTGGGCTGGGAAGGCAAAACCTATCGTATTTCAGCAATTTCAGGGGAAGGTACTCAAGTTCTGTGTTTGGATTTGATGACGAAGCTGGATGAAATGCGTCAGTTGCTAGAAGACAGTGAAGAAGCGCGTGAAGCAGAAGAAGCTATGCGTTTGCAAATTGATGAAGAAGGTCGAGAGCGAATTAACTCTTACCGTATGGCTAAGCGTGCCGAGGCGCATGCAGCTAAAGAGGCGGCAGAGGATGATGACGACTTCGATGATGATGATTACGATGTTGATGTGGAATATGTCCGTTAAGGGTGTGTTCGCTCGATATTAAGTTTTGAAAATAAGGCATCTTGATTTTGGTTAAGGTGCCTTATTTTTTGGTCCTTTGGTGGGGAAGGCGAAAAGAGAATGTCACAAAATATTTCAAGAGAAAAAATTGCTCAAGCTCAGCGTATTGTAGTGAAGATTGGTAGTGCTTTGCTGACCAATGATGGGCAAGGTTTAGATGTAGGGCGAATTGGTGATTGGGTGGAGCAGATAGCTCAGTTGCGCGCTATGGGTAAAGAGGTTGTATTGGTTTCGTCTGGCTCAATCGCGGCTGGTATGAGGCGCTTAGGCTTTACGAAGAGGCCGACTCAGGTAAATGAGTTACAAGCGTCTGCAGCGGTGGGGCAGATGGAGTTGGTTGGTGTGTATGAGTCTCATTTTGTGAAGCATGACCTGCATACAGCGCAAATTTTGTTAACGCATGATGACTTGTCTAATCGTCGTCGTTATTTGAATGCTAGGTCTGCGTTGCGAACCTTGTTGAGTTTAGGGGCAGTCCCCATCGTCAATGAAAACGATACTGTTGTGACGGACGAAATCCGCTTTGGTGATAATGATACTTTGGGTGCTTTGGTTGCCAATCTTGTTGAGGCAGACCTTTTGATTATACTGACTGACCAGCAGGGCTTGTTTGATAAAAATCCAAGAGATCATGCTGATGCGACATTAATTTCACATGCATTAGCGTCTGATGAAAGACTAGAGTCTATGGCTAGTGGTGGTGCTGGTGTTTTGGGGAGTGGTGGCATGCTAACTAAAGTGAAAGCGGCAAGTTTGGCTGCACGTTCTGGTGCAGATACCTTGATTGCTTCTGGGCGAGAGCAGAATGTGGTTGCTCGTTTGATGCAGGCAGAGTTGCTGGGTACTTGGTTGCAGCCTGAGCAAGAAAGGTTGGTTGCTCGTAAGCAGTGGTTGGCTGGGCACCTTAAGGCGCGTGGGACGCTAACGCTAGATAAAGGGGCTGTTAAGGCACTGAAGTCAGGTGGGAGTAGTCTATTGCCTGTAGGTGTGAAAGACGCATCAGGTGACTTTACTCGTGGTGAAATGGTTGTTTGTGTGAGTGAGGTGGGTGAGATAGTGGCGCGAGGATTGGTTAACTATTCTGTGGCTGAATCTTTGAAGCTACTAGGAAAGCCATCTTCTAAGATAGGTGAAGTGTTGGGTTATGAAGGTGAGCCAGAGTTAATTCATCGTGATGATCTAGTTATTGTTTAAATTAAATGGGGAATAGGCATGGCAAAGCCGAGTAAAACTGGGTTGACGAGAGTGATAGATGCAACAGGTTATTCGTTTCAGGGATTGAAGGCTCAGTGGAAGCATGAGGCGGCTTTTAGGCAGGAGATTTGTCTATTCTTGCTTGCGTTGCCATTCGCTTTGTATTTTGGTGAAACTGGGCTTGAGCGTGCTTTATTGATTTTTGTAGTTGGGCTTGTGGTCATAGTTGAAACGATTAATTCAGCAATGGAGGCTGTTGTTGATCGTGTGGGAGATGAGTATCACGAGCTCTCTGGAAGGGCGAAGGATATGGGCTCTGCTGCTGTATTTTTAGCTTTGGTATTAGCGGGTTCGGTATGGTTGCTAGTATTGGTACCAAAATATATGGCTTAGCCATATATTTCAGACATAAAAAAACCGGCTGATGCCGGTTTTTTTAATGCGACTTGAAAATCAATTAAGCAGCTAGTGCTTTGATTTTTGCGCTTAAACGGCTCTTATGACGAGACGCTTTGTTTTTGTGGTAAAGACCTTTACCAGCAGCTTTGTCCATTTGAGACGTTGCTGCAACGAATGCTGCTTGAGCGTCCGCTTGGTTACCTGCTTCAATAGCAGCATCTACTTTTTTCAGGTATGTGCGCACCATAGAGCGCAGGCCACCATTGTGAGCGCGACGCTTGATAGCCTGGCGTGCACGTTTTTTTGATCCGGCGGAATTTGCCACTGTCTGGCTCCTTTGAATTCTTTAAAATGAAACGAAGACGCACTCTGCGTCTTCGAGGAATAAATGTCAAGTAATACTTGAAAATCTCGCGGCGAATTTTACCAGCTTTTCACTTTACCACAACCCCCTGTTGAGTACTTTTTATCACATTTAGCGTGGCTTTTTGCTTATTCCCTTTGGTGTTGAGGTGTTATCCTTGCTGAAATTTTAAAAAATCATGTTTTGGATGGATATGGAATCACCGAACCTCGAAAAAAAGCCAGGATCAAAAGTGGCTAAAAAAAGCGCTTCCTTACTTAGATCTGGTGTTCTTGTCTCCATCTGTACCATGCTGTCGCGCGTATTAGGTTTGGTGCGAGATGCTGCTTTAGCATTTGTATTGGGGGCAAGTGGTAGTGCTGATGCTTTCTATGTCGCGTTTAAAATTCCAAACTTCCTGCGCCGCTTATTTGCAGAGGGGGCCTTTGCGCAAGCTTTTGTACCTGTATTAAGTGACTATAAGGTGAATCAAGGGCAGGCCGCCGTAAAGGAGCTGGTCTCTGCTGTTTCTGGCTCTTTAGGTTTGGTCTTGTTGTTGGTCAGTGCCTTGTTTATGGCCTTCTCCCCTTGGGTGGTTTATGTATTTGCTCCTGGTTTTGCTGATAATGCTGAGCAGCTAGCTTTAGCGTCTGATCTTTTGACTATTACGTTTCCATATCTCATGTTTATTTCCTTAACAGCTTTAGCAGGTGGGATACTAAATAGTCATGATGAGTATGCTATTCCAGCGATTACCCCCATTTTTCTAAACTTGTCCTTGATTGTTGCGACTGTGTTTTTTGCAAATAACGCTTTGCAGAAAGAAACTGCGATAGCTTGGGGTGTGTTTGCTGCAGGCGCCTTGCAGCTTGCTTTTCAGTTGCCTTTCTTGGCTAAGCTTAATCTGTTACCTATGCCTAGCTTGGGGTTCTCTCACCCAGGTGTTAAGCGCATTTTTAAACTTATGCTACCTGCTTTGTTCGGCGTGTCTGTTAGTCAAATCAATTTGTTATTAGATACAATTTTGGCCTCCTTTCTGCAAACAGGCAGTATTACTTGGTTGTACTTGTCTGATCGTTTATATGAATTGCCACTTGGGATTTTTGCTATCGCAATAAGTACAGTTATTTTGCCTTCGTTATCTCGCAGTTTTGTTGGTGAGGAATCTGAACGCTTTACCTCAACTCTAGATTGGGGGTTAAGGACTGTGCTACTTATTGCTGTGCCATCTTCGCTTGCGCTTTATCTTTTGGCTGAGCCTCTAATTGCGACAATCTTCTATCGTGGTGCGCTAACGGTTCATGATGTCTCTATGGCAGCAGTGAGTTTGCAGGCTTACTCGGTGGGCTTGGTGTTTATGATGCTCATTAAGGTGCTGGCGCCAGCTTATTATGCAAGGCAAGATACAAAAACTCCGGTGAAGATTGGTATTATCGCTATGGTGGCTAATATGGCTTTTAACCTTATTTTGGTTGGGCCTTTTGGGCATGTTGGTTTGGCTATGGCCACAACGCTGTCTGCTGCTTTAAACGCGTTTCTTTTGTGGCACGGCTTGAGAAAAAGGTCGCTGCATCAGTTTAACTCAGATTGGATTAAACCTTGTTTCGCTATTTTGTTGGGCGTTTCTTGTTTGGCGGGTCTTTTGTTGTGGCACAACGCTCTAGCAGTTGATTGGACTCAATTGCCTGATTTGGAGCGAGTATGGCGAATTGCGTTAGTGGTTATTGTTGGTGTGTTGGTTTATTTTGCTGGACTGTTTTTAGGTGGTTTTAGGCCGAGAATGCTAAAAGCCTAATCCTTTGCTATCGCTTAGTTCTAATGATTTTTGAGTAATTTGGCCTAACAGTCCCTATATACTAATAGGATTTCGGGGCATGGCTATCGTCTCTCAATTAACTGCTATATAATCTCGATTATTTTTTCAGCGAAACGTCTTTCTCTTTGATGGGGCAATATGGAGTTAATTCGGGGTATTCATAATATCCGACAACAACATCGTCAGTGTGTATTGACCATTGGTAATTTTGATGGGGTACATCTTGGGCATCAAGCGATTCTCAAACGAGTAAAAGAGTTGGCGCAAAAGTATCAAGTGCCATCTTGCATTATGATTTTTGAGCCTCAACCAAGAGAATACTTTGCCGGTATGAAAGCACCGGGAAGGATTAGCCGTTTACGGGATAAATTACGTTTTTTGCAAGAGCAAGGTATAGATTACGTTCTGTGCATGCCTTTCAATAAAAAGATTCAAGAATTAGATGCTGAAGCATTCTGTCAGACTATTTTGCAGAACGGCTTGGCAGTGCAACATTTGGTTGTAGGTGATGACTTCCGTTTTGGTTGTGATCGCCAAGGTGATTTTAGTTATTTAAATGAATTCGGTCAGCGACATCAGTTTGCTGTTGAAAATACACCTTCGGTCTTGTCTGATGAAGGTGAACGAATTAGCAGCTCTTTGGTGAGAGAGAGTTTGGCTCATGGGCAGATGGTGAAAGCCGAAGCTTTATTGGGGCATCCTGTCATTTTATCGGGGCGTGTTGTTCATGGTCAGAAGTTAGGTCGTACACTCGGCTTTCCAACGGCTAATGTACATTTGAAAATTGCGAGCCCTGCCATGAGTGGGGTTTATGCAGTACAGCTTGTAAAACAAGGTGTTGCTTATAACGGTGTTGCCAATATAGGTTGTCGGCCTACGGTAAATGGTGTGACACCAATATTAGAAGTGCACTTATTCGAATATCAAAGCTCTTTATACGATGATTATGTGTTGGTGCATTTTTGCCACTATATTCGAGAAGAGCGAAAAATGTCTGGCTTAGATGAGCTAGTTAAACAAATTCAATGTGACAAAGAAGCCGCTCAGCACTTCTTTGCAAATCAGTAACCTGATAATCAGCACCCTGATGATCTTTGAGGAAAAATCGAAAAACCATGAGTGATTATAAACCAACTCTGAATTTGCCAAATACTGACTTCCCTATGCGTGGAGACTTGGCAAAACGTGAACCAGCTATGCTTAAGCATTGGCAGGATATCGACCTGTATCAGAAAATTCGAGATACCAGTAAAGGTCGTAAATCTTTTATTTTGCATGATGGTCCTCCATATGCGAATGGCGATATTCATATTGGTCACGCAGTTAATAAAATCCTCAAAGATATTATTGTTAAATCTAAAACAGTAAGTGGTTTTGATGCGCCTTATATCCCAGGCTGGGATTGCCACGGTTTGCCTATCGAGCACAAAGTTGAGCAAATGATAGGTAAGGCTGGCACTAAAGTGACTCATAAAGAGTTCCGCGCTAAGTGTCGCGAATATGCTTTGACGCAAGTGAATGGACAGAAGAAAGATTTTATTCGTCTTGGTGTTATGGGTGATTGGGATAAACCTTATCTAACCATGAACTTTGAGACGGAAGCTAATATAGTAAGAGCGCTTGGCAAGATTGCTGATAATGGCCACCTAGTAAAAGGTTTTAAACCAGTTTATTGGAGTGTGGTTGGTGGCTCTGCATTGGCTGAAGCTGAAGTTGAGTATCAGGACAAAACATCCTTATCTCTTGATGTTCGTTTTGTTGTTGCTGATCAAGATGCTGTATTGGCTAAATTTACAGATGTTGAAGGTGAAGGTCAGGTATCGGTTGTTATCTGGACCACAACACCTTGGACATTACCTGCCAACCAAGCAGTTTCTCTACATGCAGAGTTTAACTATGCTTTGGTTGAGCTTGACCTTGGCACTGGTAAAGAGCGTCTTATCCTAGCTGAAGACATGGTTGAAGGCATAATGGGTCGTTACGGTGTTGAAGAATATCGTATCGTTGGTCGTGCTAAAGGTGATGTGCTAAATGGCACGTTAATGCAGCATCCATTTGCTGGTCGCCAAGTGCCTGTGATTTTAGGTGATCATGTGACCACTGAAGCGGGTACTGGTGCAGTGCATACAGCGCCTGATCATGGTGTAGATGACTTTAATGTTGGTCGTGCTAACGGTTTAGGCACACTTAACCTAGTCAATGATGGTGGTGTATATACTGATGCAGCGGGTGCTTTTGCAGGTCAGCATGTTTATAAAGTTGATGCCGCTATCCTTGAAGCCCTAGAAGAAAACAAAGCATTAGTTAAGCAAGATAAAATCTTCCACAGTTATCCACATTGCTGGCGTACCAAAACACCGCTAATTTATCGTGCAACGCCACAGTGGTTTATCAGTATGACCGAAGAAGGTTTACAGGATAAAGCGCTAGATGCGGTAGAAGGCGTAAGCTGGGTGCCTAGCTGGGGTCAGAATCGTATTGAAGGTATGCTAAAAAACAGTCCAGATTGGTGTGTTTCTCGTCAGCGTACTTGGGGTGTGCCAATTACCTTGTTTATCAATAAAGATACACAAGAACTTCACCCTGAAACAACTCGCCTAGTTGAAGAGGTTGCTAAGCGTATAGAAAAAGAAGGTATTGATGCTTGGTTCGATTTAGATGCGGCGGAACTGCTAGGTGACGATGCAGATAAATACAGCAAGGTTACTGACACATTAGATGTTTGGTTTGACTCTGGTGTTACTCACTATTCAGTGATTGATCAACGCGACGAGCTAACTTTCCCTGCTGATCTTTATTTAGAAGGTTCTGACCAGCACCGTGGTTGGTTCCAATCTTCTTTGAAGACATCTATCGCTGTTCGTGGCGTGGCACCATACAAACAAGTTTTGACTCATGGTTTCACCGTTGATGGTGACGGCCGTAAGATGTCTAAATCTTTAGGAAATGTTTTATCTCCTCAGAAGGTGATGAATAGCCTAGGTGCTGACATCATTCGTCTTTGGGTTGCTGCAACAGATTACACAACTGAAATGACAGTGTCTGATGAGATTCTTAAGCGTGTTGCTGACTCTTATCGTCGTATTCGTAATACAGCTCGTTTCATGATGGCAAACTTGAATGGTTTCGACCCTGTTACTGATATGGTCGCGCCTGCAGATATGCTGTCTTTGGATAGTTGGGTAGTTGATCGTGCAGCACAATTGCAAAAAGAGATTGATCAGGCTTATAACGACTACCAATTCCATACAGTAAACCAAAAGATCCAGAACTTCTGTTCAGAAGATCTTGGCAGTTTCTATTTGGATATTATTAAAGACCGTCAATACACAACTCAAGAAAACAGTCTTGCCCGTCGTTCAGCGCAAACGGCTTTGTTCCATGTTATGGAAGCCTTCACTCGTTGGATTTCTCCAATCTTGAGTTTTACTGCTGATGAAATCTGGCGCTCTATGCCTGGTGAGCGTGCCGAATCTGTGTTCTTAGAAACTTGGTATGAAGGTTTAGTTGAGTTAGACGGTAGTGAAGCGCAAGGTCGAGAATTCTGGAAGCAGATCCTTGAAGCGAAAGTGGCGACTAATAAGGTATTGGAAGCTGCTCGTAGTGAAGGTAAGATCAAAGCAAGCTTGAGTGCTGAAATTACCCTTTACTGTGATGATGCACTAACGACTAACTTGAATGTATTGGGTGAAGAATTAAGGTTCGTATTGATTGCATCTAATGTCACTGTGAAGCCACTGGATCAAGGTGGTGATGACGCTGTCGCATCAGAGATGGAAGGTCTTAAAGTTAGTGTTCAGCTAAGTGAAAAAGCGAAGTGTGTGCGTTGCTGGCACCATAGGGAAGAAGTGGGTCAACGTGAGGCACATCCTGAGCTTTGTGATCGTTGTATCAGTAACTTGCCTGATGGAGAAGGTGAAAAACGCCTTTACGCTTAATGACCAAGTCTTTTGTATGGCAACAACTCCAGCGCTGGTGGGCGCTGGCGTTAGTTATTTTTGGCTTAGATTGGCTGGTTAAGCAATGGGTCGATACTAGCTTGCGATATGGGCAGGAAATTCCTGTCCTACCTTTTTTTGATATTACCCTGAGGTACAATACTGGTGCAGCGTTTAGCTTTCTTGCAGATGCTGGAGGCTGGCAGCGATGGTTCTTCTCTATTATTGCTATTGTGGTTGTGATTGGAATTAGCTGGCGATTAGTAAAGATTGCCTCATCCAATTACTGGGAGGCCTTATCTTTAACTCTTATATTGGGTGGTGCGATAGGAAATCTTTATGATCGACTTGCCTACGGTCATGTTGTTGACTATCTACAATTCCATTGGCAACAAACCTGGTACTTTCCCGCTTTTAATATTGCCGATTCGGCCATCACTTTAGGTGTAATTGTGATGTTGCTAGAAGGCTATCTGAATAAAAAATTTACGAACAAGAGCAAATGATAATGATTTCAAAAACAAGCCAGATCACAATGCATTTTGAGTTGGCATTAGAAGATGGTCAGTTAGTTGACAGTAATTTTGATAAAGCGCCTGCTGAATTTAAGTTTGGTGATGGCAGCTTGCTGGAAGCATTTGAAGATGTTTTGCTTGGTTTGAAAGAAGGTGATGAGTGTGAATTCACCATGCCTCCTGAAAAAGCGTTTGGTCAGCATAATCCAAATAATGTTCAGACAATGCCGCGCAGCCAATTCGATATGGATCTTGAAGAAGGCATGATAGTGTCTTTTGCTGATGTGGGTAAGAATGAATTACCTGGTGTGATTGCTTCAATTGCTGAAGATGAAGTAACAGTAGATTTTAATCATCCTTTAGCAGGTCGCACACTTACTTATCGAGTTAAAATAGTATCTGTATCGGAGTCTGTATGAGCTTTGCTATCCAGCTAGCAAACCCGAGAGGTTTTTGCGCAGGTGTGGATCGCGCGATTGATATTGTTAATCGCTGTCTAGATTTATTTGAGGCACCTATCTATGTTCGCCATGAAGTTGTGCATAACAAATTTGTGGTTGAGTCTTTAAAGGCGCGCGGAGCTGTCTTCGTTGATGAGCTGGATCAAGTGCCTGATGATAACTTGGTTATCTTTAGTGCTCATGGTGTATCTAAGGCTGTGAGGCTTGAAGCTGAAAATCGTGGCCTTAAAGTGTTTGATGCTACATGCCCGTTAGTAACTAAAGTACACCTAGAAGTAGTGCGCTATTCTCGTGATGGTATGGAGTGCGTGCTTATTGGGCACGATGGGCACCCTGAAGTTGAGGGTACCATGGGGCAGTATGACTATAGTAAAGGTGGGCATATCTACTTGGTAGAAAGCCCAGAAGATGTTGCTAAGCTTAAAGTTAAAAATCCAGAGAAGTTAGCTTTTGTCACTCAGACTACGCTATCTATGGATGATGCATCCGTTGTTATTGACTCTTTACGTGAGCATTTTCCTTTAATACGCGGCCCTAAGAAAGACGATATCTGCTATGCAACTCAAAATCGTCAAGATGCGGTTAAGAAGTTGGCAGAAGAGTCGTCATTAGTATTGGTCGTTGGCTCGGTAAATAGCTCTAACTCGAATCGACTAAAAGAATTGGCTGAGCGTATGGGAACAACTGCCTACCTAATCGATAATGCAGCTGAAATTAAATGCGAATGGTTAAAAGGTATAGATAGTATCGGTATTACTGCTGGTGCATCGGCGCCTGAAGTCTTGGTCCAAGAAGTGATTGCGCGATTGGAGGAAGAAGGTGGCGAAAGCCCGAAAGAATTGGCTGGCCAAGAAGAGAATGTCTCCTTTTCTATTCCAAAAGAGTTAAGAATTGTCGATTTGACTAAATAAAGATCAGAAAATGTACGTTTTGCTATTTATTTGAATTA
>NZ_JXYC01000040.1:0-57402 GCF_000967665.1 Marinomonas sp. S3726 | reverse complement strand
CCCTGTGTTGTCACTTCTCGAAAGGTACCTACATTACGTCAAAGTAACGCCTTGTGTGATACGTTTTCTGAAAAGACTGAGAAGAGGTGACTTAATCGCAGGCTCCCTAGGCACATACCACCAGCGTCAAAATAATTTACCTTGATGGTTAACACTGCTTCTTGCTTTTTAATCACTGTTTTAGGGTTAATTAGATCACATAGTATTTTATTATTTTGACTATCAAATTGATTAGCTAATAGCTGAGTCATTTCAAAATCATGGGGTTGGGTAGAAAAGCTAACCCCTTGGTTACGACAATCAATACAAAAGTCACCATCAAGATAACTTAGCCTACCAGCAAAGATATCATACGACTCAAGAGCGGCCTCTAACGCGAATTTGAGCTCTTCTGTTTTTAGACTTTTTTTATAAAAAAAAGCGACCGAAACAGGCACTTCACGTAATACTTCATCAAAAACATTACAGTAAATAACCCTAGGTGTATGCTGGTGGACCTTCACCAAGCGAATAGAATGTGTGTTTTGCATTAGAAGCCTCTCCTATTTACTAAATTGACAAATCAATTGCCGTTCATATCTTGTAAACAAGAGAGTAACTGGACTTTCTTATGGGGCGCTTAAATCGCTTGTTAGAGCTTGGTTTTAATTAACCAATAGACAAAGGTATTAACTGGACGGGTTTCATATTGACTAACTGAGCATTTTTTAGGCTCTGAAGTATCTGCGGGTATCAAGGGTGTTTGCGTCGTCGAGACACCAGGTTCAGCAATTACAGGTACAACTTCTTTTGGTTTCTGGTAACCATGGACATGTGTTTCAAGAGCAAAACCTTGGGTTGAACCAACACCATTTTTCTCACCATTTCTCGCCCCTACTCTGTTATCTAGACTCCCTTTATGACGTTCGCCCTCATCCACACCTCGTAAAAACTCTCCCCTTAAATCCGGTAGATTAAATCTTTGTCCACTACCACCATAACGATAACCTAGCGCAGAAAATAGTTCAGGGTACTGAGCAATCTCTAAGCTTGATCCATCACACTTAAGCCAGTTAAACATAGGTAAATTCGTTTCATGAGGCCTATCACCTGAAGTACGTATTTCCCCAGCAAAAGCGATGACAGAGCCAACCGGCATAGCATCTCTCATAATAGCAGGTGGCACTAATTCAGGCAGTTCAGGATGTTGAGCGCTGGGGGCGTGTTGTGAGTACTCGTGTTTCTTCTCCATGCTAACTTACTCCTTTAGCTTTCATGCCTAACGATTGTTATCTAAATGGCTCGCAATATTATCTAAGCTTGTATCTTCGTCTATCACAGACATCACAGTCGGTAAGCACACCTGCCAATCTTTCACTCGCTTCTCTCCCTCTAAATGATTACGTAACCCTTTATAATCATTAATCAAGGCTAAAGCGCCCTGATTAATCGGTACTAAACTCTCTTGTCCATGCCAAATTCGCCCGGTTTCATAGAAGTACATAAAACGTTTTTCAAAACCTGGTTTCACAGGAATAAGAAGCTTGGCTTCTTGTGCTTTGATAAAACGATATAAATAGAGCTCTGAATCTAACTCAGCTAAAACAGGTAAACTTTGTGTTTCTAGCGCCTTTTCATGAGAAATATCACTCTGAGCCTTCTCTTTTAAAGAAGGTGCCACACTTGTAGTAGAAGATGTCTGTGATGCAGAAACGGAAGAATCTGCCGTAGAAATGTCGCGCTTAGAAGTATTTACGTCACTGGTTTCATTTGTTTCAGAATCAGGAGTATTGCATGCTTGATCGTTTATCAACTTACAATAAAGTTGATCCCATTCTAAGATGTAATCAAAGTATTGCTGATAAGCAAACAAGTCCTTGGGCTCACCTGCAACCCCTTGTACAAAGACCATACTGTGATCAAATAAAGTTTTAATACTCATCTTAATCAGCTCACGGTTAATCAAACTCAGAGTGACTTTATTATCCTCTTCTTTTAACTTGCCTTTTAACGTCTCTAAAGACACTTTATATTCAGCACATTGCAACCGATACGCTTGCTGGCATGCCTCATAAACTTTAAGTTGCCATTGATTTAAGCGCTCTTGTGTTAAGGCCAGCTCCAAGTTCATGCTAATGACTTGTGTATGGGCACTGATACTAACGGCTTGTTTACCACTACAATTTTGCTTTGCACCTGTATTTGGACAAACGCCTGTTTCAAGATTTGCTAAGAATGAAACCTCGATCGCGTCTTCAATCTCTCCTTCTAATACAATGGTTTGATTAGTCTGTCCGTTTGATAAATGCATTGGATAAACCTTACCCAATAACAGAATAGTTAGCCCTGTTACAGAATCTGCCACCAAAGCACTCACTGTTAGCTTCTTAGCAGAATACCCCTTAGGGATAGTGAATATTTGTGAAGAGGATGCTAACTGGGAGCGAATACTCTTATTAAGGGAAGGCTTTAACCTTGGGGCAGGTTCAATACAGTCTAAGTTATATGCTTGATAAAGATTTAAATAATAAGCTGAGGATAAATCCGCATAGTTCTCGCCCTTATCATCAAGACTGGTATCAAGGTTATTATTAACATTATGAGACGTATTATTCGCGCTTTCTTGAGGATGTGTCTGCACATTCGAAGTATCAGGAAGTTCAATCAAGATATCTGAATATTGATTAACCCCATGCTCGCTTAAACTCATTGGTTTAGCCTGATCTAACTGAACTAGTTTTTTCAATTCTCGCTGTAACTCATCACCACCAAGGTCTAAGTTTATCTCTATCATCAAACGTTTTTGAGATTCTAAAGCCTGTACCCGATAACGCTTATTTAGCCAGTAGTAAAAACCATTAAGGGGTCGATCTTTGTCATTATGAAAACGCTGACTTTCCTTATTAACTTGCTCATAACTAAGTTGTACCTGTTTTACTTGGCTAACATGACGAGACACTCTCTGTTCGGTTTTAGCCAATACATCTTTAATAAAGTCCGCTGACGCTTGGTTATCGCCCCCTCTAGGTTTTTCATCAATCGTCCAACTTCCTGATGTGCTGGCGTTCGCTGATGTGGCGATATATTGGGTGGCATACTTATCTAGCGTATTAGTAACCTGCTTGTCAGCAAGCGTATGTTGTACATGGGCTAATAAATCTTGCTCTTTATGGGACGCCAGTGTTTTATCTAAAGCTTGCTTCTCTTGCGACATACTCAACTGAGAGTCAGACTTAAACGTGAAATCCAATTGGCTCTCTCGTGATTCACCGGATAAAACAGATTCTACTTTTTGCAACTCTCCTAGTTCGTAGCCAATTAACTTGTACTCTATTCTGTGTAACGTCCCTATGGCATAAGGTCTTACGCCCGATGCAGGCAGGCTTGAAGATATGGACGTGTCAGCTTTGACTTCTACTGTACTTTTCTCCTCATCTGTTATTCCAGAACAAGGTAAAGGGAAGACACTAAGAGGCAGTAAAAGATCAGCATTCAACCAAAGTTCAGTATTAAATTCTGACCAAGTCTGATTATTCTTAATCAAGCCCAAGGCTTTATCTATGAAGTTTAATCTTTTTAAGATACGAATTAACTGATCAAGCCAGTTGATTTCATAGTCCAGAATAATAATGAGAGAAAAACAACTTAGCCAAATACGAGTAAGGCTTTCTTGAAAATCAGGGGAGGCAAGAAGCTCAACTAAGTTATCCGAAGAGGAAAAGTACCGATCAATTACACTAATTAGATCCTCACGACTTTGTAATCGAGAAAAGTCTTCATCTAATAATTTAATTAAAGGCAAAGATAATTGCTGAGGGTATCGAATAAAGTTTGCGCTATTAATGTAACTCACAGCAGAGGCTTGAGCCTGAGCCCTATCCCCAGCCGTTTTCGCTTTTACCCATTGCTGGAATGTAACATTTTCATTAAGACTATCCGGGCAGGTAAAAAAGCTATTATCCAGTTCTAACTGAGTAATTTTAGGGCCATTCTCTAACTCTAGATAAGGAAAAAGCAGTTGATAGTAGTTTGATCTTTCTTTCACACTCAGATCGATTGAAGATGAATTAACTGGCATAGTGTTAATTGATGATGCATTAGACATAAGATGAACCTTCTAAGAATGAGTTCACTTACCTTAAGGTCATACCTAATTAACGACTTGGCGCAAATTCTGGCTTTTTGCCCCAAATCCAGCAGAGTGAGTTTGGGGCCTACCTCTTATAACGCTATTTATTTTAGCGCGATTAATTTCATACTAATTGTTAGTGCTATTTACCATAGCGATAGTCACTCACCGTTCGATGCTCCAGTCCATTTAAGTAAGCATGCCCTGCATGGTTGTTCCAAATCGCTCGCTTGCTATCCCATGAATAGCCACCTGTTTTAGCATCAAGTTTGTTGGTATACACACGTATGTTACCAAAAGGTGCAATATGGCTACCTTCAGAAAAGACAAAATCATCTGCATGCCCACCTCCTAAAACCCAACTTGAGATATCCACCCAAGCAGGGCTCAAATTAGTGATCTCAACATACTCGTCACCTTCTGAATATCTATCATTGCCATCAAATGCAATATGAGAAATATACACATCCTGCTCTGCTTCACGGCCATACCACCACTGACTAATCAAGCTTGCATCTTGATCGTATAATTTGGCTTTATCTCCGCGGTTATTCCAAATCGCTTGATGACTTTTAAATGAGAACTCTCCCTTATCAAACGTATAAATGCGAATGGTTTGACCACTTGCTATCATGGTCTTTTCTTTAAATGTCATCGTTTGATTAGGGCCAGCTTCAATAGACCAACCACCTAGATCAAGAATGGCCGGACCTTGGTTGGTTATTTCAATATATTCATTTTCCTCTGGCTGGCTCTGATTTGCGCTTGACCCATTAAAATTTACATCCGTTATCATCATCTGTTGATTAGCATAAAGACGATAATTAGCCTGCCACCAAGCAACAAAAGCACTCGGACTTATCTCATCCGCATTATCCTTTAAAATTTGTTCGGCAAGCTTTAAGCTCACGTCAGAAAAAACAGACAAAGCGCGATCCTGCTCTAGGCTGAATTGATGCTTATAGATGGTTTGTTTAAGCTTATTAATGGTATTTGATTCCATCACTAGATTCCCTCTTCTTCCCATAGTTAATAGTGTAATTAATTGCAATGTTTCCCCATAAACATCTCACTCAAGCACAAAATTTACTCGTTCAAACGCATTATTTTTGCAGGCTATTCTTACAAATTTAAGGCAGTTTTGCTCACGCCTTTATCTCTTGATCTGCAAAAAACGCCCTCAACTAAAGCCCTATAAATATGCAGAAGAAAGAAATAAAAAGACCTTTTTTTCACAGCTTTTGTCATTTTTCTTGCCGCGTTATCTCAACGTCTTCTGGTTAATATTTTCACACAACTTAAAAACCCAAAAGACACTACGAATAAACAATCTCACCTTAGGGCGAGGGAAAACATCACCAAATATGACTGAGTAAAGGTGATTTATTCGTGGGCCCTATAACCAAAAAAAGAGTTTGCCATGATTAAATTTAAAGCCTTAATGAACGCTATACACCAAAGTATTCACAGTGCAGCACAAGCTGTAGAAGCAGAAGGTGTTAAGCACATAGAAACCTTCTTTGATGCAATAAAGCACGAAGAGCTTGATATCGATGACCAAGGTATTGCCCCCGAATCGTATATCACCCACAGACCCAAAATGGTCGCCATGGCGTTTCCAAGCCGGACTGAAAAAGGGGTCGAAACCGTCATGGTGAATGTCCCTTTAATCACCCTTTCTCCTGTCAGCTCACCGAGAATTCAAGAAGTAAAGTTTAAAGCAGAATTAGATGTCACAACCAACGAAGATAATGAGCTTATGGTGGCATTTGCCAACTCTAATAAGCGCGGTTTGTTAACTAACTGCGACCATAAAAGCACTAATACTGCGATCGAAATCACCCTGAAAGGCAATGAACCGCCAGAGGGTCTCCAGCTTGTGATTGAAGGGTATGAAAAGGCCCTAAGATCGCAAATCCCAGGCTAATTAAGCCAAACATTAAAACCTAATAATTGATTCAAGGAGAATCTTATGTCAGCACCTGGACCAGGATTACTATCCATGGCGCAACAGTTCAGTGGTTTACCAATGAAGTCTTTAATTGGTGCTCCACTAAATGCTGCAGCTGAAGCAAATGCGATGATGGGTAAAGCTCAAACAAAATACCTTTTATCAACCTGCTTCACAGAACCAGAGACGGAAGGAGGACCTCGTACTCCCATCATGATAGAAATGAACATCACCCGTTCATTAATCAAAGCTAATGGCGAAAAAGCGAGTCCAGATTCAGTCACAACAACGATGAACTTGCCAATTCTAACCATACTTCCTCTCAACTCATTAGCAGTAGATGACGTTTCTGTCGATTTTGAAATGGAAGTTAAGAGTTCGTTTTCAAATGATAAAGAAACCTCACAAGAATCTGAAGTTGTTGCAGAGGCAGGATTTGAAGCAAAAATTGGTTACGGATGCTTTTCAGCTGAGGTGCATGGTAGTGTGAAATCAACTACAAAATCAGCCTCTTCAGATAAATCTCATTACGAAAAATCAAATAGTGCCAAGTACACGGTTCATGTTCATGCAGGCCAACTACCTTTACCACAGGGTGTAACTACCATCATAGATGCTTACTCAAAAGCAATCGAACCAATAATTCTGAAAGCTGAAGCAACCACTTAAAATATTTATAGCAGGTTTAAGGACCTGCTTTTTAAAAACTTTTAAAAGATAAAAAGGAATTAATAAATGACCAAATCTCAGCAGCTCCCATGTCCAAATTGTGGCTCTATGATACTTTTCGACGCAAAATTATTTGTTACTGGTATGAGCTTTAGTTGCTCAAATCCAACTTGCCACACAAGCGTAAGCATAAGTCCCACAAGCTTAAATCAAGCAAAAGACGTATTCGAAAGCTATGAATCACAAAAGCAAACAATTTTGCAAAAAAGTCACTCGAATTAGCCGATCAATAAATATCCTCATCGCCTACTCGAACAGTGCAAGCCACTGAATTTACAGTGGTTTCCCCCGAGATAGAAAAATTACTCTTCGCCAAACTATAAGCCTAATCCTGAATCCATCAAGCATTTGAGGAAGGTAAAAAGTCGTGTTATTCGCTTAAGAAATTCGTGTTAAGCCATAACAGGAGACAAGACAGATAAAGGCTTTAAAGGAAGAGTAATCATGAATAAGCATTATGAAAAAGATATGGCCGAGCAATACAATCAATACTATCAATCCGGTCTGTATAAAACCCGATACCCAAGTGCGAACCCTAATGTACTTAGCTTTATTCATACTCAGCTAAGCTTGCTCCCTATTAATCCCAAAAGCCAAGTTCTTGATTTTGGCTGTGGACAAGGACGCTATCTTTTAGCATTAGCAAATACCTATAACTTACACTTTATTGGCTACGACATTAGTGAAAGAGCCATTTCAGATTTAGAAGAGTTACTTCTGCTTAACCATAACACCAACAACAAAATTCATTTATTTTGTAAGAAGCAAAAACTCAAAAATTATTTAGAAGATTCCAAACCTATTTCACTTAGTCTCATGATGTTTGGCGTGCTTTCTCACATCACTCAAGCCTCAGAAAGGGTTAAGGTTTTAAAAGAAAACAAAGCACAACTCGCCTCTCAAGAAGGTGCTATTTTGCTGTCAGTACCTAATCGCAGCCGTCGTTTTCTATTTAAACAAGCTTGGAATATTGTCAAAAATATCAGCTTAAAAAACAGTGAATCGATCCAATACCAGCGTAAAGGCAAGATTAAGCTCAACTACCACTTATACACCTTATCTAGCCTAAAGCAGGAACTAGCACTTGCAGGGCTAGAAGCCATCATCAGCCAAGCAGAAAGTATGTTGCCTGAAAAATGGGTGCTCTCTCACCCTCTTTTAGCCAAATTAGACAAGGTTTTATGCCACCTTTTACCCATTCAATTTGCTTACGGTTTTCTCGTATTAGCAAAACCAAAACTTAAAAACCGCACTCAACAAAATAAGGAGGTTAGATGATGTTAAGGACCTTGATTAATCTATTTTTATTCGCCCTTTTATTCGCTATTTCTGGTTTATCTAGCCAGCTATATGCAGATACTTTAAGCCAGATCCAAGATAGGGAAGTCATTAGAATTGGGGTTAAGGTGGATTATCCTCCTTGGGGGATGCTATCACCTGAAGGTGATATTGTTGGTTTTGAGCCAGACCTAGCGGCATTAGTGGCGAAAGAACTAGGGGTAAAAGTTAAACTCAGATCGGTTACCAGTGGCAATCGCTTTCAATTGCTCGAAGAAGGCGAAGTAGACATGCTGATCGCAACCGTTGGAGATACCCAACAAAGACGAGAAAGAGTAAGCATGATAACCCCTCATTACTATCGTAGTGGGGTTACTGCATTAACGGCCAAATCATCCAATATCAAAAACTGGTCAGATTTATCCGGCGAGAAAGTCTGCCTATATGGCGGCTCATATTTTAACAAAACCCTCATTCAAGATTATCAAATCGAGCCCTTAATTCTATTTAATACAAGGGATGCTCAATTAGCCCTACTCACTAAAAAGTGTGTTGCTTGGGCCTATGATAATTCAGCCATCTATCATTTATTAAAATCGGATAGCTGGAAGGACTACCAGGCAGAACTACCAATTATCTATCCTATCTTATGGTCCTTAGTCGTCAATAAAGACCTCGATAGCCTTTCTCTAAAAAGGAAGCTTGAGAGTATCACTGTTAAATGGCAGCGAGATGCAACACTTTATAAATACGCCACTAAATGGCTTTTACCTGATAGAGCCTATCTCGCGGATAGAACAAAATTATGGAATCAAAAAACTGACAAGGGAGATTACTTATGCCGTTTTAATGCGGATTACCATCTCCCTGAAGCTTGTGATCAGTACCCAAAAGACAAACCCGTTGAAAACAACTATTGGTGGCCATTTGATCAACACGATACAAATTGGCTTATCTTGGCTTTCACTCAAACCTTATTATTTACCTTGGCAGTGGTCATACTCACCTTGGTATTTGCCTATATCTTTACCCTCTTTTCTCTGCTTTCTAACCCCTATATACGTAAGACGATTAATAGCATCATCAATGTACAACGCAGCGTTCCACCTATTGTCTTGTTGTATCTACTCTATTTTGGGTTATTTTCTTATCACTATAGCCATCCCTTGATGCTAGACCTTCTTTCTGGAGGAGCAGTAACAACAGCACTGATCGTACTCTCGCTTTATACCGCAGCAGGGATAAGCAGCTTGCTGGAAGATGCCATAGCATCACAAAATAAAAAACGCCAATTAAGCACACTGAATACTGCTTTTCTTGAAGGAAAACACGGCATTATTGCCAACTTGATTAACTTGGTAAAAGCCTCAGCTATGGCAAGCGCCCTTTCTGTACCCAATGCCATTCTTGTCACTACCAGTCTGGTTGCCTCTCAAGGCCATACTCTGTTTTTAATGACGCTACTTATGCTGTTTTACTTCTTCGAGGTCATGCTTTTTAGCAAAACAATAGAGTATTTATTTAGGCTAATTCCCCAAGCGAAGCGCCCTCAATTAGAAAACTAACAACATAGTATTAATTTGTTTAAAGGATGAATCATGACAATTTACTATCTCATCAGTTTATTTCCCGTTTTTATGCAAGCATTTAGCTTAAACATTGTGATTACCTTGTGTGCCATGGCTCTTGGCATAATGACAGGCTTATATATTACTAAACTCTACTTAAGCCGATTTAAGCTGATTCAGCTAATCGCCAAAAGCTTTCTACTTGTGTTTAGAAATGTGCCAAGTTTTGTTTTGCTCTTCTACCTTGCGCTTATTATTCCAACGCAATTTAGTCTGGCTAGCATGCACTTTCAAATCCCCGTCATAGCAAAAGCCATTTTTGCGCTAGGCGCTCCTGTAACCGGCTTTGCTTGCGGTTATTTTTTAGAGGCTCGAACACAAAATAAAGCCTTTCAACTCGCTCCTTGGAGCCAATACTTTATTGTCATCCTGATGGCCTCAACGACCTCATCCATCATAGGCGTAAAAGAAATCATGGCCACAGCAAATGCCACCATTGCGATTTCTGGGGATAGTCAAATGGTCATTCCTATTTATAGCTTGGTTGCACTCTGGTTTATCAGTTGTAGCTTAATCTGTTCTTGGTTAATCAAGCGTTTTGATCAGGTCTTACTCCAGCGCTTTAATAACAAGGCCCAATTGAATGCTCAGGAGGGTGACAAAGAGTGAAGCAGGGAGGACTTAGCCAGGATGGCATCACAACTCACCAAAGATTAAACAAAAGACGGATTAGATACTGGCAGTTCAGTTTATTGCTGGCTGCTACTCTGTTTTTATCTGCTGGTTTGTATATACAGCAAATACAAAAACACACTGTATTAACTCAAGATGCTCTATTAATACAGGCGATTGTAGAGCAAGGAAATAACGCCAGTTTAGAGATTAGCCAACAATTTAATACCATTAAGCAAGCCACTTCAGATATTGCTTATCAGCTTTCTCAAAGCAACTTAAGCGATAACCAAATTAGAGCACTCATTAAAGACAAGGTGCTAGCAACCAAGGGAGCTTTTAGAGGTGGCGTTGTCTTTAAAAAAGATCGCTTTAACCCAGCAGTACCTCTGTACTCTCCGTTTTATCAAAAAGGAGCCAATAACCAGCCAAAACAGGCCTTATCTGATAAGTATGATTATACCCTTGCCGATGATGCTAACTCCGGCAGACCTAGAACCTTTTGGTTTCATCAACCTTTAAAAGAAGGCCCTATGTGGTTAGCCCCCTATTACGGCACTTCTGCTAAAAGTTGGATTGCAGAGTTTATACGGCCATTTTCATCAAACTATGACAACAAGGCTGACAATGGCTATGACGGTATTATTTTCCTTAATTTATCATTGTCTGGCCTTAGTCAGATCGTTTCACAATTAGACCTCGCACAAAGTGGCTTTGGCTTTATTCTAACGGTCAATGACGAACTCATTTCTTACCCTGTAGCAGATTATCTAGGGCAGGATATTCATAAACTTAAACAGGATGATAGTTTTTTTAAAACCATTCTCGCCCAAAGAGAAAAAGGCCCTATTACCTCCTTCATCCACCCCATAAATAAAAAAGAATGCTGGTTATTTTTTAGTGAAGTATCAGGCACTAAAGACACTCTAGGCATACTGGTTTGGGCAGATGAGTTAAGAGCCGAACAAGCCCTGAGTAATGGTTTGTCATCGCTACATAAACTGCCTCAACTCTTATTTCTAATCTCTGGCATCTTGTTACTCAGTTGCCTCAAGTTTCCCCATAAACTCATTAATCTAGGGTATCGTTTTTCTATTCTTATCAGCTTTGTCATGTTCATAAGCTTAATTAATATGTGGGGGGATAAACTGAATAATGAACTTAGTTTAGTCACAGCGAACCAAGTCTTTGAAAAAGTAAATGTGAATAATTTCATCTTAAAACACGCCCCAGATCCAAGCTTAAAAAGGCCTTCTCTTTCACAAACTGAAGTCGGCTTTAATATCAATGCAATCACTCAGCTAGATCCAGGTACGATTCAAGTATTGGGAGATATCAGCTTATCTAAACTAGATAATGAGTATGAAGAACCGCCCGTCTTTTTCCCGCTTGCCATAGACACACAATGGGAGAAGCTAGCAAGCAAAGAAAATCTGCAGAAATGGAAGTTTACCTCTGAGATAAGGCAACCTTTCAATTACGCCTCTTTCCCCTTTGATATGGAAGAAATCAAAATCCAAATTGAAGGAAAAAACCAAATAGCCAAACATATATTAGTACCAAAATTTAGCATGTATCAGAGCATGAAACCTGAAGATTTACCTGGCATTAATCAAAATGGTTTAGAGCTTAGCGGATGGCAAATAAAGCAAAGTTACTTTAGCTATCAGGATCTTAATGAAGACTTAGATCAAAAAGCATTACTCTCTTTCAACCTTGTGATTAAAAGAGTCATTACAGGCCCCGTTATCACCCACCTACTCCCGCTTATCATGGTTAGTTGCTTGGCTTTTTGCACCTTACTCTTATGGACTAAAAACGAAGCCAAAATCACGCTTTGGGGCTTTAGCAGCTCAACGGTACTTGAGCAGTGTGCCGCTTTGTTTTTTATACTGGTCATTTCGCATGTTTCATTAAGGGACGAGCTAGAAGCAAAAGACATGATTTTTCTTGAGTATTTCTATTTCGGAACCTATGCACAAATTGTCTTCGTAGCTGTCGCTGCCATTCTTTATACCTCAGATATACAAAGTCGAATTCTCGACTTTAAAGAAGGACTCATTTTAAAGATGCTCTATTGGCCTATTTGCTTCGCTTTTTGCATCGCAATCACGCTCATCAACCTACAATAACCCTTTGCTTACAAAGGTTATAATTGAATTCATATTTAAAACGCTATTGTTCAGGTTTTGTTATTAAGTTGATGGGGCTGCGATTTTAGTGGCACGAAGTTATTCT
Source organism: Marinomonas sp. S3726 (assembly GCF_000967665.1). Taxonomy (NCBI): domain Bacteria; kingdom Pseudomonadati; phylum Pseudomonadota; class Gammaproteobacteria; order Oceanospirillales; family Oceanospirillaceae; genus Marinomonas; species Marinomonas sp. S3726. The sequence continues at coordinate 44,858 of NZ_JXYC01000040.1, read as the reverse complement.
TTATCTTAATTCTTTCGAATATTTCGTTACGAGATGCATTAGAGGCCAAAGGAATTATCTTTTTAGAGTTCTATTATTTACCCAGTTACAGCTTGCTTATATGTGTCACTATTTCGTCAATGCTTTATCTTTCTAATAGCAGAAACTATCTCATTGATTATCAAGATGGCCTACTATTAAAAGTCTTGTATTGGCCCTACTTCTTATTATTTTGCATTATGACAACGCTTATTCAATAGCAATAAAGTAATATATAAATTAAGAGCTATTTTTAACTAATTGATATAATAGAAAAAACCACCGAATATGTGGTTTTTTCTTTAAGCCTATAAACATTTAATAGCTAATTAATCGATGTACGCCACTTTCCATCTTTAAAGGCAGATAAGAGTTTTTTGGCTCTGCCTTCATCCAACTCTACAAAGGTATTGTTAGTTTGGAAGAAGTCATTTAACCCATCAATACTTTGCAAATCACTTCTTGAGGCGCCAGAATATCCCATAGTCCACTCTGAAAAATCCCTTTCCTCTATATCTTCGTAAATAATTTTGACGACTTTATCATGCCTTTTGTCATTTTGGATTGTTTTTAGAAGTCGTGCTACAACTTGCGGGTCACCTTCTAGTACTTGGAAAAATGATCCTTCGTCATATAACAACATACCCGAAACACCTAATTTATCATTGTTTCTTCTAGCCTTTTCAAGCAGCTCGGTAATGTCTTCTGGTGTAAACTCAATTGTTGATGCACTAGTATAAATACAGTGAACTAAATCTTCTTTTTTTTCTTCTTCAGCTTCCATATAAAACCTCCATCATCACTAAAATCAATTTGGTTTGTTCTCACTCCCGATTAAACCAATAAGCCAACTTATGTCAGTTTAATAAACATGAATTAAAGCAAGAGCTTACTTTAATTCTAAAAAGTATAGTCGATTAAAAATATAAGACTTTAAATTTATGTAAGAAAGCATCAAAGCAGGAAACACTGATTAAGTTGATCGACCTATCATAACGAGGAGCTAACACTCGCAGGCTTTAACTAAAGACTTTTATAAGTTCAAAACACTTTTCCCTCAATAGCTCTCTAAAGATGATTACTGAAGGTGTTACATGTGCCTTATTTGGACAGATCAAATAAAGCTCAACGGGTGGAGACTCATAGCAGGTTAGCAAAGGTTGTAATTGACCTAACTTTAGCTCTTGCGCAATATCAATTTCAGATCGATAAGCAATACCATGGCCAGCAAGCGCCCATCGCTTTACTATATCCGTATCATTACAAACTCGGTTACCTGATACTTTTACTTTATAGTTTGAAGCTGACTGACTATATTCCCAATGGTCAAATAATCGATCATTTATTCGGTACAACAAACAAGCATGGTCTCTAAGCTCCTCTGGATGCTTTGGCTCACCATAAGTGGCTAGATAATCAGGAGAAGCGCAGGTTATTCGTTTTAAAGTTGCTATATGAAACGCGACTAAGTTCGAGTCCTGAGGCTTGCCATATCTAAGAGCTAGATCGACCTTATCCTCAAAAAAGTTTGAAAGGGTATCACTTACAGTTAAATCAATTGCCAAAGCAGGATATTGCCCTAATATCTCATCTATCCATGGCATCAAGATATTTCTACCTAAATCAGATGATACAGACAACCTTAAATTCCCCGCTATGCTTCCCATAGACTCATTGGCATTCACAACACCTAGCTCTAAAGAAGCTAGCGCCTGCTGGCAATGAAACAGGAATTTTTCACCTGCAAGCGTGATACGTAACTGCCTAGTACTACGAATAAAAAGCTGCACCCCAAGCTGTTGCTCCAAACGTTTAAGCGCAGAGCTTGCTGCTGCTGTTGTAATACCAGCCTGCTTGGCCGAAGCCGTAATACTGCCAGATTGAGCTATTTGCACAAACAATGTGAGATCAGATGTATTCATTATCAACTTATTTTTAACAGTCTATTAATCATTACCCTGTTTTTAGTTTATCTAAAAATATCAATAATAGCGCTATGAAACTATTTGGCTCCCACATACAGCAAAGGGCAAAGCAATGGATAGAATACACACCTTACTTGAGCAACCTCTTACCCTACCCTGCGGTGCGGTATTAAAAAATAGATTGGCAAAATCAGCTATGTCTGACTCATTAGGCGACGGTCAAGCCAATCCAACACAAGCTCAGATAAGGCTTTATGAAAGATGGGCACAAGGCGGTATCGGTTTATCCATCATAGGAGAAGTGCAAATTGACCCAAGATACCCTGAAAAGCCAGGTAACCTCAGTCTCACAAAACATTCGGATAAAGAAGCATTAAGGCGACTCACTCAAAGGGCAAGTATTACAGGCGCACATATATGGCCACAACTTGGCCATGCTGGAGCCTTATCTCACGCGCCTATCAGTCAAGCTAAAGGCCCATCTGCACTAGATGTAGGGACACTTCACTGCGAAGGTATGACGATAGAAGAGATAGAGAGCTTACCTGCAAGTTATGCCAAGGCTGCCAGCATTGCCAAAGAGGTCGGATTTACTGGCGTACAAATTCATGCAGGCCATGGCTTTTTATTAAGCCAATTCATTTCCCCTTTGTTTAACCTAAGGGACGACAAATACGGCGGTAGTATCAAAAATCGCTGTCGTATTATATTAGCTATTATTGAGGCTATTCGCCTCAAAGTCGGGCCCAACTATCCCATTGGTATCAAAATTAATGCATCGGATTTACTTGAAGGCGGCTTAACAGAAGAAGATGCCTTGGCACATGTTAGCTTGTTAGAGAAAACCAGTTTGGACCTGATTGAAATTAGCGGAGGCACCTATTTTCCTGGTGCAAAGTCTAGCTCAGATAGCTCAAGCAAAGGGGTTTATTACAAGACCTTTGCTAAAAGAGCAAAAAACCTTACCTCTATTCCCCTCATGGCGACAGGTGGCGTCAAGTCTTTATCCGATGCCAGCACCCTGTTGCAAGATAAGAGTGCAGACCTAGTAGGCTTGGCCCGCGCTATGGTGCTCAACCCGAACCTCCCTAACGATTGGTTTGCTGGCATCCATCAAACACTGAATTTTCCTCGTTTTGATTCACCACCAACAGAAGGTATTACTGCTTGGTACACAATGCGAATCAATGCGATCGCCATGGACGAAGAGCAAAACTTTTCTCCACCTTTAGCTCTCGCACTAAAGCAGTATTTAGAAAGAGATGAACTTAGAAGCATTAGCTGGAATGCGTTTTTTAATCCATCAAATTAAATCGGCTTAAAAATCTTCACGACCTTTTAACTCACTGTAATCACTCATAATCCAAGCTTTATAGGCCGGTCTTTTGCTTAATTTGTCAAACCATTTTTGAGTATTTGAGGGTAATGAGATAGAAAGCCCCTGTGTCGTCAAACGATACAGGACTGCTCCAACACAAATATCGGCAAGAGACATTGATGATCCTGCAAGATAATGCGTTTCTTTTAATTGAGCTTCAATTTGTTCAAGGCATTGTTTACATTTAGCTAGATTTGACTCAACTGTTTTCATATCTCTTTTAGCTGATGGCATTCGATAGAAGCCCCAAAAAGTTGCCATAAAAGCAGGTTGAAATGTCACCTGAGACCAGTCCATCCAACGCTCATATAAAGACTGGCTATAAGGGCTTCCCTGACACCATAGCTGTGGTGAGTATTCAGCGATAAGGTATCTCATTATGGTATGAGACTCCCAGATATGCCTTTCACCATCAATTAAAACTGGAACCTTCTTCATAGGATTTAATTGCTGAAAATCCTCAGTATCCAGCCCACCAAAACGCCCACCTAATTCCACGAGTTCATAATTTATGCCAAGCTCTTCAAGTAACCAGAGCACTTTTTGAACATTAAAAGAGGTGATTCTTCCAAACAGTTCCATGCAAATCCCTTTTTATAAAAACCTTCACACTGAATTGTCAGTATGAACTAAACAAGACTGCTGGCCACATAATGCTATTGACCACGTAACCCAATCAAGTTACCAAAAGGGTCCTCGATTTGGCACATTCTAAGCCCTTCTTCTATCGCTATAGGCCCGCGATATAGCTTTGCACCAAGAGATTCAAAGTGTTCTAAGGCGTCATTAACCGACTTAACCAGCCAATATAAAACACTCCCCGCTTTTCCTGATCCAACCTTAGCGTCAGCTTTGACTATCTCGATCATGAATCCATTAATATCCAGTAGCTTCATGTCAAACGCTTCCAAATACCTTTCCTTCGCATTAGGAAAAGCTTTTTTATACCAATCAAGACCTTGGTCTACATCAGGGACATGAATTAATACACTTACTGGTTTCATATAAGCACTTCTACAAAAAAAGTATCAGTTGCAGCAAAGAGACAAGCTTTAACTCACTCGACCGCCAATTGATAACTGATAAATTTATTACCATATAGTTCGGTTTTTTGGACGGATTTAGCTATTTTCTTTAAGAATTTGTACTCGGGGCGAGTATGTAAAAAATGAATGTAGACCTCTTCATGTTTGAACTCTCTTGCCCACTGCATCATATCTTTAAACACGCGCTTTCCTAGACCCCAATGGCTGTCATCAATAATAATAGCGATTTCATACTGACCCTCTTCGTATTGGATCGCGCACCAACCAGCCAGTTTTCCATCACACAAAATCCCTCTCGCTTTACAGCCAGCTTCGCTATCAAGTGCACGTTTCGTTGCCATCCATTGGGTTAATGTCTCGGGCGTAAAAAGAGCATGTTCCATCAGATGCTTTCTCACCCTCTGACTATTTACTAAGGGGAGGAATGCTTCCTGATCAATGTCATCGAATTTAATATATTCTATTTTTTTCTTCATAGATTTCCCCCTAATAAACAAACTTTGCTTTATCTATTTTTAAACCAAGCCAATGCCTCTGCTTCGTGCTTAACAACAAAGTCGTTTTTATGCTCACAGTATTGATCAATACTATGGGAGTATAAGGTCGCACCTTCTTTTTTGATTCTTGCATAGGCCTTTGCAACCTCAGGAAAAGCCGTTAAATAATCACGGAATGCAAGGTGTCGAATACCATGGTCTGACCCCTTTAGAAACGCATGTATTTGATGCGTGCGCTCCGTTTCACCTCGTTGAAAATAGCGACGCCCCTTAATGCCATATTCACCTTTTACTTGATAACCAATTGCAGCAAGTTTGTCTGAATCAAGATCAAGCGATTCCAAGCTTTCTACTTCTAATAGAATATCAATAATAGGTTTAGCGCTAAGCCCTACAACAGAGGTACTACCAATATGGAGTATATTAAAGGGTTGAGAGTACACTTGGACGCCTTCACCCGAAAACTGAGATAAGATCAGCGCCTTTTCCTTTTCAAACTCATTTACCCAGTTCGGGTTGTAATCCACCACTTCGATAATACGCAAGGCCATTCATCCTTCTTTAAAACCTGTTTAATTAGACTTTTCAGACACTAAGCCTTTCTAGCCACTAGATTTTTTGCTTCGCCATTTGCAAAGGCTAAAACATTTTCAAATGCTATTTTGAAATACAACTCATAGCTCTTCTGCTCTACATAACCTAAATGCGGTAAAGCGGTGACATTTTCTAATCCAATTAATGGCTCGTTTTCAAGATTTGCGGGTTCATTTTCATAAACATCAATAGCCGCTTTCTTTGACGGATTCTGACTGAGCTCTCGATATAAAGCTTCCTTTTCAACCAGTTCTGCACGGCTAATATTGACGAATAGGGAGTCTGACTTCATCTTGGCAAGATCAGCAGAAGTAACACATTCTCTGGTTACCTCGTTTAAACGCAGATGCAAGGTTAAAATATCCGCGCTTTCAAAAAGCTCACCTTTTGACTCTGTTGCATCAAAACCATCTTCAATCGCAGCTTGGCGTGAGCTTTCACTCCCCCACACTAGCACCTTCATATCAAATACTTTGGCATACTGGGCAATACGTTTACCGATTTTACCGTACCCCCAAATACCTAAGGTTAATCCGTTTAAAGATCGACCCAACCCCAGGTTTCCCGAATCTTGCCATTGGTTATTTGTTAAATTCGCACTATAAGCAGGAATATGACGAGACGCTGTCATAATCAAGGCCCAACACAACTCTGAAGGGGCAACCGGAGAGCCAACTCCTTCTGCCACTTCAACCCCATACTGATGACAAACACTCGGGATAATATGATTACTAACCTTGCCGGTTTGGCTAATCAATTTCAAATTAGGCAAGCGAGATAAGAGAGATTCAGTCATCTCAGTACGTTCTCGAATCAAAACTAAGATCTCAACGTCCGCTAGCTTTTGTACTAGCTCATCTTCAGGCAATGATTGCTTAAGCACTAATACTTTGTGCCCTTCTAACATGGAAAAACAGCTAAGTTGCCTAACTACATCTTGATAATCATCTAAAATTGCAATCTTCATTAGTATCCCTATTGTTTAGGTATTTATAAGTATTAAATCAGCCAAGCTAACACTTTAGGCTTTAGCTTGATTAAAGCGCTTGTCTCTTAATAACACTCTAGCGCTAAATCGAAGGTTACAACTCAACAAGGCGATACTCTTTGCCGCTTTCATCCACATAAATAGCACCTTCAATTTGAGTCAGTTTAAGTTCAACTGGCTGACTCTCGGCCTTAACATTTGACTGATTTTGTAATTCATCTTCTAGCTTGTGCTCTGATTTTTTATCTAACTTAGAGAAAATAGGAATCAGCAAACTTACCAGTGCCACTATGATGGCTAAGGTAATTAATAACCTAAAGAAGGCTTCAAAAGCGCTATCATCACGCCATATAAGAAGCAAAATTAGCGATGACATAAGGCCAATTGAGATATTAGCAAGATGGCGCAACCAAAGATGTTTCTTATTGAGAGAGGGTAAATGCAATAAGAGCACATGAGCCAGTGCAAAAGTTATCAGCAAAGAGCTAAAGCAGGTTCGCCAAATACCCTCTCCTTTTACCTCAGTCCAAATTAACACTAAGGTAAGCATTAAACTCACAATGGCTGAGAATATGCCGATACCACCCGCCAGTTGAACCTTAGCCTTTTCAATGTGAGCGCCACATGCCATCGCACACATACTCGCCATTGAAATAGACAGAGTTGTTAACAATACCCTGATTTCAAAGTCCCCAAACTCTCCGAGTAACACTATCCAAATAGAAAATATTGCCGTTAGAATAAGAAAACCAATAGTGACTTTAAGTGCGCTTTTTTTGATTTCCATTCAAATTCCCTTTTAGCGTAAAACATGCATGCCGCTTATCGTTCAAACAATTCGTCAAGGCGATAAAGAGCCAGTTTAGGTCCAGATTGAGAGCTAACTAAGTGCATTTTTGTTGCGACTTGCTTACCTGTAATAGGTCGATAACGTCTAAGTCTAGGAATGAGACATAAGCTAGGTAATAACCAAGAACCTAGCTTTTCAGCCAAACGAAACTCTTTCCTATCACCCATTAGTAGAGAAGGCTGAAAAATACTGATACGTTCAAAATTGAGTAACTTAATCCGCTTTTCCAACTCCCCTTTCATTTTTAAATAAGCGCTAGGGCTTTGATCATTCGCACCACTTGAAGAGACAAGAAGGTAATGAGAAACCCCTTTTTCTGCAGCCAATTCTGCCGCTTTTAATTGATACTGGAAATCTACTTTGCGTTGAGCACCAATCGAACCCGCTTGTTTAAGCGTGGTACCAAGGCAGGAGAACATAAGGTCAGCCTGAAAGAGGGAGGCATGCTGCTCAAGCTGATCAAAATCCACCACATAATTCATAACCTTTACAGAAGCATATTCAATTGGCCTTCGAGTCAGAGTAATGACTTGGCTAATCTCTTCAGCCGCAATCAGTTGCTCAACTAAAGCTTGACCAACCAAACCCGTCGAACCTATTACTAGGGCAATTTTTTCCATAAAAATCTCTTTTTATACTTTTGGTTCATCCGTCTTTAGATACAGGGCTTTTATCTGCTAAAGACAATACCAATGACATGATCTCCTCTGTCATTGCTTCTGGATCAATTGTCTCAGGTGTAAATGAAGATCGATGCAAAGCCAGCGCTGGGGTAAGGTCCGTTAACAAATCCAAATGAGGATGCTCTTCTCCTAATATTCGAGCAATACTCTGTCTAAAGTTTTCTAAGCTAAAGCCTTCTTTAACAGCTAACTCTATTTCGTTGTTTGAACGCATAGCTGAAATGAGCCCTGGTACTAAATCAGGTTTATTTGCAGCGCTTTGACATCTTGGCGCCACTATCGCTCTTAGGTCAGCGACTGGATCATCTGTTTGAAACGTTTTTGGAAGAGGCATGCTCCTGATAGCTTCAGTAATCAAAGCTTCTTTTTTTGGCCAGCGACGATAAATTGCCCCAGTACCAGAGCCAGCTCTTTCTGCCACATCTTGAATCCGAAAATTATCGAACCCTACCTCCAACAATAGATCGGCTGCGGCTTTTAAAATCGCCTCAGTACGGCCTGTATCACGCTTGCGCCCCCTGACATTGTCTGGGCGTCTTGAAGTTTCATTTGTCATAAAGGGCATGCTAACAGAAACCCAATAATACGGAAATTACAAAAACCGGAATGGATAAGCGGTTTAAATCAACGACAAAAATATCGGAAATTTAAATTACCACAAAAATTAACGGAAATATTGATTTCCGGAATTTTAAATTCCATAATGCATTTTCTTAATTTGGCGACCTAACCTAAGCGCTTCAAACAAAGTTACATAAACAATTAACGGAGAAAATCATGTCATTCGAATTAAATTTGCTAAAAGGTACTTATATCGATTTTGCTGTCGGCACTGTCATAAAGGGAAAAGAGATGCAGGTTTTTACTGAATACTTCCCTCTTATCAGACCCGCTCTTGAAGCGTTAAAAATTCAAACTTTGCTACCTTTTATCATCCTTGATACCAATACATCCGGCCCAATACCTGAGCAAGGCGCACTTACTCAGGTATCTAGCCCAGATAACTTTGCTAAATTTCATGAAGACCCAAGGTTTATTCAGGCAAAACCATTACGAGATGAAGCAATGACTTTTCTAAATGATGGGAATTTTTTCCATTCACGTGATTGCAAACTGAGTTTAGAAACCGACACTGATTATGCTTTTATTTTAAGCTCCGAGAGCACAGCTAACATTGAGCCTATTATTAGCTTACAAGCTGCCGAGAATAGCCCTCAAAAGCGTTATGAAGCAAAATCAGTGATGCTGACTTTATGGAGTGATGAAGCAGAACAATTGTTGGCAAATAAACACACAGATGCACTGGTTTTTAAGGTTCGTTTCCCTTCAAATCAGGGATAAGTTAAAACCGCTCTTTCGCTACTAAAAGACATTTATATAACGAAAAAGGAAGAAGCGATGACGCAAAAAAAGAGCAGCAGCCTGACTTAGACCTTGCTGCTCTTAGGCAAATAAAGGTCAAAATTTTGAGGAAAGCTAGCCAGAATCCCCTGTTATCAATGGTTTATACCACTACTTCATTAGCTAAACGTTTTTAATGCAAAGTTTATAAAACTTCTGGTTCTAGGGGTCATATGCTGATCTTGATAATAAATCATAGATAACGGTTTCTTTCCTAATTCCCAATCGGGTAATAACTGGATAAGACGCCCTGCTTTTATATCAGCATCAAGTAATGCTTTTGGTTGAATAACAATGCCTAATCCAGCCAAAGCCGCATTCAAAATCGCATGACTATTGTTAACTTTTACCATAGAAGTGGGTATTACCTGCGCAGTAACATCCTTCTTATAAAAGGTCCAAGATAGCCTCTGGGATGGCGTAAATGTTATCAATTGGTGTGTCGCTAAATCATCAGGGAGGGAAGGTGTTCCAAATTTATCTAGATAATCAGGCGAAGCACATACAATCACCTCATAAGGCATTAAATTTCGCTGAATTAAACGGCTATCGGGTATATCACCAATTCGAAATGCGATATCAAAACCTTCCTCTATCAAATCCAGATTACTATCACTCAAAACAAGATCGATTGAAACAAGAGGCGAAAGGTCACGATAGGACTTTAATGCAGGCATAAGAACTGAAGAACCAAAGGTAATTGGTGCTGTAATTCGTAAATTGCCTCTTGCTTCATAATGCTGTGTTTCTGCTGCCAGTTCAGTTAAAGCAACTCGCTCTAAAATATCCTTACATTGAGCTAAGTAGCTCACACCAAAATCAGTCAAGTGTTGGCGCCTTGTTGTACGGTTAAGCAAACGTGCTTGTAATCTAGACTCTAATGCTGCGATATGTTGCCCAACCATCGCAGGCGATAGATTAAGTTGATTTGCAGCAGCACTCATAGAACCAGACTGTACTGTTGTTACAAAAACCTGCATCGAGCGAAATAAATCCATTTGATAGTCTCACTTTACAATGAATAAAGAATAACAGTATTTAATTACTAATTTCATGAAATTAAGATCTTTTTCACACTAATCAAATGAGGAAAAGGTCATGCAAGCATCACAATTCAAAAACAAAACAATTTTAATTACAGGCGCTGGTTCAGGGATGGGCAAAGAAACAGCAATTAAATTAGCTTCTGAAGGAGCGCAACTAGTATTAGTTGGACGGCAACCAGCACCTCTTGAAACACTGTCTAATGAATTACAAAAACAAGGATTAAAGCCTCTAACTCTGACATGCGATATTAGTATCGAGGAGTCGGTAATTATGATGATAGAAAGGGTTAAAGCACATTTTGGTAAATTAGATGGGGTGTTTGCTAATGCTGGAATACTTGGCGACTTTAAAGCATTAGCAGAAACTGAAACAGATGACTTCATTAGCCTCTTTAATACCAATCTTCTTGGTACCTTTTTTACTGTTAAACATAGCCTTCCTCTGATGGCTCAGGGATCAATCGTCATCAATGCTTCTTGGACTGCGAATGCGGTTATGCCGGGCGCTGGTGCTTATGCGTCTACCAAAGGTGCTATTTTAGCCATGATGAAAACCTTAGCTGTTGAACAAGGTCCTAATAACATTAGAGTCAATGCGATTAACCCAGGAATCATACTCACGCCAATGGCCGAAGAAGTACTTGATCAAGCATTATCTGCACGGCTGGCGCAACAAGCTGCATTAAAACGTAATGGAACTCCAGAAGATGTGGCAGGTACCGTCGCTTGGCTTCTTTCTGATAACTCACCTTTTGTAACAGGGCAAGAAATAACCATAGATGGCGGATACTCAATAGGTGGGGTTCGACTATGAAGTTAGCAAGATTAAAGGTGTAAGCTAGCTTTTCTAATTAGATTGCTTGAACTTAGAAATAGTGCTTTGAGAAGAGAGTTACCCACTTTGATTGTATGGGGTTAAACCAGTATAAAAATCAAACAAGGGAGCTCTCAATTCTCAAATTACTAATTCGTTTATTTAACGTTATCAGTGGTTTATATCACTACGTCGAATAACTCTAATTGAGGTGGCCCTAAATAAATTTCGCGTCGACTACCAGCATTAGCATGGGCTTTTCTAAAAGCTTCGGATTTAGTCCAAGCTTCAAAGTCTGCTTTAGATTCCCAAGTTGCATGAGAAGCAAACAAGGTAAACTCTTCATTCGTCTCAGCTTGTAAGAGGTTAAAGCTCACAAAACCAGGCACGGTTTTTAACAGGCTGTCACGCCCTTTCCAGATAGCTAGAAAGTCTTCTTCAAAGCCAAGTTTGATCTTAAAACGATTCATTGCAATAAACATTTCGACCTCATTAATTGTAATTTAGTAGCAATACTTAGAGAAGGTTATTTAATGCATGCTGCCTGCATCTACATTAATTTGCAAAGTACTTTAGCTATTTCCAAAAGTGATTTACTCATAACCCGCCCCGCCAAAAGCAACCTCAAAAAGTTTGGTTTGATATAGGTATTAATAGGCTATGGTAACTTGCGGATATACTGATTCAAAACTAAGCTTCAGCCTAATAATCATCTAACAAATGAACGAGTTAATCATGTTTCATTGCACTTCCCTCTTTAGCCAATCTTGTTTAACTTATTTATCTCAGCCTTACTTCAATTGCAGAGCTACTTTAGGTTTAGTCTGGAGCCATATCATAAAAACAATCACTCAGACAAAAAGTATAAATAAAGCATTATCATGCTTGTGTAGCACTCTTAAAGCTTTAAGAGCTTCAACAAGAAAACAGCCTAAACTCATCCTTTTACCTTCATTTATTCCATTTAATTTTGCTAAAGCGAAAGCACTATGTCTTTTCGCCTAAAAACCATATTAGGATTAATTCTAATCCAAACGACAGTATTCACTATTTTGTATTTAGTTAGCATGTCTGTTTTACAGAACTCATCTGAAAAAGCCATTCAAAAACGTATTTATACTGTTTCTAACTTATTTTCAGCCATGGCAAAAGACAGTGTTCTTTCTTACGATTTAGCCAGTTTAAAAACATATGTGGATGAGATCATCAAACACCCTGATATGGTTTATGTCAGGGTGTTTGATGATCATACTAACTTACTAGCAGCAGCAAAAAGAGAGAATGAACAGATAAAACCATTCATTCAAGACCAAAATATCCAAGCTGTTAGCGACGGCATATTTGACACCTATACAGAGATAATCGAACAAGAAACTAGTTATGGTAGAGTTGAGTTTGGCTTAGATATAAATTTTGCCAGAAAAGATTCTGCTGAAGCACAAAATATATTGGTTTTAATTTCAATTCTCTCTATAGCTGTCACCGTCTTATTTTCTTTCGTTTTAGGTAAGTATCTTACACGCCAATTAACAGCACTTGCACAAGGCTCTAAAGCATTATCAAAAGGTGATTTAAGTTATCGAGTAAAGGTTTCTTCTGGTAAAGATGAATTAACCAAAACAGCACAATCATTTAATGAGATGGCCGATAAGTTAAATACTTTATATTTTGATGTTCAGCACGAAGCAAGTTTCAATAGAGCCATTTTTTCCACCTCCCCAAGTGGCATCATTATTGTTGATGAGAACGGTACAATTAAACAGCTTAACAAGGCGGCAGAAGCCCTTTTTGGCAATGCCGAAAAGCAAATAATCAATAACAACATAGATACGCTTATCTATAGTGCCAATAAAGAGAATAACTACTTTCTCAATTCTAATATTAAAGAAAATGGCAATCTAATGAATGAAGCAGAGGCGATACGTCAAGACAATAGTCGTTTCCCCATATACCTTGCAATAGGCAAAATGGATGTCACAGAAGAAGCGATGTACATTGTAATTGTCAGTGATTTAACAGAAAAGAAACGGCATGAAAAAGAGCTAGATAAGTATCGTAAAAACCTTGAAAAAACGGTTAAAGAAAGGACTGAGGAGTTAATTCAAGCACGTGATTCAGCCGAAGCAGGCGCACGCACAAAAGCCGCATTTCTTGCGAATATGAGCCATGAAATTCGCACTCCGATGAATTCAATTATTGGTTTTACAGAAATGCTATTGTTAAAGCATTCTCTACCTGAAAAAAGCCGTAAACATTTAAGAACAGTACTTAATTCAGCGCAGTCTTTACTCGTTATCATCAACGATATTCTTGATATATCTAAACTCGAAAGCGGAAAGTTTGTATTAGAGAAAACCTATTTTCATCTACCAAATGCACTTGCACTCACCTTGCAGACAGTTGATCAACAAGCGAAAGAAAAAAATCTCGATATCAAACTAGAAATAGATGCGAACCTACCACACAAATATCTTGGTGATCCTACCCGTTTAAGGCAAGTGGTTTTAAACCTAGTGAGTAATTCAATTAAATTCACACAAGAAGGCCATATCCGCCTTTATGTCAAAATGGATTCTAAGAATAAGTTACATTTCATTGTTCAAGATACTGGCATTGGGATGAGTGAAATACAGGTTAAAAGTGTATTTGATTCATTTGTACAAGCAGATGAATCAACGACTCGTTGCTTTGGTGGAACTGGACTCGGTACAACCATTAGTAAGCAAATCGTTAACATTATGGGTGGTGATATTTGGGTTGAAAGTACATTAGGTGAAGGCTCAGCGTTTCATTTCACTTGTATATTAGATGTTGCAGACGAAGAGTTGGAGCAAGAATGTCTATACGAAAGTGACAATATGGAGGTAAATGAATATAACTCCCCGCGTAAATTTAAAGTGCTGTTAACAGAAGATATAGATGCCAATGCAGAGTTAGTTACCATTCGCCTTGAGCACCAAGGGCACACCGTTGATTGGGCAAAAAATGGGCTTGAAGCGGTTGAAGCGACTCAAAAAACCAATTACGACATTATTCTGATGGATGTAATGATGCCTGTGATGGACGGTTTTGAAGCTAGCCGTGAAATCAGAAAGAATGAAATTGGAAGTGGTCAACATATTCAAATTCTTGCTTTAACAGCAAGTGTAATGAATGAGGACTACCAGAATTGCCTAGATTCTGGCATGGATGCGGTTGAAGCAAAACCTATCAATTTTAATCATCTATTTTCTGCGATGGAAAATATGGTTCCAAGTGAACTAGGCGAAATCAATGACACCAAAGACATAGAATTTTATCAGCAAAACAATATCGATTTTTCACCCTTAAGAGAAATCGCAAACTACACCAAAGCAATTGAAGTGTGGCGATCAAATGACGTATATGCAAAAGCATTAAAAAGCTTTGCCAATGAACGAAACAGTGATGCACTCCAAATAGAGCAGCTTTTACAGCAAAACAAAGATGATATACAGCCAGCGAAAGCCATAGCTCATGCTTTGAAGGGCTTAGCGGGAAACCTATACTTAAGTCAGGTAGCAAAAATCATCACTGAAATTGATGCTGATCTAAAATCAAATGACAGTGAAAACGCAATTTTAAAACTTGATTCGTTAATGCAAGCACTTGATGACGCTTGTGGAGCCATCAGCCAATTAAACCTATCCCACCTCAACCAAACCAATCAACCTAAGCCTCTTGATAAAGAAGCCATGGGACCTCTGCTATTAGAGTTAATTACGGCTTTAAATACTTTAGACCCTGATGTTATAGAACCTTTGTTAGATAACTTAACTCAATCAATTGGTCATAAAAAGTTACATGATATTCAAAGGGAAGTTGATGCATTTAACTTTGAAGGTGCAATACTTAAGACTCAAGAAGTTGCTATTAATCTAGGAATCACGTTGGAGTGCGACTAATGCTGAAAAAAATATTAATTGTTGATGACGAACCTAATAACCTTAATTTATTAAGACAAGTTCTTAAAGGTAAGTTTCAGCTCATTTTTGCCAACTGTGGTTTGAAAGCACTTTCAGCAGCGAAGGAGCATAAACCAGACTTGATCTTACTCGACATAATGATGCCAGACTTAAGTGGCTATGAAGTTTGTGAGAAATTAAAAAAAAATCCACTCACTAGAGATATTCCTGTTATTTTTGTCACAGCCATGAGCGATGCAGAAGACGAAGCTAAGGGCTTTGACGTTGGTGCCGTGGACTATATTCAAAAACCAATATCTGGTGCAATTGTGCTTCGTAGAGTTCAAACTCATTTATCTCTGGTCAAAGTAAATGAATTAGAAAAAGTCCAAAAAGCAGCGGTTTTTATGCTCGGTGAAGCAGGTCATTATAATGACAATGATACGGGGGATCATATTTGGCGCATGGCGGCGTACTCAAGATTACTCGCATCTGCTGCGGGTTGGACAGACGAGATGGCCGGATTAATGGAACTGGCAGCGCCTATGCATGACACAGGTAAAATAGGTATTCCAGATGAGATTTTAAAAGCACCTCGAGAACTCACACCTGAAGAGTGGGTAATAATGAAACAGCATACCCAAATAGGCGCAGATATCTTAAATAAAAGTGACTCTAAACTTATCAATTTAGCGTCTGAAATAGCCCTTTCTCACCATGAAAAATGGGATGGGAGCGGTTATCCAAATAATCTAGTGGGTGAAGCGATTCCTGAATCGGGTCGCATTGTTGCCATAACAGATGTATTCGATGCTTTAAGTATGAAACGACCCTATAAAGATGCCTGGCCGATTGACGATGTCATAGAAGAGATTGTTAAAAATGCAGGGTCTGCATTTGATCCAAGGTTAGTTGATATTTTCCAACAAATTCTCCCTCAAATTTTAGAGGTTAAGCAAACATGGGATAATAAGAATTAGGCTATCAATAGTCTTTTTTGCAAGTTACTTGATCGATTATAAATGTTCTAAACACTTCAAACTTCTCCTAATTTCTCCTTCCTTCTGACAAATATAAAACACATCTTATACAAGCTTAGCCTTAGCTAATAAAAGATAAAAAAGGGTTAGTAAGCTCAGCCTTATAAACCCTTTTCATAGCTCTTTAAATTAGGTACCTTTACTCGTCCACTATGGTTTGAAAACCACCATAGATGAGACGGCTCCCATCGAACGGCATCATAAACTCTTTCATTCGCTCATCTTGCATCATGCCCTCCCAGCCTTTGTCTCGAACCGCTTTAGAAGGCCAATTAACCCAAGAGAACACCACAGTTTCATTATCTTCACACTTAACAGCCATAGGAAAAGACGTCTTCTCCCCTTCTGGAACATCTTCACCCCAGCATTCAACAATACCCAAGGCACCATACTCCTTAAAAAGTAATGCGGCATCCTTAGCATGCTCAATGTACTTTTCCTTATTTTCTGTTGGCACAGCAGCGACAAAACCATCAATAAAATTCATTTTTATCTCCTCAACAAATTCTTATGAGTAAGAAACAATCCTTCGCAAGCCCAAAGAGCCAAAGTTTGACCCTCTTTTGTCATCCCTCTTTAACACTAGCCCTTATCCAGCAAATTTTCTTATCGGATCCCTTTATGAGCAGTTTTCTTATCACCATTCTTTCTGATGCCAGATAGCAAAAACCAAAGTAGTTGACATATATCTACAAAAATAAATAGAATTCAAATAATTGACAAATGTCTACTAAATTAATAATTCTTATCTGGATCAAAAATGAAGATAAAAAAAACTATTAGGATAGAACGCAGTCCACAGGATGTTTGGCACCTAATTGCAGAAGAGTTCGATCAAGCTTATGTTTGGATGAACTTTGTGACCAAGTCTTACCCTCTTAATGAGATAGAGCAAAACCCTAAGTTTCCTGTTGTAGGCCGTGTTTGTGAGTTTAGCGAAGACCCAAACAGCCTAAAGGCCAAAGAGAAAATTCTGACATATTCAGAACAAGACATGCGCTTTTCATTCAATGTTTTTCCCATCAATGCTCCGAGCTTTTTTCCTATTAAGGAAAACCTAGTCACTATGTCAGTTGTTGCCTTATCTGATCAGGAAAGTCAGGTCAGCTGGGAGTCAGAAATACACCTATCCCCTTTAGGGGTCGCGCTTTATCCCATCTTAAAAAGAGGCTTATCAAAGAATTTTTCTGGGGTAATGAAAGATCTGAAAAAGCATTTAGAGCTCACTAACCATGCTGTTTTATCAAACTCGGCTTAATAGCTTAAGGTCTTTTTACCTTCGCTAAACATTGAACTTTAAGCAAACTCATTAATCACTTATGAAAGGAAATTAACCATGGTTCGTCTTGCTAACATAATAGCGTCTTTATTTGTCATCATTTTTTCTGCGGCAGGTATTACTGCCACCTTCTTTCCACAGATTTTAGGTAATACAAGTGGCTTTAATCCCATATCAGATTATGGACTCACTAATATTCGCACTCTAGGTGCACCTCTATTAATGATGGCAGTCATCAGTGCTTATGCCATTTTCGCTAAAAACTGGATATTACTGGCTCCTGCCTGCATTTACTTTTTATTTAATGGTATGACACGTCTCATTTCACTCTTCAATGAAGAATATGATCCTGTCATGTTAAGAGGCATTATTCTGACATTTAGTCTTTTCTTATTAGCAAGTTGGGTCATTAAAACACTAAAAGCATCTCAAGAAGGTGATCCAAAATTAAGCTAAAGCGTTAAAGTTTTCGATACAGAAATAGGGTTACAAGGACGTTTTTAATAAGTGGGAATATGGTGAAGCTAAGGCTCCACCTCATTATTTGTATTACGTAAGTTAGCCAAAAGCAGATTAGATACTTTAAAGAAGGTTTCTAAATCTTCTTCATCAATACCTTGAGTTAGCTGCTCTGAGAATGTCATTTCGACCTTTTCGACATACTCAAAAAAGTCATGCCCTAACTGGGTAAGTAGCAGCAACTTGCTGCGCTTATCATTAGGGTTTGGTTCACGCTTAACTAAACCAAGTTCGTCTAGTTCATCAACTAAGCGCTTTATCTGGCTTTTGTCGCGCTTTAAAGTATTGGATACATCTAACAAGGTGGACTGTCCCATCACTTTTATCATACGCATAGTTCGAATTTGCATCTTGCTAGGTTTTGCTGGTAAACCACCTAACTTAGGTTCCATTCTCATCTGTAAGTCATAGCTTAAAGGGAAGATAGCCTGATGTATTGTTTGCTTAGACTTCATA
This sequence comes from Marinomonas sp. S3726, assembly GCF_000967665.1. Taxonomy (NCBI): domain Bacteria; kingdom Pseudomonadati; phylum Pseudomonadota; class Gammaproteobacteria; order Oceanospirillales; family Oceanospirillaceae; genus Marinomonas; species Marinomonas sp. S3726. The sequence continues at coordinate 26,401 of NZ_JXYC01000040.1, read as the reverse complement.
TTATTTGGTCTTACTATATCCTGTTATGGTTTAAATCCAGTCTTGGGCATCTTTAGAAACCGTCATCTCTGTTTCTAATTCTCCCGTATGAGCCGTACTTGCAGGTTCTATCATCATAAAATGTGTGTCCGGTGTCGCTATAGGACAGTGCTCAACACCTTTTGGAACTACGTACATTTCCCCTGCGCCCAGCTCAATATTTTCAGTTCTAAGCTGTAAGGTTAATTGCCCTTTAAAAACGATAAACAATTCGTCTTCATTATCATGTTTATGCCAAACTAGCTCACCACTGCCTTTAGCAATTTTAACTAATTGGCCATTTGATTCTGCAAGTACCTTGGGGGTCCACTCATCCGTAAATAGTGAGAACTTTTCACTAATATTAATCTTACTCATGACATCTCCTAGCTAAAACCAAACAAAGGGAAGTTTGAGCATCCCCAGCTAACATTAGAGCTGTTTCACCATAAAATACTGACAACCCGTTTTTGGATAGTTTTCTTGTACCCATTCTACCTGATAACCCTTTCTCTCATAAAAAGGTTTAGCCTGAAAATGCAGTGTTTCTAAAAAGCACTTTTTACAACCTCTTGCTTTGCCCGCCTCTTCAACTTTGGCTAGAATTTTACTACCGACATCTTGGCCTCTTAATGTTTCAGAGACCCATAAGGTATCCAATAATAGCCAATCACCAAAAGTACGAGCTGCGGCACCAGCGACGACCTCACCAGAGTCATCTTTAATTTGAACGGCAAGAGGAAGTCTTTCACTCACCTCCCAGTTTTGCCAATTCATCTCTTTGATTTTCTTATCCAAGAAATCAATCAAGTCACTATCTGGCTTTTGTAATACTTCAATATTCATCTAGGGTTCCTAAGGAATCTGCGATTAAATCACCTCGTCTCAGTCTTTTCAGAAAAAGTATCACACAAGGCGTTACTTTGAAGTAATGTAAGTACCTTTCGAGAAGTGACAACATAGGGTGTTACTTTTTCTAGAAGACCCGAAGGGCGTGGTCTAAAAGCCCTATCTTTATGTTGAAGCGCTTTTTAATAGAATAACTATTAAGTTTCGCTCATCGCCATAAACCTAGGGGCTTTTATCCACACGCTGAGGCGGGAGGACTTATTCGCAGGTTCCTAATATTCAGCTTTCTAAAACAACACCAATATTCTCTAGTTTAAATCAAACAGAGAACGCTATCCATTAACATAAACAAGGTAAAGGCTAGGTAAAAATTAAGGTATTAATATCAAAAGTTATTCATTTAGTTAGACCAAATCACGCCACTTTTTAGTAAAAGATGACAAAAATAAATGCAGCAAAAAAAACGTATACTCACACAAACAATTATTTTATGATCCTTTCAACCTTATAAATGAACCCTTAAACATCGAGCACTCAAAACAGTTAAATTATTTACGTTATTTTACTTTTTAACACTTTACTTAATACAAATAAAAACAAAATCCGCTCAGTATAAAAGTCGTGATGTAATTTAAGGCACAGTAATGAAAAAGCACTTCATTTTAAAATTCAAAATTGATAGTGGCATCAAGGTTTCATTTTTCTTTATATCTTGTTTAGTCTTATCAATGGCAATCTTGTTGCCTTTTTCCTCTCTCCATTATAAAAACCTCACTCAGGGTTCCGCTCACTACTTAGAGACAGAATTAAGCAATATCAAAACCTCTTTTACCCCTTTCTTAGATACCAAATTCACTCAAAGTAGTTGTGCTTCTTTCATACGTGAGTTCCGGCAGAAAGTATTTAATGAAAAGATAGTCAAAGAGTCTGGTATTTTTAATCAGCAAGACCATTTCTTTTGCTCGACAACACAAGGAGATGTTTCTTTTAACCTATTTAAAAGTATCAGAAAAAGGCTCAATGAGAACCCAGTAAACACCACACTCTCCTACACAAAAACGGCGATAACGGGTGAAAAATCAGTTTTACTAATATTCTCAAAACCCGAAGTTGGCGGCATAAGTAGCTTGATACCACCGCAATACCTAGTTGATATGGTAAAAACAGAGCTAAGTCCTTACGATATAAGCTTCAAGTTAGAAGTGATTAATAGGGAATTAACACAAAATATAGATGATAGATCTTTCGCAAAATACTATTACCAATCAAGCAGATACCCTTTTTCTATTACGGCATATCTAGGCTTATCTTATTATTTAAACTTCCTGCTTAACTACCTTTGGTTTGGTTTCTTGGTTGCAGGAGTAAGTACCAGTTTGCTCGTATTCTACAAACACAAAAAGCTCTCCCAAGGCAGCTTAGGCTTCTCCCTATCAAACGCCCTTGATAAGCAGCAGCTCTACATAAATTACCAACCTATTGTCGAGCAGAGCCACAGCCATTTTGGTTATAAGGTAGTTGGCTGTGAATCCCTATTACGATGGAAAGACCCTCAACTTGGCAATGTTCCGCCAGATGTTTTTATTCCATTGGCGGAGAGATCTGGGTTAATACAAGATTTAACCTACTTTGTTTTACAAGAAGCTCTAGGGCTGCTCAAGACACATAAAAGTACATTTCAAAGCCAATATATCAGTGTCAATATCAGCCGAAAAGTTATTTGTAGAGATGACTTTATTGAGCGAGTTAATGCTATTTTCAAAAATGATAGGCATTTCTTTAATCAAATCATGTTTGAAATAACTGAGAACACAGAATGTAGTGAAGCCGAACTTGAGGTTATCAAAGAAAACCTTAAAACCTTCTCAGACCTAGGTGTAAAAGTAGCAATTGATGACTTTGGAACAGGTTATTCTGGTTTAGATTTTATCCGTAAATTCCCTTTCCATGTTTTAAAAATTGACAAGGTATTTGTTAAAAATATATCAGACGAATCCAGCTATGCCATCCCATTAATTGAGTCAATTATTCAGATTTCAAATAGCCTAAAAACAAAAATTATTGTTGAAGGTGTGGAAAATACAGCACAACTTTCTACCTTAAATAATTTAGGAATTAACTGTATTCAAGGCTTTCACTTTTACAAACCTGTTCCGAAAAAAGATTTAATTAATATCTTGCGAAGGCAGAAGCTCATTAAGAAATAATCAACATTATCACCAATATAATTTGATCGTTTTTTATACTGACTTGTTTTATTTCTCAAACAGTAAATATTGAGTATTAAGGAACCTGCGAATATGTCCTCCCGCCTCAGCGTGTGGATAAAAGCCGCTAGATTTATGGCGAGGAGCGCAACTTAATAGTGATTCTATTGATAAGCTCTTCAACGTAAACATAGGGCTTTTAGACCACGCCCTTAGGGTCTTTGAAGAATACCTAAGCGGCATTTCAGAAAAAAGTATCACCCTGTGTTGTCACTTATCGAAAGGTACCGACATTACGTCAAAGTAACGCCTTGTGTGATACTTTTTCTGAAAAGACTGAGAAGAGGTGACTTAATCGCAGGTTCCTTAAGCTTCAACAGCAACTAAATTGGCATTGTCTAGTAGAAAGTCAATCAGTACTCTTACCCTTCTCGCTTTTTGGCTATTCTGACTGAAATACAAGTACAAACCAGGATACGCATGCCAGTAGGGTTTAAGAATCGGTATTAAGTCCCCCTTTTCAAAATATCGTTTCATAAAAGGGTCTAGAAAGCGTCCTATGCCAACGCCTGCAAGTGCTGCATCAATAATCAAATCCGTATCATTAACTACCATGGCTGTGGGCATATCTAGCGTGACTGTACTTCCATCTTGCTCTAAGTAGGTAGGCGCTAAGCGGTTCGAGGTGGTAAACCTATATTGAATCAGTTTATGGCCTTCTAGCTCTTTGAGGGACTCTGGCATACCAAATTTTTCTAAATACTCTGAGGAGGCAAAAACAGCCTCTAGCAAGGGTGGTGTTAACTTTCGCGCAACCAAACCTTCCTCGACTCTATCCCCAAAGCGAATACCTACATCTATCCCTTCTTTAATTATATTTACAGACGCATCTGAGATAGAAATTTCTAACTCTATATTTGGATATCGACGGCAGAATTCAGGGAAGATAGGACGAATAACATTCTGATAAACAAAGCGAGGCAGAGTTATGCTCACTTTTCCTGAAGGTGCATGGCTCAGATCATGCACTCCTTCTAAAGCATAATCGAGTTGAGAAATCGCATCAGTCGTATTATCCAGTAGATACTTGCCAGCATCCGTCAGGCTCATTTGCCGTGTTGTTCGACTAAATAAAGGAAGGCCCAACTTAGTTTCTAACAACTTAAGAGATTGGCTAATAGAAGGGGGTGCCATTTCTAACTTACGGGCAGCAGCTCTAATACTCCCTTCTTTTGCAATTGCATGAAAAATCACAATTTGGTTATAACTGGCTCCAGACCCTTTCATATCACAAACAACCTTCATCTTCTGTTAGGAAAAACCTAACAGTTTAATAAGAATTTATCATCTAGAAATTAACAATAAGAAATCTAAAATAATCATATTCACTAATTGAAAACGTCGCCTTGGAGTAAATATGAGCAAAGTTTTAGTCATTTCTGGCCATCCTAATTTGGAAGACTCTTGGACAAATAAAGTCATCCTGAAGCAGTTATCACAAAAAGTTGAGTCGATAGAAATACGCCGTCTTGATCAACTTTATTCAGACTACAAAATAGATATTGAAGCAGAACAAAATGCCCTTTTGGAAGCCGATATTCTGATTTTACAATTTCCTTTTTATTGGTATTCCCTACCTGGTTTGCTAAAAAAATGGGTTGATGATGTCTTTGCGTTCAACTTCGCTTATGGCCCAGAAGGAAATAAATTAAAAGATAAGCCGTTTATATTGTCTTTTACTGTGGGTGGTCCAAAGGACTCTTACGATCCTTTAGGTTATAACCACTTCACCATAGAAGAGTTAATTCGCCCACTCCAACAAGTTTGCTACCTGAGTGGCATGGTATATCAAGACCCTATTTACACCCATCAAATGGTGTATATCCCTAACATTTACAACACTCAAGAAGATGTCGAACGAAGAGCCAAACATCACGCCGATCGTCTAATAGATAAAATTGGAGTGCTCACTGGAGAGTTAAGCTCCAAATTCAAAGCATTTGTACATGAATGGTTTAAAAACTTTGATGAACTACCTGAAGACAATCACTATTTTTTAAAACACCTATCTGAAAAATTCGAACTGGATGCCGCAGGCGATATTTTCAAAGGCAAAGCAGGCTTTAATGACTGGTACAAGAGCTTACTAGGAATGTTTAAACCAGGGGTGGATCACTTAATCGAAGAAGTCACACTAGCGCAAATTGAAGACAATCTATTTGAGTCCAAAATTAGTGTGCGCTTAATAGGAGAGCTTACCAATGGCGAATCAATCAATGCACTGTTTCATGAGAATTGGCAGGTATCTGTCAATAGTAATGATGGTTTCATGATTCATCGTTATCAGGTTCTACCTTCATAACCTACTACCTAAACTTAGAGAGACTCCTTATGAAAGCACTCATAATATCCGTATTCTTAGGCTTTATTTCAAGCACACTGTTTGCCGACACAATGATTAAGAACCCAAAAGCAGCGTTAGATGCAATCGAAATAAACCAACCCTCTTTATGGCCAAAGCCAGAAAACCCTGTTGCAGCAGGCTCAGAAAAAAGTGCCGCATTACACGTTGTCCAAGGCTTTTTTGGTGCCTACAGCAAAGGTGATATGGAAGCCATCAAACAATTTGTAGATAAGGACGTTGAATGGCACATACCAGGACAACATATTCTTGCAGGTACAAAACGTGGTTTAGATGAGTTCGTTTCTTTTTTCGGGCAGCTAGGTAAAGCGGGGTTTGCAGCCGAAGTCATGATTCTAGCGGCAAACGATACCTATGTCATCGATGCCCATCGCGGCTGGAGCACGAAAGCACAAGACAATATAGATTTAAACTGGATACTACTTTATCAAATAGAAGATGGAAAAATTAAGCGAGTACAAAACTTTTCCGGTGATCTTTACCTATCTGATCAGTTCTTTAATCAAATATTAGAAGTAAAGAGCCAAAAATAACTGCCAGCAAACATCTGGCTAATTACAAATAGCTAAAAAGCTTAGGCCCCTATTTTGTCTATCAAACGCACTAATAGGGGCAATCTTTAAAAAGAGAAAGTTTAACTTAGCTGGCTAAAGGCTTACCTTTTAGTGAAGACTTACGCAAGAATAATTCGGCTCCAATAAATGCGAAAGGAACAATAGAAGCGATAAATAACCCACCTCTTGCCTGTTTCGACCACCCTTCTTTCTCAGAAACTAGGGCCAGCAATACTAGGTAGATCATAAATAAAATACCATGGGTCATACCTATCATAGAGACATAGTCTCGGCTTAACAGCCCCATACTAATTGAAAGAATCATGACATACGAAACACCCTCAGCAAAACTGAGTGCTCGAAACAAACTGAGCATAACCAAAACCTTCTTTTAAACTTTTCTCTATGAATAACGCCCTATTAAAGGGCAACTGATGTTATCAAACTTAAGATGAAGGTGAAATGAATCAGTGTTCAGGAATATGTTTTAACGCACTTTTATCAATAAAAGCAGCGATAACTAAACCACATATAGGTCAAAACCCTATTTAAAAAACTCATAAGAAGTACCCATATCAGTAAAATAGAGCGTTTATCAGGCAGGTTTAAACGCTCTTTAGAGGCTATAAATGAGTGTGCATTAGGGTGAGAAGAGGAATGTTTACCTCTCTTTCTGCCGCCTCACCCTGGGCTCTTTTTTCAACATCGTCAGGGTGTAAGGAAGGCACTTTAAAAGACACCATTTTGGGGCGCCCTTCTTCATCAAACCATTCATTAATATTGTCTAGCGTTTGCTGTTCGATTTGATCTTGAGCATCCGCAATTGAATTCATAATGGCTTCTACAAGATTTTGCAGTGTCAAATTAGACCCAGACATTATGTCCCCTTTCTGTATCAAGTTATTTGTTTTAGTTAAGTAAGTGTTTAAACCATAACGAGGAAATCAATCAGAAACGCGGCTTAATCTGTGTATAAAATTTATTCTAGAAATAGCCTGTAGAAAGCGGCGAGCACAAAAAAAGCAGCGCATAGGCGCTGCTTTTCAAACCATACTTAATCTGGCTTAAAGCCTTTCAGGTTGGTTTCTTAAGGCTATATTTCAGGATTAGATACCCCACTATTCCTGAGGTTAACGACCCCATAATAATACCCAGCCTTTCATCAAAAATAAGGTTAATGCCTGTGGCCTCAAAGGCTAAGGAGCCGACAAACAAGCTCATGGTAAAGCCAATGCCGCACAAGGTTGCTGTACCGTATAAAGCGCTCCAACTCATGCCATTAGGTAAGCTTGCAAACTTCATTTTGATGGTTAAGTAACAGATCACAAATATCCCAATTTGCTTGCCAAAGAAAAGGCCTAAAGCAATACCTAAAGGCACATTGTGGAATACTTGATCTGAGTTAACACCGGTTAGATTGAGACCCGCATTTGAGAAAGCAAAGATGGGTAAAATGACAAAAGCAACAACAGCATGGAAGTCATGCTCCATTACTCTAAGGGGGGAAACATGGCTGCCCTTAACATTTAATGGAATGAACATAGCAAGAATTACCCCAGTTAAAGTGGCATGAACGCCAGACTTCAACATGGCTACCCACATAATAATACCGATAAAAATATAAGGACTATTAGTAATTACATTGTAGCGATTGAGCAAGTACAAAACAGGAATGCACAAGGCCACTATGATTAATGCGGTTGAAGAAATTTTTGCTGTATAAAAAAATGCGATGATCAGAATAGCCCCAAGATCATCGAATATTGCCAAAGAGGTTAAAAAGATTTTAATGGAAATGGGGACGCGAGAGCCTAGTAAAGCTAATACACCTAAAGCAAAGGCAATATCTGTTGCCGCAGGAATCGCCCAACCTTTTTCAGCAAGGGGATCACCATAGTTGAAATACAAGTAAATCAGAGCAGGTGCCGCCATCCCCCCAATCGCACCAACCGCTGGCAAGATAACATTCTCTTTATTGGATAACTCACCTTCTAACAGTTCACGCTTCAGCTCTAATCCCACTAAAAAGAAGAAGACGGCCATTAAGCCATCATTAATCCAGAGCAAAAGAGGTTTAGCAATTTCGAGTGCGCCAATACGTACTTCTACTGGGGTTGATAGGAGCAGCTGGTAAAAGGGCTCTAAACGAGTATTAGCAAATACAATAGCAAGAACTGCCGCTAACATTAACAAGATGCCAGCTGAAGATTCCATCTTAAAAAACGTATGAATAAGCGATAAAAGGACCTTGTTCATGACTCTCCATCCTAAAATAGAAAAGCTAGACGGTTGTTTTTCTCCCTCTTATTTAGCTCTTACATCACGCTTAGATAAGCTTCTCAACTTACATTAAGTTTTAGCTTTGCGTTGGGTGTTTACCAGATTTCCTAATAACATAACCCCAGCTCCTAGAATTAAACTTAGCTCAAATGCCTCTTGATACAAGAAAACCCCAATTAAGGCGACCAGCGGCAAGCGTAAAAAGTCCAGCGTGACTATCACTGTCACTTCGGCATGGCCCATCGCTTTGGTAATGCAATAATGCGCTGTTAAAGCCGTCATTCCAATTAAGCTTAACCAAATCCATTGAGCTCCCTCAGGCCAAACCCAATGATCAATTGATCCAATAAAACCAATAGGTAACTGTAAAAGGCACATATAAAACAAGATGCTAAAAGGCGCCTCGGTGGTCATTAAGGCTTTAGTGGTGGTATAAGCAACGGCATAACACATAGCCGCCCCGATGACGATTAAGGAAGCAAGCTCAAAAATGCCATAGCCTGGTTTCACTATGATGAGAACCCCCATCAGACCAAGGCAAATCGCAATTATTTTTTTCTGCGTTAAGGTTTCTTTTAAAAAGAAGGCGGCAATAAGGGCCGTCCAAACAGGGACAGTAAATTCTAATGCAAACACATTTGCCAATGGTAATAAGCTGATTCCCATAAACCAGCCATACTGCCCTGCAAAGTGGACAAAATTACGTAAAGAATGCAGTTTTAATCGATTGGTACTCAGTTGTGGTTTTTCTTTGATCCCAAGATAGACCAGGCTCAAACAAATAAGGCCAATGGAACTGCGAAAAAAGAGAGCTTGGAAGATAGACAATTCACCAGCTAATTCTCTTGCCGCTACCGCCATTAGACAAAATGACACCAAACTGCCTGTCATCCATATGATTGCAATCATCTTTACCCTTCAACTTAAATCTTCAACGTAAACCTAAGTTTTAAACCTAGGTGCTTGCCCTAATAACGTAAGAAAAAGAGTTTAACAGCAATCACTTTAAGAGGCTTGCTTTAGTGGCTGGACTACCGCTTTGGAGAAATGAGAACCTGTCTGTTGTGGCTTACTTTCTTGTTTAGGGGCAGGATGACGAATCGCTAACGCTATCATCACCAATAACATGGCCGTGATATCCAATCGAGTTAAACTTTGATCTAGCAATAAAGCACAAGACAACATGGCCACCACCAGCTCAGCAGAACCAAAAATCGCAATGATTTCTGGCTTGGTTTTAATGGCTCCCATCACAAATAAAAGTTGAGGAATAGCCGCCGCAATAAAAGCTAATCCGATTAAAGCCCACCACCCGCTCGCTTCTACAGGAAATATCATTTGTGGAGCACAATAAATGGCTAAGGGAATCAACACAATCAGGTGCCCAAGCGTGCCCCATGCCATCCTTCTTGGTGCCGTTAAACTTTGTTTAGGCTTAGCCAAATATTGAATTTGAAAAGCAAATACCAAAGGTGCAAGGAAGCAACCTATTAAAGCAAATTTAGATTCCATCGATAAAGCAGCGGGATCTATCACTAATGATGCCGCAATCAACACTAAAGCAGCGGATAAAACCGCATTCGTATTCACACTGCGTTTAAAAATAAGTACGCCAAGCAGTAAGGAGAAAAAAGGATAAGTGTAATAAATCAGAATCGCCGTCGCCGAAGCTAAAGTTTGTAAAGCATAAAAGTAGGCAAAAATACCTATCCCATTTGCAAACCCTAGCATTAGCATTCTGCTCACTTCTGGCCATAGTGAAGCAGGGGTTGGCAAATAAAATGACAGGAGAATACCAGGTAAGATAAAACGATAAAGCGTCACCATTTCAGCCGACATACCTTGTGCAAACAGTATTTGAGCAAAGAGTGGATTAAATCCAAAGCCAATCGCAGCTAACAGCATCATTATTGGGCCACTTGCTTGTGTGCTCACACTTTGTATCTCTTTGATTTGGTTAGAACTCATTCAGTTTTGTCCTTATTAGCCTTAGATTCCAGTAACGCTTCAATAGGCTAGACAATAGTTGAAACTAGATTAATATATAAGTGAATTAATCATTATATATATGCAAAACTTGCATGTATTAACCAACAATACAGGCTCAATAATGAAGCTCGAAATTAGACACTGGCAAATGCTTAAAGCTATCTCAGAATTAGGTAATGTGGCACAAGCTGCAGATGCTCTCGGCATTAGCCAATCGGCTTTGAGTCACAGAATCGCCGAGGCAGAACGCCGCATGGGAGGCAAGTTTTTTGAGAAAGAAGGCAGGCGCTTAAAACTCACACCTGCTGGCAGTTTAATCACTCAAGCGGCATTGCACTCGCTACCTGTGCTTGAAAGAGCTGAAAATGACTTTGAACAAAATGCCAGTGATCAAAACCAAATAGTACGGCTTGGTGTCGCCTCTTATTCTTGCTATCACTGGTTACCTGAATTTATTCAATACGCTAGCCAAAAAGCGCCTAAGCTCAAATTACAATTAGTCGCCTCAGCAACACAAAACCCGATTACCAGTTTGCAACATGGGTCAGTGGATATCGTCATTGCACCGGGTTATCTCGCAACCCCTGGTATTATTCCCATTCCACTGTTTGAAGACGAGCTAGTATTGGTTACCCCTCACGACCACCCTCTCAGCCATAAACCCTATATCGAAGCGCAAGATCTTAGCCAAGAGCAGTATTACACCTATAGCCAAAATGTCTTACCTGGGTTTGAATATGAACGCTTTATTCGTCCCTCTGCTGTTATTCCTCAACAGGTGGAAGTGGTAGAAATGACAGATGCCATCATAGAATTAATTAGCGCAGGATTAGGTATGAGTATTCTGTCTAAATGGGCAGTAGATGCAGCATTACAATCACAAAGATTAAGCTATACGAAGCTCGGCGAAAAAGGCCTAGACCTAGCTTGGTCAGCCTTAATAAGAGAAAGTGAAAAACGAAATAGCGCCAGTAAAGAACTCAGCAAACTATTAGCTCGCTGGTATCAAAAATAAAAATATATTTATAAGCTGAGTTAAAAGTAGTTTAAATCATTATCAAATCTTTACAGCATTTTTGTTTCATTCAAATTACTGATATAGCGAATCACGTCAGATTTTAGCTTTTACTAATATAAATACCTTATTGCTTTCAAAACACTACAAAATCAAAACATAAGCAAACGTTATAACTGGCTTTCATAGTGCATGATTAAGATTAAGGAGGGCTTCCCTATGATTTCTGTTGCCTATATAAGTAAAGCCGAAAAAAAATTCTCCACCCCTGAACTAATCAAAATGCTAGATAGCTTTCGTAAAAATAATGAAAAAGACACTATCTCTGGTGTCCTACTTTATAACGGGGCAGGTACATTTATCCAAGTACTTGAGGGCAGTGAAGCAAGCGTTGATACTCTCTACGAAAAAATTAAGCAAGACACCCGCCACTCAAAAGTAACCTGTTTAAGACGCGCTAAAATAACGAACCGTAGTTTTTCAGAGTGGCGTATGGGGTTTCGTAAACTTTCTAACGATGAACTGGTAGATGTCAGTAAAATGACTATATTTATGGACGATGACAAGCTAGAACATTTTGTCTCAGATGATGCTGACTTTGCGCTAAAGATTTTAACTAATTTTAAAAATAAAACGAAAGAACTTATCTTTGAATAAAAAGCTTCGAATAAAAAGTTTTGGATAAAAAGCTTCGAAAATAAGCTTCGAATAACTGTTACGAATAAATCGTTATCTGATTTGGAGAGCTAAATGTTAAGTTCCATAAAAATTTCTCAGAAGTTTATATTAATGAGTACTATTCAATTAGTTCTCATTACTACATTGGGCTGGTTTGCGCTTGCTCAAATGGCAAAAATTGGCCATGAAATAAAAGAAATATCCAGAGACCACCTCCCCCTCACAGAAACATTAACGCTAATCACAGAGCACCAGTTACAACAGGCCATAGCGTTAGAGAAAGTGATATCTCACTCCTTGCTTGATGTAGTAAATGGCAAGGGGCAATCCAAAGAAACGGACAAACTGATTTCAGATCTACAGAAGTCCATAAAGAAATTACATGACGAAATCGTTGAAGCTGAGGCCTTTTTAATACAACTTGAACAAGAAGTCGAACTACCAGCATCCAAATTAGAATATAAAAAACTTCATGCCGAATACATTAAAATAGAAGACGAGTTCTTTTTATTAGAAAAGGAAACAGAAACCTTCCTCAATACAATTTCAAGTGAAGGAATACAAAGTGCACTAGACCAAATTAAAAAAGTTGAGGACTTAAACCACTCTCTAGATGAACAATTAATTGCAGTCTTAAATGAAGTTCAACAATTCTCTACAGGAGCGGCTGAGCAAGCTTATCAAGATGAGCAACACGCGATTAAAATCATTTCTATCTGTCTTGTCATTGCCTTGATCCTTGGAGTCTTCATTCCTTATGTTATAGGGAGATCTGTCGTACTGCCCTTAAAAGAACTACTAGTCAGACTTGAAGACCTTGTCAGTGGTGAAGGTGATTTAACCATTAGACTTAACTTTAAGTCCAAAGATGAATTAGGTGTTGTTGCTAATAAGCTCGACCAATTCATGGAAAAATTAAACCGTATTATCTCAAGTGTTTCGAACTCTTCAGACCACCTAAATGCGAGTTCAGAAGCGGCTGTTGATGTGATTCAAAACACCCTTAATAGTGTAGAGAGACAAAAAGTAGAAACAGCTGAAGTGGCTCAAGCAGTTGATGAAATGGGCAAGGCAACCAGTGAAGTAGCAAGAAGCACAATAGAGGCATCCGAAGTTGCTAACAATGTACGTGAAATGGTTTCTAAAGGTAAGAAAGCAGCTGAAGAAAACCAAAAAATCACCTCTCAACTGGCTAAAGATGTACAGGAAACTTCAGACAGCATCAGTAACCTAGCTGAAGAAACAAACAATATTGGAACAGTACTGGATACCATCCAAGGCATTGCAGAGCAAACGAATCTCTTAGCACTTAATGCTGCTATCGAGGCTGCCAGAGCAGGTGAAACAGGCCGAGGCTTTGCCGTTGTTGCAGATGAAGTTCGATCTCTTGCACAAAGGACGCAAACATCGACTGTAGATATTCAAAAGCTAGTTGAAAACCTTCAACGTGGTGCTGAAGATGCCATGAGCCGAATGAGCAAAGGCTTAAGTATTACACAACAGTGCTCTGAAATTGGTGAACAAACAGCAAACAGTTTTGAAGATACCGTTAAAGCGGTAAATGATATCGCTGAGCTTAATAGCCAAATCGCCACTGCAGCAGATGAGCAAGCTTCCGTTGCTGATCAAGTACAACGAAACATTGATAATATCAACCGAATTGCACAAGACACAGGAGCTGATGCGAATCGTGTTGCCCAAGCAAATGAAGATATCGCTATGAGTGTGGTTAGCCTGAATGCAGACCTCAACCAGTTCAAAGTTTAAATCTAGTCGATAATTTAAAACGTAAACGCCCTCTTAATAGAGGGCGTTTTTTTATGCTCTAAACGAATCTGATATTAGATAATACCTCATTGTTAATAAGCGAAAAAACCTAGAGACATTCAAAGCATATACCTAACCTTTAAGCTCACTTATTAGCATTAAGGAAAGCATATGACAGGTGTCGAACTCGTTCTCTTTTCTAGCCTTATAAACTTACTCGTTAGTTACTTTGCAACACCAAGCCCTGAGCCTATTTGCTCACTCAAAACCTATATTAGCTATGAAGAACAAGTTACCGAAGTTCAACACCCTGTATATTGCAAAGACATAGGCCTTTAGAGTTTAATCAACTAATTAAAAGCAACGACTGATGTTAAAGAGAATCAGTCGGTCTAAAAGTACAACGAACAGATAAGGCCGCTAGAGCAATGTTATGCACCATCTCATCCACCGTTGTACAAGCATCCGCCAAGATTGAAACCTGATACTCTTCTGCTGTTTTTGATAGCGCCGTATGGGTGATACAGTTTTGCGTCATCATGCCGCAAAGCACTAGATCTTCGATGCCTTCTGCTTTGAGTAAGCGATTTAATTCAGTTTGCTCAAAGCTGTCGGCATACGTTTTTTGCACTACCTTAGCATCAGGGGCTTCTTTTTTAAGCGCGGCGATAATATCTGCGCCTTCACTGCCCTTTTGGAAAAATGGACCATCTTCTGGAGCGATATGCTGTACAAAGTAAATCGACATGCCTTTTGCTTTAGCTCTATCCATCGCCTCAATAATTTGCTTAATGCTAGTTTCCATATTCCAAAGAGGATACTTCCCCCCTGGTAAGTAATCATTTTGTGGATCAATAATAATTAACGCGGATTTGTTGTTTGAGGATTGGCTCATTTTTTCTACCTTTTATTAAACTCAATTCATTGAAAGCGCTTATTCAGGCTCTCAGCTAACAACCGCCCTTTAATTGCTAGGCGATAGCTTGATAGACATTATGCGAGTTAAAAGCTTGACCCATAAGCGTCTAATTAGACACAATTAATGCAAAATCAGACATTTCGTTTTGTTTAGTTAAAATCCATTGTTGAGCCAGTTTTATGATTAAGATTGCCATCGTAAATTACCCTAATGCACTGAAATCAGCCCTTTATGGCCTTGAAGAGCTCTTCTTACTCGCCAATGGCATTCGTTCTCCACAATTATTACCAAGTCTAAATTTGGCTCAAAATCCACTAGAACCAAATGATGAATTAGCAAGTTCAGCATCCGGGTCCAGTAGTGAAGATACCGCAAAGCCAATCTTTGACGTGAGCTTAATTGACTGGTCTAGTAAGACAGCATCCAAGCCCTTCGGCCAAGTATTTGATGCCATTATTCTCCCGCCTAGTTTGGGGTCTGACTTTTATTTAGCGAATGAAACAGCGTCATTCAACACGTTAAATTTGTGGCTGATAGAACAACACAAGCAAGGTGCAATTTTAAGCTCAGCCTGTGCAGGCGCTTTTCTGCTCGCCAATACCAGACTATTAGACAACAGGCCTGTTACCACTCATTGGCAATTAAGCCAAAAGCTAAAGACACATTGCCCTAAAGCGAAAATAGAAGATGATAAGATTCTGATTAATGATAAAGATATCATTACTGCTGGTGGCTTGATGGCTTGGCTAGATCTTGGTTTAGAGCTAGTGTCTGTACTCACCTGCCCAAGCTTAATGCGACAATTAGGCAAACAACTCGTTGTCGACACAGGGCATAGAGAGCAAGCCTACTATCAAGTATTTAAACCCAATAAACACTCAGACCAAAGTGTGCTTGCCTGCCAACACTATATTCAACAACATCATGCAAAACCGATTAAAGTCGGTGATTTAACCCAGCTAACTCATTTAACCGAGCGCACTTTATTACGGCGTTTTCAAAAACACCTTCAGCTCTCACCCAGTGAATATATTCAAAACACCCGCATCCAAAGTGCTTGCGACCTTTTAGAATCTTCTAATTTGAGTGTGGAATCCATCGCCTTGAAGGTGGGCTATCTAGACACAAGCGCCTATCGCAAAGCGTTTAACCAAAAGATGGGACTGAGCCCATCTCAATTCAGGCAAAGGTTTGCGAGCAAAGATTAATAACCTTTAACCTATCGTTTTATGACAGTTGCAACATAACTTTTCGGGTCTCGCCATCCATTTTCTCAATAGCATAACGTAATGTAGGCCTTGTAAAGCGATTGATATTTTCTTTAATAAAGCGGATAACTTCAGCTTGGTGCTCTATTGCCGTTACTTTTAATAGCCAACCCACCCCTTTTTGTACAAACTCATTCTTATCTTCAAGCAATAAGTTGCACTGTTTAAAAACCAAAGCCGTATTTAGGAAATAGGTTTGCTTGCCCATTTTACGCTTAATAAACTTTACCCAGACAACACAGGAGGCTCGCCGACACCAAGGGTTTTTCGATAATGCCCAATGCTGCATTGACTCAATTAAATGAGGGCGCGCCATTAAGAAATTAAATATAGATTTAAGACATAAATCATCCACCAAGGACCAATTATCCGCATAGTGCTCTAACCAATATTCAAAACGTGCTAATAAGGTATCTTCATAATGGCGTTTTACAAACTTGTTTATCAGTGCAAAGGCTAATAAGAACTCTTCGTTATATTTGGCTTCTTTGAGAAAGGCTTCGGTTAACTCTAAAGTTTGTTCAGCGTTAAGATCAGCATACTCAGTTTGAAACCTTTTCAGTATCTGTTTGATATCCGCTGCATTGACTCCAAGACATTCAAACCCTTCGGGAAAATAACGACGGCTAGATTCCGCTTTTTCAAGCGTACTGACTTGCCTAAGCTCTGTTTTGAGGTGATGAATATAAAATGACATGTCTCGCATAAAACAATGACCACCAGCTTGGATATTTAGAGAGCTCAACCTTAACTCTAATACTCACTCACCTCAAACCCTTAAGCAGAAGCACTTAGGCCAAGGCTTTCGATGGCTTTTATGGCGATAAATTCATCTCGATCTGAGCTTGCGCCCGATACCCCTATGGCGCCGATAATCTCGCCCGCCTCCAGTATTAAAACACCACCGGGTAAGGGGATAAAATTGCCACCCGTTGCGCCATTAATGGTTGTAGCAAACATTTCTGGCAATACATTTTTATTCACTAGGTTATAAAACTGCCTTGTGCCAAAACCTAACCCTAAAGCCGCAGCAGCTTTACCTTTAGCAATATCGAATCTTGCTGTGCCTGAGTTATTTTGACTGGCCGAAGCTTTAATATGGCCACCAGTATCAAGTACAACTAACGTCAAGGGCGCTGAGTTTTGTTTCTCAGCCTCCTCTAGTCCCTGCTCTATGATATTAAGCGCTACCTTTAATTTTATCCCTCGCATTTGCTAGCTCCTCTTCTTGTCATACTAAGATGTGCCTTGCCAAAGAAAGCTCGTCATTGAGATAGAGTGATGCTGTATAGGGCTGGTTAGCTGGCTAAACTCATCCTCTTTGGTTGTCGCTCCCATCGCAATTAACAAAGGTAAATAGTGCTCTGGCGTCGGGTGTGACGGTTTAAAATCTGGATTCTTCACAGACGCATTTTGCAAAGCTTTTAGATTACGTTTTTGCGCCTGTTCGGTTACCCATAACTCAAACCTTGCTGCATAGTCAGCGACTTTTTGATGCTTCATTTGGATATCGTACAAGTTATGGGTTAACCCGCCGGAAGCAATAATCGCAACACCTTGCTCGCGCAATGAATACAAGTGAGAGCCTAAATCAACCAAGTCCTCTGGTGTAGCATCCACATTAAGCGAAACTTGCACAATGGGAATATCCGCCTCTGGCCTTAAATGCAGTAAGGGTATCCAGACCCCATGATCGAAACTTCGCCTTGGATCTAAATGGACTTGTACACCTTTTTGTGCAAGCAAGGTTTGAATGGTTTGAGCAAGTTCCGGCTGACCCATAGCAGGATAAGTCAGCTCATATAAAGCTTTCGGAAAGCCGCCAAAATCATGCAAAATGCCAGGCTCACGACTATGCGTAATAGCATTTCCTCGTGTCATCCAATGGGGTGAGATAACGACAATTGCTGAACTTTGGTCAAACAAACCTGAGATTTCATTTAATTGCTGCCCAGCAATGCCGGGAGCAAGACCATACATGGGCGAGCCATGGCTAATAAACATCACAGGAGCGAGAGACATTAGGCAACCTCCTCGGCTGGCTTTTGAGTTTGAAATTGCCCAGCCTTTAGGTATTTAAACCATGGTAATTCAGGGCCTTGTGGCACAATTCCCGATGGGTTTAAGGCTTTCACTGAGTAATAACCTGCTTTGATATGGTCGACTCGTGTGTTCTCACTAAAGGCTTTGATACTTAATAAACGATCAAGATACGCAGACAAATTAGGATAATCAGAAATGCGGCGTAAGTTGGTTTTAAACAAGCAGAAATAGGCAGGATCAAAACGTACCAAGGTCACAAATAAACGAATATCACTTTCAGTTATTTGCTCTCCCACCGCATAGTTTACCTGCTCGAAATGCACTTCAAGTTCATCTAAGCAATTAAAAACATCGGCGAAAGCTTCATCATAAGCAAGTTGGCTTGAGGCAAAACCAGCACGATAAACCCCATTATTAAGTGAGTGATAAATCCTGTCATTAAAAGCATCTATTTTCGTTTGTAATGCACTCGGGTATAGGTCGATATCAGACTTATGAATCGGTCTTAAATCTTCATTTAATACTCTTAAAATATCAGAAGATTCATTATTCATAATGCGGCTTTCTGAAAGGTTCCAAAGCACAGGGACAGTAGCACGACCCGAATAGTCTGGGTCTGTTAGCGTATAAAGTTGATGCGCAAATTCCACATCCCTTATCGCACTTGTTGTTGCGCCAGGAAAATCACCAAACTTCCAACCAAAGTCTGTTAATACAGGCTCTACTACCTTCACATCTATTTGCTCTTCTAAACCTAATAAGGAGCGGGCAATCAAGGTTCGCGTTGCCCAAGGGCAAATGTAGGCAACATACAATCTTAGGCCTTCTTTAACGGCTTTTGCGGGGTCAGTGATACGCTCTCTAAACACACTGTCTTGGCGAATAAATCGACCTTGAGCATCTTTCTTTTGTACTGGATCCCAATTTTTCTGCCATACACCATTTACTAACATAATTTTTTCCTCTTAAGCTTTTAAGCTGTCTCTGAGACGCTATTTCAAAACAAAACTTTCGAACTGAGTCTCTAACTGACTCTCTTATGGGAGGTGGTTTATTTCTTCATTCACCACCTTTGATAGTTTTATTATCTAAAATCTAATATATTTAACAATTACCCATATTTTGAAATCACTGTTTAGGAAAATTTTACAATCAACAAATTAAAATTGATGGAAGCCTTTATCACAGTGTTTGAAGAAGGCTCTTACACTGCAGCGGCTAAACGCTTGGGTCGAACTAAGGCCATGGTAAGTACACAGGTTTCTCAGCTTGAGGCTCACTTGCAGATTCGTTTAATGACACGCTCTACTCGCTCGATACAGGCAACAGTCATGGGGCGAACCTATTATGAGCAGGCCAAACTTCTGCTTGAGGATTTAGATAACTTAGAGTCTCAATTAACTCAGTCATCTCAAAATGTGGCGGGTAAACTCAGAATTGCTGTACCGACAACGTATGGTGAGCAGGTTGTCATGCCCTTTGTGGCAAAGCTTATAGAAACCTATCCAGAATTAGAGATTGATATTCTATTAAGCGATCGATATGTGGATTTGATAAACGAAGGGGTTGATGCAGCCATTCGCATTGGTAGATTAGAAGATTCATCCTTAATCGCCAACCATATTGGTAAGGTGAACATGATGCTATGCGCCTCTCAGGCCTTTTTAGAGAGCTACCCAACACCTAAACAATTTAGTGATTTAAGCGACTTGCCTTGTGTACTTGATGACAACTCCCGTGAAAATCATTGGTCGTTCGAAGCCATTGAAAACCAAGATGCTATGGAAGGAAATAACACGAAAGGTAGAATAGAAAGCAGAGTTAAAGTAACGCCAAATTATAAGGTACGGGTGAATAGTGCCTCAGCAGCGGTTCAGCTAGCACGCCATGGAAAATTCATTTGTTATACCCCAGCATTTGCCGCCCAAGATCTCATCAATCAAGGGCAGTTAGTTCCTATTTTAGCGAAGGCTCATCAAACTCATTTTCCCATACAGATAGTCTACCCACATAGAAAACATACTTCGGCGAGATTGACCCAGTTTATTGCGGAATTTAAGGCTTATCTCACGGAACAAAAAGTGAAATAAAAACTAGGGAACCTGCGAATAAGTCCTCCCGCTTCAGCGTGTGGATAAAAGCCGCTAGATTTATGGCGAGGAGCGTAACTTAATAGTGATTCTATTGATAAGGTCCTCAACATAGAGATAGGGCTTTTAGACCACGCCCTTCGGGTCTTTGAAGAATGCCTAAACGGCATTTCAGAAAAAGTAACACCCTGTGTTGTCACTTCTCGAAAGGTACCTACAGCTCTTTTCAGAAAAAAGCGGCAAAGTGACGCCTTGATTGATACTTTTTCTGATAAGACTGAGAAGAGGTAACTTAATCGCAGGTTCCCTAGCGTTCCTGAAACGCTAGCTTCACTCCTAAACCACAATAGATGCTGCCAACCGCCTTATTTTGTCGGCGCATGAGAATAGGATTACGACGTAAAAATGCGCCTATTCTGCCGGCACTTAACGCCACAACAAAAGTACTAAAAAGCCCAATTCCCACAAATAGAAGCCCTAGTGTCATCATTTGCAAAGCCACCATGCCTTGTTCTGGCGCTACAAACTGAGGTAAGAAAGCTAAAAAGAACATGGCAGATTTAGGGTTAAGCACTTCTAATAAAACCCCTTGTCGAAAGGCATCTTTAGCTGAGATGACACTCATTTGTTTAGGTAAACTCAGGTCACTTTTAACAAACAGCGCCTTAATACCAAGGTAAATAAGATAAGCAGCCCCTAGGTACTTCACTATGCTAAACATCAAGGCTGACGCAAGAATAATCGCAGAGATACCCAATACCGCTAACAAGGTATGAATTAAGTCCCCAACCGCAATCCCAAACCCAGTGAAAAGACCCACACGTACACCTGATTGGCTTGATCTTGCTAGGGTTAGCAAGGTGGCAGGACCTGGGGTGAAGGCAAAACCTATCAAGATAGCAAGATAAGTAATGAGGGTTTCTAGGGTTAACATTTCGACCTCGTTTTAAGCTAGATGTTTTGGTTAAAGGCGCTTTGATTAAAGTTTAAGATTACTTACAGCCAATATATTAAATTGAGCAGATCATTACCATGAGAATTAATACATGATTGATCTTTATTTTCTCTTCTCTGTCTTCTCTCATTTCAATTATTCACTTACTCTTTCACTCAACCATTCACTTAACATAAGGTTAAGTGAAAGCAGCATAAAGATCGTTTGTCGCCCTCTTTTTCCTACGCCACCATGAGTCTCATCACAAAATAACAAGATGGGAGTAAGCCAATGCGTTTCGAAAATAAAGTCTGTGTCATAACAGGGGGAACAGGTGGTGTGGGCCGTACCTTGGTGACGCTTTTTGCCAGTGAAGGGGCTAAGGTCATGATAGCGGATAGAGAGGAAGAGACCTGTGCTCAACTCGTCCAAGAGATCACCTCAACCGGTGGCCAAGCCGCTTTTTATGCCGGTGATTTACGCAGTAAAGACTATTGTGAGAGCCTGATTAAAGCAACGGTTGAAACCTTTGGTGGGCTTGATATTTTGCTTAATAATGCGGGCATCATCCCCCGTGGCACAGTCGAAGAAACCAGTGATGAGATGTGGTCGCAGGCCATGGACGTTAATCTCAATGCTGTCTTCTTTTTATGTCGAGCTGGCATTCCTCATATGAAGCAAAATGGTGGTGCTATCGTCAATACATCCTCTGTTTGGGGCACTCACCCAGGCCCTGCCCATGTGGCTTATTGCACCAGTAAAGGTGCTGTAGCAGCACTAACAAAAAACCTAGGCCGTGATTGTGCGCCCTTTAATATTCGCGTGAATGCCGTTTGTCCTCATGAAATCAATACTCCCATGATACGTACAGGTTTTGAACGCCGTGGCCTTGACCCAGACAAAGCAGTGGAAGAGCTGAATAAAACCGTGCCTTTAGGCCGCATCGCCGAACCTGAAGACATTGCCGATGTGATCGCCTTTTTAGCATCAGATCAGTCCCGCTATATTGCTGGAGAAACTATCGAAGTCACTGGCGCTAAGCCAGTATCAGGTTGAGGATTTAAAATGAATGCTACCCATATACAAACAAGCAATACTTTGACTAACAAACTGGCCCTAGTGACAGGTGGCGGCCGTGGTATTGGTCGCGGTATTACCGAATGCCTATTAGCCGCTGGCGCTAAGGTACTGATAGCTCAACGCCAAGAATTAGATCAAGCATTAGCCGATGATTCCCGTGTCTTTTATATAAAAGCAGACTTAAGTGAACGCCAAGCACCCTATGATATTGCCTCTTTTGCCGACACATTAGGTGGCGTCGATATCTTGGTTAACAATGCGGGCTTTATGTTCGAACAGCATATACAAGATATGGATGAAGCAAGCTGGGATAAGATGATGATAGTCAATTTGCGAGCACCGGTTTTTCTCGCCAAAGCCCTTCTCCCCCAACTAAAAGCTAAGAGCAATACTAAGAGCAAAACTCAGCATGGCGCCAGTATCATTAACATTGGCTCAATCGAAGGCATAGGGGCTAACCCCTATCACACCGCCTATTGTGGTTCTAAAGCCGGTGTTCATGGGGCAACTCAAGCTTTGGCGATTGATCTTGGCAAGGATGGTATACGCTGTAACGCCATCGCCCCTGGTTGGATTAACTCAGATTTAAGTAATAACTATATTAATGACCAAGCAGATCCCGCCCAAGCACACATAGACCTGATTGCCATGCACCCTGTGGGACGCACGGGTGAACCTGAAGATATTGGTAATATGGTGGTGTTTCTTGCTTCGGAACAAGCAAGTTTCATTGCAGGACAAACCTTCGTGGTTGATGGCGGCAGAACAGCCAAATTGCCGCTGCCTTTTTAATCAGCATTTATTCACTATTTATTAGCTAATGTCTAAAGATGGCCGTTTGCGAGAGTAACCAGTCTCGCAAATGGACCATTTCTGGCTTATCCACAAGATCTTTTCGACAAACAAAATAATGCTTACGCTCAATCGCCTTAAAACTGTCTGGCACAGGCCGTACCAAACGACCATCATCCAACATATCCTGTACTAAGTGCTGCCATCCAAGGCCAATTCCGACTCCTTGTAAAACAGCATCTAATAACATGGGAAAATGGCTGAACATCATATCGGGCGTTACGCCTTTAAGTGCTTTTTTAGGCTCATCCTGTTCTGATTGATCTAGCTGAAGAAGCCAAGTGGCCCAGTCCACAGGCTGCCACCATTTTGCCTGCCAAAATTTTGAATCCAATTCCAAAAGTGAATGCTGAATGAGGCAATCAAGGTTTACGATATCTGGATTTTCCGCTAACAATTGCGGCGTACACACAGGAAAGATAACTTCAGAAAAAAGAAAATCTGATTCGTAAAGCTCACTCTTTTCTAACCCTAAGGTAATGCCTGCCTCAAACTTATCCGCCATATTAGGGTTTTGCTCTAAGCTGGTAAGTTGCAAATGTATATCTGGATGTAACTTGCGTAATTGTGGCAATCTGGGCACTAACCACAAGCGGCTAAAAGAGCTTGTGGCATATAGATTAAGATAGTTTGGCAAAGACTCTGATTGGATTTCTTGGCTAGTTTTAGCAATATCAGCAAAGGCATTATGGGTACTTAAATACAGTTTTTTGCCTGCTGGGGTGAGACTGACTTTTCTATGACCACGCAGAAAAAGGTCAACAGCAAAACCCTCTTCAAGTTGTCTTATCTGACGACTCACCGCAGCTTGCGTCACACATAACTCATCCGCTGCTAGTTTGAAACTGCCATGCCTTGCTGCCACTTCAAAGACACGCAACCCAGTTAAAGAAGGGAGGTGTCGCATCGTTTTTTCTCAAATAGAAAGTCTGTCATCGAGTTAGCAGTCTCTTTATTCATAAGCACTTTTATCCATAAGCCACTTTTTACCCATAAGCTCTTAGTAGCCAAAGGCACAACATACCTCCTACTACTGGCCAAAAAACGCTACTGCTGTACTTAGCAATAAGGATAGTGACTAAGGCAGCAAGAATTTGTAAAGGGTCTATCTGATACTCATTCGTAGGTCTGGTAAAGACGATTCCTGGCATACAAAGCGCGGCTAAAATACCCGGTGGCAACAGAGCTAAAATAGGCTTACTTCGCTCAATCAAAGCCGCTGAGCTTGCATGTAATTGAATAAAAGAAAGGCGAATAAAAAAGGTGCCTAATCCTGCGGCAAAAAAGAGTAACCAAAGGCTTAAATTATCCATGTTTTCCTACCCTCTTTTGCAATAAGTTTGGTAACAGCAAACCACAGGAAACACCAGCGACCACAGCCGCAATAAAACCTATGTTGTAGGGTAAAAGCTGAAAGGCGATGGCACACAAAGCAGAAATACAGGCGACTAAAAACAGCCTTCTATTGGTGATTGTGGTGACTAACATGGCAAGAAAAGCCAGTGGAATGGTAAATTCTAACGACCAACTCGCGGGAATACTAGCCCCGAGGGCTACCCCTAAGACCACCGAAATAAACCAGCTTAAAGCCATAGAAATAGCAACGCCCGCTAGATAGAAAACTCTTTCGCCTTTAGATTTAGCTTGCTGCTCTGGCATGGAGCAAAGCCCATACACTTGATCTGACAACATAAAGGTTAAAGGCAGCCGATAACGTTTTTTTAATGGGCCTAACAAAGGCGCGAAGCTTACGCTGTAAATCACAAACCTTAAATTAATGACCAATACTGTAAATACAATAATGATAAAAGGCGCATTATCTTGAATCAGAGAATAAGCGGCTAATTGCGCAGAACCCGCAAAAAATAGTACCGTCATTCCCATGATCATTTCAGGTGTCATTCCCATAGAAACACCTGTGGCACCGGCAATCAGACCAAAAGGTAATACACCTGAAACTAAGGGGAGCAAGTCCCTTACTCCAAACCAAAACGCTTGTCTGTGACTGGCCATTATTAAGCTTCCTTAAGGTCAAACTGGAAAGATCTTGTAACGCCTATTTATCATCCCTTTTAACACTCTCTTATTTTTCACTTTTGAGAGAGTGAAGATGAATGCGCATTATTATTTTTTTGAGTAATAGAGCCTGATTAACCTTGGCACCTTTAACCTTTAATACACTGGCATGCATAGAAAATTGGCATCCTTAGCACACTAACCTATCTATCCAGTCATTGGTATTCTGACCATCAAACATGGCAGATCGGTCTTGTCTTGGTGACATGCCAAAGAAGTCTTTATAGCACTTTGAGAAGTGTGTCGGAGCGGTAAAACCACAGGATAAGGCCACGTCCAAAATTGAATGGCTGGTGTTAATGATCTTATCGCGTGCATGCTTCAACCTAAGCTGTAAATAAAACTTTTTTGGGGAGTTAGCTAAATGCTTTTGAAATAACCTTTCTAACTGTCGCGTGGAAACACCACTATGAAAGGCTATTTCTTGCATTTCAAGGGGCTCACTCAAGTTAGACTCCATCAACTCAATCGCATTGATTAAGCTTTTACCTAACCCAGAAAACTGCTTTTTGAGCGCGCCTTTCTGGGTAGCGTCACCTGTGCGTGGTTTATCAACAACCAGTTGAGCATAGAGTCTTTGCGAGATAACAGGTGTTATTCTGTCGATCAAATCTAGCATCATATCGGCGGTTGCTAGACCACCTGCACAGGTATAAATACCATGACTAAAGCTAAAGATATTGGTGTTAAAGTGCAGCCTAGGATATTGCTCAGATAGGTCTTTTAGGTAATTCGCATGACAGCTTACAGGTTTATTTTTTAATAAGCCTAAACTGGCCAATCTATGAACACCGGTTTCCAACGCAACTAACCATGCCCCCTTTAAATAATGATGTCGAATAAATGCATCTGGGCCTTGGGACGCTTGTTGCTGATGCTGGTTTCCACCTAACACCACAATAAGATCAAAGCCTTCTCCTTGGGCTAGGACTGACAGTGGTTTAACCGCTTCATTTTGATAAACAATTTTTGAATGGCTTAGATGAGAGTCATCGAACACAAGTACATAGCTGTATAACTTTTCTGGTAAAAAGTCATTTGCTTGTTTGAGTGTTTCCAGCATCAAAGCCAAAGATAAATGAGAGAATCCCTGTTCCAATAAAAAACAGAACTTAAAAGATTGAAGTTTATTAAAATTCATCGACAACAACCTCCTAAGCTTGATGGTCTGATTTCTTGGTTGAAAAAGAAATAGCTCTCACCTTAACCATTACCAGGGGTCTAGGGAGCCTACGAATAAGTCCTCCCGCCTCAGCGTGTGGATAAAAGTCACTAGATTTATGGCGAGGAGCGCAACTTAATAGTGATTCTATTGATAAGGTTCTCAACATAAAGATAAGGCTTTTAGACCACGCCCTTC
>NZ_JXYC01000039.1:0-122892 GCF_000967665.1 Marinomonas sp. S3726 | reverse complement strand
AGTGGGGAGTCATTATGTCTATATGAAATACATAGGAACTTCACGATGAGAAAGGCGATGATAGAGCCAAGTATATTTATTCATCACAATATATTTAAAGGCCTTGGTGACGATGGAGCCGACGGTTCTTTGATTCATCTTTTATTGAAAGGTCACTTGGTTGTTGAAGCTATACTTGTGAAAAATCTCCAGCACGCAGGCTATAGTGAGAAAGTATGGGCGTGGTCTTTTCCAAAAAAAGCTAAATTATGCTTAGAAAAAGGTTATGTGTGTAATGTTACTTATCAGGTTTGTATAGATATCAATAACATCAGGAACGACTTTTGTCATAGCCTTGGGCATAAAATAACTTTTTCTGAGGCATATGAAATGCTCGAACATTGGATGGAGCTAGGTCTGGATTATGGTGATGATTTACAGCTCGATTATGAATACTTGGAAGAAAACCTAGATACAGAAGGTATTTTCTATGAAACATTTACATACTTAATCTCTGACTTAGGTGCGCTTGCAAACGAAAAAGGTACTGGTATTGACCTTTACTAAATTTAAAACAGACACCAAGAATACTAACATGACATCCACTCCAACTTATCTTTTAAAACAAGCAATGTTATAGCACGCTTTGTCATTGTGCCCATTTTTAAAATATGTAGAATCAAATAGTTATGAGAAGGGCACGAAAATATCCGTGCCCGACAAGCAAATTTAGGAATTGAAATAACGCGCATGCGCGTTTAGCCAGGAAGGTCTTCAGTTGATAAGTAACCTTTCTTTAAATTAATTAAGTAGATGTGACGTTTTGGGTGCGGTGGATAAATCGGACAAATCGAGCGTGCGCATTATTAAAATGTTAGCTTCCTTGGAACTCCGCCCAGCCATCTGTACCTTTTGGGATAAGAGGTGAATTTTCATCTTCATATTCATGCTCAATCTCGATAACAGCAAGGTAACCGTTAGAAATATCAGGCCTTCTCCACTGAGGGAAATAGGGTTCTATTTCTTGAAAATTACCAATACGATCTGTGAGATATTTATACATAGCCCTAGATGGGAGTATTAATATCCCTCCAGTTAATGCGCCTTCGAGTATGCCTAAGACCATTTTGTTTAATGCTCTGTGGGAAGATGAAATGTTTCCAGTCTCCCACTCTAAAGCCAACACACTTCCATTTGGTAATGTTTTTACTGCGTCTAGGGGGCCAGGACGCATAGTGGACGTTATTCTTAACCTTTCTTCTAGTTGCCAGCCAAGCCCTTCTAAGTGAGACATGCAACCATTTTTAATTGGTTTAACACCATTGCCCTTTTTGGTAGGGTTAATTGAAAAGTATTGTGAGTTTAGTGGCCATACAACTTTTGATATAGATTCTTCAATTTCAGCGAGCACGTCATTGAATTGCTGTGTGTCAAAGAATCCGCCAGAGTTTATGAGTACTTCAGTCCTTGTGATTTTCATCTATCAAATCCGTAGTAAGTTTAATTAATTTGTAGGCAGGGATTTCAAGAGATGTCGAAATTGCAAGGATTGAGGTCAAGGACGGTTGTCTCTGGCCTCGCTCAAGCATCGATATAAAGGTTCTATCAAGCTCACAACTATGTGCTAGTTGTTCTTGTGAAAATCCTTTATTTGATCGAGCTTGTTTAAGAATTGTGCCGAATGCTTCTTCTGGTTTCATAACATCCCCCTTTTATAAGGGGAAGTTTGCTATGCTTGTAGACTATGGTCGACGGACTATAGTCTACAATTCTCATCTAAAAGCTGCTAAACTACGGATCAGGTCAAATTCGAGGCAAATATGGGTTATTCGGATCAATTTTTTAAGGCATTAGATATCACCAAGGGCAAAGGTGGTAATCTGGCAAAGTTTGCTAAACAGTGCGGACTAACAGCAAAAAAGCTCAAGTACTACAATGAGCATAATGTTGTACCCACTGGTCTTGATTTAGAAAATATTTTAAAAACTGGAAATATATCAGAGCTTTTACTTCGCCTTAAAATGGGGCGGCTAGATAAAGACATCATCGAAGCAATCCAACAAAATGCTGACACAATTCTTCCGCTTGTGGACTCTCATACGGCATCTGTTGAGTCACCAATGGTAGAATGTTCGTTGGAGTTTGAAACCGAATTAGGAAAACTCTACAAAGGTGACTGTTACGAATTACTGAAGTCAATAGAAAGCGATTCAATTGATCTAATTTTTGCAGATCCTCCTTTTAATCTAGACAAGCTATATCCATCGGAGATAAATGATAGCCTCCGGACTGAAAAGTATATTCATTGGTGTCAAGAGTGGATTAAGGAATGCTCTCGTGTTTTAAAACCTGGAGGTTCTTTATTTCTTTGGAATTTACCAAAATGGAATGCCGCTCTTACCTCCTATATTGAAGGAATGCTAACGTTTCGTCACTGGATAGGAGTAGATATTAAATATAGCTTGCCTATTCAGAACCGACTTTACCCATCTCACTACTCCCTCCTTTATTATATTAAAGGCGATAAGCCGAACACATTTCATCCAGATCGTTTAGCAATGGATGTTTGTTCCAAGTGTTTTCGTGAATTGAAAGATTATGGTGGTTATAAAGATAAAATGAATCCAGCTGGGATTAATATTAGTGATATTTGGACTGATATTCCACCAGTGAGGCATGCAAAATATAAAAGAAGAAAAGGCTCAAATGAGCTTTCGTTAAAGCTGCTAGATAGAATTATTGAAATGGCCTCAAATGAAGGTGACATTGTGTTTGATCCATTCGGTGGGTCAGGAACAACTTATATGGCTGCTGAACTTAAAGGAAGGAAATGGATCGGCTGTGAGATTGGTCCCGCAGATATAATCCAAGATCGATTTGAATTAATTGATGAAGAGCGTGAAATACTTGAAGGTTATCGGAAAGGAATAAATGCACTATTCCCGGAAAAGACTCGAAAAGAACGTGAAAAACGAGATTTGTGGACTTGTGAAACAGTTAGAAAGAAGAAACAGTCTGACTTATTCGATGAAAAAAGCTAACAAGGCGCTGCTACGGAAAATTTACTCGCTGGTGCTCCTAAATTTCCGCAGAGCGCGGCGTTAGCATTTTGAGGAGTAAGCATTGGAAATCGAAGAAATCGAAATGGTAAAGATTTACTGGGAAGAGTTTAAATATAGGCATGATCACTATTGGAAAAGCTTTTTCAAATTCTCTTTCGCCATTCTATTTTTACTTATATTGCCGTACGCATATAAAGAAAAATTGGATTCATTAGGCGATCTAAAAATTCTAGTTCCTATTTTATCATGCGTTTTATCCATTGTTTCTGCTTGGCTTTTAGCTGCAGAGTACGAGCGCATTAGGGTTACAAACTTAAAGTTTCAAGAGCTAAAAAAACCTCCGTTTAATGCCATAACTTTTGAAAATGTAGGTTTCAAAAAAATACTAAACCTTAAAACGAACTAATAGGACATATATGGACGCTCCCGTGCCGTCAAGGCAATAGTTACCCAAACCACTTTTTAATTCTGAATATTAAGTGGTTTTGTCTTTTTCTTATTAACCGCTTTTGACCTTTACCAATTCCACTAACTCGATGAAGGGTCGTACTAGACATATATCCGGCCTGTTATGAAAACGCTTTTTGTTGGTTTTCTGGCCTTGATGAGATCCGTACTTAACTGTCTTTATCACCCACTCGGTTTCAAGAACCTTGTCCTATCCAGACTGTCGTTAAGTGCGGAAAACCCGCTTTTACATCAAATGTTCGTCGACTTTGGTTAGATCTGTTTTGGTTGTTTAACTCTTTAGTTATTTTCTATCATGAAGTGGATACGGTTTTATAATCCTCATTTCGGTGAAGCAAAGTAGTACTAATAGGACACCCTTAACAATTTGATCTAATTCCATTCATGATCTAGTTTTATTGAATTCACTCAAGGATGAGGAATTTAATATGCCTAAACCACGTAAATCCCTAATAAGTCTTCAAGATACTTCTTACTATCATTGCGTCTCCCGTTGTGTCCGACGCGCCTTTCTATGCGGTAGCGATAAGCTCACAGGCCAAAGCTACGAACACAGACGAGGCTGGATAGAAGATAAGATATTGTCTCTTGCTGCTATTTTTGCGATAGATGTCTGCGCCTATGCGGTGATGAGCAATCACACCCACTTAGTCCTTCATGTTAATACTGAGAAAGCCAATAGCTGGTCTATCAGAGAAGTGCTTGAGCGTTGGCATCGTTTGCATAAAGGCACACAATTCACCGAAAAATATCTAGAAAACAAAGAAATGGCAGAGTTTGAGCTTGTATCTGTGTATGAGAGTTGTGAGAAATATCGAGAACGACTCACAGACATCAGCTGGTTTATGAGAGAGCTGAATGAGCCAATTGCTCGTATGGCCAACAATGAAGACAAATGTACAGGCCGATTCTGGGAGGGCAGGTTTAAGTCACAAGCGTTATTAGACGAGGCAGCTTTAGTATCATGTATGGCCTATGTCGACTTAAATCCAGTGCGAGCCAATATGGAAAAAAGACCAGAAACCTCGAAGCATACGAGTATCAAGACTCGTCTTGAAGTGGCCAAAGCGAATCAAACTCAACCAAAAACTTTATTTCCCTTTATTGGCTATGAAAGAGAAGATCAACCAGAAGGATTACCTTTTAAACTCATAGATTACCTTGAATTAATCGATCTCACAGGGAGGATTATGAGAGAGAACAAAAGGGGGAGTATTGATGTCTCTCTAGCGCCTATTCTTCAACGAATTAATCTCACGTCAGAGCAATGGTTAGAAGTCACAACAGGGTTTGAGAAACACTTTAAAGCCGCAGTTGGTTCAGAAGCTTACTTAGCTGAGTATTGTGAACACACTGAATTACAACGGCGATCGGGATTAGCGGCTTGTAAGCGGCTTCTTTCTTAGGTTTAGCTTACTAAATTCAGTTCTATTTTAATAAAACCTAAATATCGTTAACGCGAGGATTGCTCGTGGTTTCAGTTTGAAACACACTGCTAATTCTTTGTAATTGAGCTTCGATTTACAGATCTTTCTTACTTCTGATAAATAAAATACAAAAAAAATGGAAAAGTGGATTTCATTCAGCTGAAGTTATTTCTGATCTCTTTTAATATGGATGTCTTATTAAAAATTACGCTCCTAATTTTCTGGTGTGGTAGGCGTTAAGTTTACATGGAGTCTTGATGAAAATTTGTATTTTTCTAGTAGTGTTTTTTAGTTTTTCTGCGTTAGCGGAAGAAAATATAGATTGTGACAATGCTTGGACAACGCTTGCCATAAATCAGTGTATGTACAAAGACCTTGTGGCGGCCGAAAAAGTAATGGATAAATATTTGGCAAAAAGCCTTGAACGGTATTCGGAAGATGAGGTGTCTGTGTCTTCTATTAAAAAAGGGCAAGAGGCTTGGATCAGTTATCGAAAAGAACACTGTGGTGCGGTTTATGAAACATGGCGCGACGGCACCATCAGAACGGCTATGGGGTTAGGCTGCAATTTAGAATTAACTCATCAAAGAACCAAAGTTTTGTGGCAGTCATTTTTAACTTATGTTGATTCAACGCCCTCGCTACTTCCAGAGCCTAAAGCCTATACACCAAAGTCTTATTAAAAGTGCACTTAACAAGTTACTCAAAAGGACGCAAAATGTTTGGCTTGTGCTTCTTCGTCGCTAATTTTAACAAAGCATTTATGCGCCCAATTAGTAAGATATTACACAGCAAGGAGTGTGTGTGCTTAATCGTAAATTAGTTATGAGTATTTTTGTGCTGATGCTCTGCATGATGCTTATTTTTTTACCGATATATTCTGTTTTTGGTGGGTGGTTAAATCCTAGCTTTGAGCATGTAAAGCGGGCAGAAAATCACCTTCCAAATTCTAACCTGCTTCAAGTTGGTTTTGATTCTGGCAGCTATTCCTGTGTAAATGGAGAATGTGATTACAGTAACACGTATGATCTGAGACAATATATAAGTATTCCTAGCGCCAATAAAATTGTCACTATACACAGGTCATTTAAAGGTGAATGGACAGTGTCTGTGGAAGAAATCACCTTAAAATTATGGCTTTCATTAACAGCAATTTATGCGCTAGCAATAGTAGGTGTGTACTTTTCAGTTAGGGTGTTGAAGCGTGTGTAACAAACCGCACATACTAATAGAACACCCACTCCAATTTTTAACACCGAAAATTTTAAATAAATATCTCAAAATTAGTTATTAGTTTTGGAATTAATAATGTTTGATGAAACTAATATATTTACCTTAGAAAACGCAGCAGTACTTTTTACTCTTGTTTTGTTCTTTCTGTTTTTTATGATGATTGTGAACGTTATCAGATTTAGCTTAGCGTCTAGTAAATTTAAAAAATATACGAAAGAAAAATTACAGTTAAATCAGAAAGAAAATAGGCGGGAAAAGGTATATTTCTATGAAAATGAGTCGTTTATATATTTAAAGTTTTTACTTAAGAGAAAATTTTTAGATTCAAGTGATAAAAGTTATATTGAAGCGGGAAATAAGTCTTTTAGACTATATTTAATTTTTGTATTTAATGTTTTTTTGTTTATGGTGGCTTTCATCACTTTTGTTATACTTTTTGGAGAGTATATTCATAATCTGAAATAACGGAGTCAAGAAGCTCTAATAGAACACCTACTCCAATTCTAAAAAAGGCTATCAAATGGCTATTTATATTGAAAAAGGTTGGCTTGTAGAAAATTCAACTCTAATTGCAGAGCTATACGAAGAGGCATTTGGTTCGAAATTTTGCCGAGCTATTCCTGATAAAACAAACCGTATCTTGATGCTTTCTAAGAGTTTTCAGCCCGAATATTCATTTGTTGCTTATCGCGAAGGCAGCATTGTTGGCTTATCCGGTTTCAATGTTACTACTGGCTCTTTAACAGGTGGTATTGGTGTTAAAGGGCTGGTTAAAAGTCTTGGTTTTTTTCGTGGACTTTGGGCATGTGCAGTATTTAGTCTTTTTGAGCGAAAGCCTGAAAAGGGTGAGCTCGTGATGGATGGTATTGCCGTAATTAGTGAGTGTCGAGGGCAAGGGATTGGGTCCTTATTACTAGATAAAATCATTAAATATGCGAAAACGAGTGGCTTTGAGTCTGTAAGGTTAGATGTCATTGACAGCAACCCACGAGCCAAAAAACTATATGAGTCAAAAGGCTTTGTTGCAGTAAAAACAGAGCGTTTTCCATATTTGAAGTGGTTAGTAGGCTTTTCTGGTTCAACAACAATGAAGCTAGACCTAAGAGAGCATACTAATAGAACACCTACTCCAATTTGATCTAATTCCATTCACTATCTAGCTTTATTTGATTCACTCAAGGGTGAGGAGTCCAAAATGCTCTCTTTGAGTTAATTGTAAACTCCTAATAATTCTTACTCTCATTTTTTAGATAAGCACCTATTACCACTGCGTTTCTTGCTGTGCTTTCAATTAGAAGGCGTGTGTTTTTTAGGGGAGCACACTCCCTTGGTGCTGCAAGTTGGCACTGAAGAAGCAAATAATTGGTACTTACCTAAATAA
This sequence comes from Marinomonas sp. S3726, assembly GCF_000967665.1. NCBI lineage: Bacteria > Pseudomonadati > Pseudomonadota > Gammaproteobacteria > Oceanospirillales > Oceanospirillaceae > Marinomonas > Marinomonas sp. S3726. The sequence continues at coordinate 115,342 of NZ_JXYC01000039.1, read as the reverse complement.
AAGCATCACCTGTACTCTAAATAGAAATGCACTACCTATAATGATTTTTAATTCGAAAATTCTAGGTTAACACGACCTTATTTTTCTGATCACGCCTATGCTGTTGATGGTATAAATTATACAAAGTGTCATGCCCACGTAATGCACATGATTTAGTTTTAATGGTGTGACTCTGTTTTCACTCACTGAGCCTTATCATGGCTTTACGGTTTATAAAATACCGGTCTATGGCATGAGTGAGGTACAGCAGAACATTCAAATCAAACAATTAAAAGAAAGGAGTCTGTGTATGATCATATTGAAGCAATGCCGAGCGATCGGTTTAGTCATTGTCTGTGTTTTATCAAGCTTACTATCGGGCCAAGCGTTGGCAGAAAGCTATGTGTATTTAACCAACAATACAATGGAAACCTTGACCCTTACTACGCAACAGACTGGACACGACAATATTCGTCATGGGGACCAATGGCAACAATTGGCTGCTGAAGTGCCACCATTAGGCACGGTTAAGTTTCTACGTTTTAATCGCGACCAAGGCATTAAATGGGGAAAAGAATATATTTTTACAACTGAAGTTAATGGTGCGTCGGAGCCGGTTTTTTTAAAGCAAAAATTACTCGGCACCAGCACATTTAGTAAAATGTGGCTTAGTGGTCAGGATGATCCATGGCACTATGATCGTGATATCCATCATGTGTCTTTAATTGATCAGCAACAAATTTTGGCATTTAAATCTTCTTCAGCCAGAGCATCAGGCGATGATATCCACTATGTGATCCACGAAAAGTTTAATCAATCAGAAAAGTCTCAATACGCTAATGAGCTAAATGTACTGACTTACAATACCTGGGCATTACTGCCACCGCTTGCCTCAAAAAATACGGGTGATAGGTTAGGCACTATCGCTGAGTATATGACCCATTACGATGTAGTGGTCTTTCAAGAAGTGTTCGACCCCATTTTAACTGCGAAATTTAGAGCAAAAGTTGCTCAGACTTACCCCTATATGACGGAGATCCCATGGCAAGTGGGTAAAATTTTGACGGGAGGTTCATTTATTGCGAGCCGCTGGCCTATCGAAGCTCAAGACGCGGTAGTCTATGACGCGTGTCGAGGAGACGGATGTTTCGCTAGTAAAGGGATGAATTATGCGAAAATAAGAAAAGGCAGTAATGCGTTTCATATTTTTGGGACCCACACACATGCCTATACCAGTGAGCAAGATGTCACGGTGCGTTTTGAGCAATTGGCACAGTTGAAACGCTTTATTGAAAGCAAGCAGATTCCATATCAAGAGCCTGTGATTATGGCGGGTGATTTTAATGTGGATAAAATTAACTATCCGCAAGAGCACTTAGACTTTTTGGCCTTGTTGAATGCCACAGAGCCTGAAGCCACTGGCGCTTATCCATATTCATACGCTGGCCCAGTTAACATTTATGCTGATGAAGCCTTTAATGAATACTTAGATTACGTTTTATATAGTAATGACCATATTGCACCTTACGCTTCAGAAAATAAAATGCTGACACCGCGTAGTATCGACAGCCAGCATTGGCAAAGCTGGGATTTGTCTGACCACTATCCCGTAGAAGGGCGTTTTGCATTTCCATTGGCACCAGAATACATGCTTTTCTAAAAAAGCTGCACAGCACACAGCGGGCTAACTTTTGTGTGGAAACGTGAGGATAAAGGCCGTCAATTTTGGATGGGTGTTATTAAGCGATTAGGTTGAATGAGAATTCTAATCGGGCACCCATTTCAATTCTGCTGAAGTTATTTCTGATCTCTTTTAATATGGATGTCATATTAAAAATTTAGACAAACCATCTGAGGCTCGTATGTTGAATAGACAAAATTTACTTTTAGTTTTCCCAATATTGAGCCTAGTTTGGTTTGCTGGAACAATCATTGTTGCAGGCTTATATTATCCTGAATATAGCCATATAACTCAGTTCATCAGTGAGCTTGGCGCAACTGGCTCTCCACATGGCGGGTATGTTAATTATTTAGGCTTTATTCCTACCGAGATCTTTATACTGGCATTTGTATTTAGTTGTTTTTCAGTCGCTCCTAAAACAAGGAAAAGTATAACAGGGCTTAGCTTTATTGCTGCTTATGCGGTAACTCTTTGTATTTCTGCATTATATCCATGTGATTTTGAATGTAGGCCTGTTGAACCTACGATTTCCCATAATATTCATATGTTGTCTGCTTTCCCTGGTTATTTATGCGGAATAATCTCAATATTTATTTTGTCATCTGGTTCGTCATTTACAGGGCAACTTAACGTTTTTAAATATGTAAGCTTTACCATTGGAGGCGTTTGTATTTACGCATTCTTAAATTTAGATCCTAATTCCCCCCTTGTCGGTGTGTATCAACGATCCTTAGATTTAATGATATATTTATGGTTTATATATTTTGCTTATAGCCTGAATCAAAGTGTGTCTAACAAAGCCATTAAGTCTAACGCGTAACAGTTTATTCAGCTTCGCTTTACGTTTAAGCAAGCTATCGGACGGGGCGTTATAAAGCCTAAGGAGATGTCATGCAATTTTCAGATGAAAGAATCAAACTTCTACCATTTCAAAACTCTGATTTTGAGTGTTTTCTAGAAATTATTACCTGCCCACAAATGATGAAACATGTTTATGACCCTTTGACTTATGATGAGGCTAAATCTTCTTTTGAAAAAAGATTGCCACCTTGGGAGCTTGATAGTGATAAATGGCGCTCTTTTAGTATCAGTGAAATTATAAATGGTGGAAAATTGGGGTTCATATCTATCAGAATTGTTAATCATGAAGCTAAAATTGCTGAAGTAGGCTTTATGATTAAAGCAAGCGCTCAGGGTAAAGGCATAGGTCGTAAAGCGCTTAAACTTATTAAACAGTATGCATTCGATACTTTAATGCTAAATAAATTGGTTGCTTATTGTTCTGTAGATAATGCTGGCTCATCTGGCTTACTAGAGAAAGAAGGTTTTATCCGTGAGAATCGTTTAAAACAAAACACCTTAATAAATCATCAATACAGAGATGATTATGCGTATGGGTTAAGTAAGCCTGCTTTATAGCAAGTTGTTAGGTAAGGAAAAAGAATCGGCTTTGTTAAATTTTATCTACTTTCAATAAAAACAGGTCTCAACTTTAAAGTATTTAGGATTCAAGCAACCCGCTATGCTTCTTAAAGAGCTATAGCGGGTTGTTTAAAAAATGTGTCGCACTTAGAGCTTGGAGTCGAGATTATTTAAGCAGTAAATTAGCGGGTGAATATTGGTCTGTGAGAATACGAGTGTCTGCAGGCCAAAGTGAGTTTAGTGTGGCGAGTTCCATTGCTTTCACTAAGTCTGATACATCGATGCCAAAGGGGCTCAAAGCTTTTATTAATTGGTTAATACGTTGCTCAGAAACATTGAGCTTGGTTAAAGGTTTTTTGCCCGCCAAAATCACTCGATTTTGCTTAAGGTCATTTTTAATACTAAAGAAGTCACCAAATACCGAATGGTAGGTAGCAGATTCATGTAAGAAGAGTTGGCTGCCTATAAAGGTGTTAGAGGACAGGAGGCCGTTAGGTTTTAGTATGTCCTTCGCTTCTGATAAAAACTCTTTCGTCAAAAGGTGTTCCGGAATATATTCGCCATTAAAGGCATCTAGAATTATCCAATCAAAGTGCTGCTTTTTTAAGCGTGCCCGTTTGATATAGAGGCGACCATCTTGGCTGATGGTTTTAACTTTCTCGTTTTCAACTAAATTAAAATGATCTCTTGCCACTTTAATCATAGCTGGGTCAATTTCAATATTGGTGATGTTAGTTTCGGGTAATAATTGATGTAATGCGTTTGAAAGGGAGCCTCCACCAAGACCAATAATGAGTATATCTTTTGGTTGATCGTTAAGTAGTAAAGCACTGAAAAGTAACTTGGTATAGTTAAAAACAAACTTATTGGGCTGGTCCTTAAACATGCAAGATTGGTTGATATTAATGGCCTTAACATTGAACTTTATGCAGCGAATATCATTTTCATCCTCTACTAGAATTGTGTGATACAAGGAAGGCTCTTGATGAATGACTTCTGCACTAAGAGAGGCTGTTGAGGCTACAAGGCAATAGATTAAGAGGTATCGAATTAAAGTCATCATATAGCCTTTCGTTATTTTATTTTTTATAAACATGGGATGCCTCATTTTCAATCCTAGCGCCTTTGCTTACTGCAATATTCATAGTAATGAGGCCAAGGCTTATGAGTACTAAGCTAAAACCTAAAACAATTTGGTTAATATCAAAGAGTAATACGAGATAGAAAGAGGTAATGATGGTTCCTAAAGCACTGCCTAAGGTTGAGACGAAATAGAGTTTGCCTGCTATTTTTCCACTTTCATTGTGGTTATCAACTAATAAGCGAACACTATAGGGAGATATCATGCCTAGAATGATGGTTGGGATTAGAAATAGGCAGGATGAGGCAAGGAGTGAACCATAACGTGTATCTTCAATATTGATGAAAATTAGTTCCATTATATTGTTTGAGTAGAAAACAATAGGCAGCACCCAAAGGCCTGCAAAGATATAAATAAAAGCAAACATTTTGAGGGATCTGGTAGAGACCGACAGCTTTCCACCTAATAAATACCCTATGGATAGACTCACCATAAAGACAGTAATAATGCTGCCCCAAATATGAATACTGGAACCAAAAAAAGGCGCTAGAATTCGTCCACCTAACAGCTCAATCCCCATGATGCTAAAGCCACTACAAAAACAGAGTGTGTAGATGAGGGCGCGCCTACGTAAATCATTCATATGAAAACCTGATTGAATTAGGGTTAATAAGCTAGATGCTTAACGAATAAGCTCTTTTAAAAGTTAGCCTAAAAATAAGTGATTGCTTTATATGATAAAATCAAAAAACGAATTCCAATATTACGCTGCTTAATTTATTTTTAAAAGTGACATAAATGCGAAGTTATTAGAACAGGCACTCCAAAATTAAATGCTTTATCAAGGCTGTCTATTTCAATTAGCATAAAATGTTATATGCACAGGGAAACTTATAGATGATTCGCAACTTTCTTGAAACAGAAAAACAAATTCGATCAGCTCACGATGGAGAGGGGGTTACAGAATTATATGAAATCTGGAGTAAATCAGATTTCATAAGTAGTTGCGACTTTATTGATAGGCAGGTGATACCCCCTAATTCTACCGTTGGTTATCATAAACACGGTAATAACGAAGGAATGTATATTATCCTTGAAGGCACAGGAACAATGACTATTGCTGGCCAACAAGTTAAAGTGAAAAAGGGGGATATGATAAAAAATCCACCTTATGGAGAGCATGGTTTAATTAATGATTCAGGCGCTAATATAGATATTTTAATCATTCAAATGGGCCTTGAGTAACGGGTTTTATCTAGTTTCTATCTATAGTTTCTATCCAGACATCACTCCAATTTTTAATCCTAAAGTGAAACGCTTTATCATGATTGCCCTTTTAATAACTTTTATCTTAACAAGAAGTTTTACGGTTTCTATGCGAGAATGGCGCCTTTAATTTTTGATGATAGACTTAGATAAAAATGAATTTTGACGCTGCTATTTTTGATATGGATGGTTTGCTACTCGATACCGAGCGAGTATGTATGAGGGTGTTTAAGCAGACATGTGCGACACAAAACGTTCCTTTTCTGGAAGATGTCTATTTATCTATTATTGGCTGTAATTCAGCAGGTATTGAGAAAATACTACGCGATGGTTATGGGGCAGGGCTTGATTACCCTGCGCTACATAATGAGTGGAAAGAGCGCTATAAAGCGATAGTGATGCATCAAGCTATCCCAGTTAAAGAGGGTGTTATTGAGCTACTTGAATGGTTTAATCATCACAAAATTGCGTTAGCCGTCGCGACTTCCTCTAATAAAGAAGTGGCATTAACTAAGCTTCGCTTAGCGAAACTTGATCACTACTTTTCAACGATCACAACCGGTTGTGAAGTTAATCATGGCAAACCTGACCCTGAAATCTACCTATTAGCCGCAGAGCGGTTAGCGATTGAACCTTCTCGTTGTCTTGCATTTGAAGATTCAAATAATGGAACCAAGGCTGCGGTCGCAGCAAATATGGAAACTTACCAAGTACCTGATCTTGTTAAGCCTTCAGACGAGATTATCGCCCTTGGACATGAAGTTTATCCTTCGTTGTCCCATGTGCTGCAAAAATTAAAAGGAGCTTTATCCCTCGACCTTGTTTAAATACCTATTCTTATTTATTACGCGCTGCACAGTTTAAAGAAACGATCTCTCTTAGAGTCGTTGTCTTAATTAAAACAGAAGCTTATCCTGATGAATTATTAAAATCGAACATGGATGGTATCCAATGAGCTACGAGCATAAAGGAAAAAAGTTAAAGTAAAGAATGGATGGATGGAAATAACAATGCATTATGAAGATTTGAGCGAATATAAGTATTATCTCACCAAACCATTAAAGAATGTAATAAATATTGGATGGTTAAATAGTGTGAGCAGTCATACAGAAAAGCCATTTTATAAAAGTGAAGGCTTTTTATTAAAACTAAAGGATATTATAATTGGTAATTCTGTTGTCAACGCTCATGTAAACCTTGTTCGATCAACAGAGCCTTGTCTAGTTAGCGGTTGCGAACCCATTTGGATTGAAAATGATGAGTCTAAATGTTGCCTAGGGGCTTCAGAAATTTGGATTCCCACTACTAAGAAAGGATTTTATTTTGCCTCACCATCTATGATCTATCACTATATCTCTGACCACAATTATATTCCGCCTAAGGCTTATATTGATGCGGTAATACGATTTGATTTAGCAAAAAAATATAATGCTCAAAAAATTTACTTAATTGAATCTAATAAAAAGTGATGCCATTTTGAGACAAAATGAAGCAAATAAAAAATTAAAAACTTTAATTGATAGAGTGATTTTACATAAATTTGAGAGAGATAATATACTAAATATTTTAATAAATAGTGATGATGAAAGAGTTCCTATTAGAGTAGTTCATACTAAGATTGTTGAATATAGAAAGAAGTACTCTATATATATCCCATTTACAGATGATGAAAGAGAAATGATTGATATTATTTTTCATTATTGGGGGTGAAAAAATATCAAGACGCATGAAGGAGCTCTGTGTTGTAAAAAATAGCAGCTCAAACAATTATTCTATCTTGAAATTTAATCCTGCTTATATTTAAGCCACGCTTACATTAATAATAGTGTCAAATTATGTTGGTTCTATCACTTTCATTAGCTATGCAAGTTGTTATGGTAACTTGTATTCATTCCCTGTCATGCAAACTATCCATACGAAGCGTCCGCCGTTGTATCTCACCACGCCTTTTGAGTCGATATTAGCTTCGTTGCTCACACCATCAATTTTTTCATTAATGCCTTTGGCCACTTCTTCAGGCACTCTCCATATACAGGCAGCAATTTTGCACGAAGTTGAGTTTGCATTGCAGCCTTCTGGTGTACTGCCTTTGCTCCATTCGGTATCTTCTTTTACAAGTAATTGAGCTGCAGTGTAATCGGGATGGCTCACATACTGTTCAAACCCAAACCAATCATTATTGTATGGCAGGTACGGACCGTTCCAGCCTTTTGTTCCTGGGTCTTCAATGAGATAGTCGATTGCAAGATAACCATATTCAACATTCGTATCTGACGTAATGGGAAGCACGTACCCTGTATCTTGCTCGTATCTATCCGCTGCCTCAAGCATTGCTCGCAATTCATTAATAACCTTGTCTTGCTCAGTATCAAAGTTTTCATTGGCTGTTACTGAAAGTGATAATAAAGCAATCAGAATTGTAGAAAGCGTTTTTGTCATTCTTATTCTCATGGTTCTAATTAGGATATTTGATATGTTTAAAGTCGTCTTGCGGGCTACTTAATTAGGGTTATATGCCACCTAATTTTACACCTGCTTCTCGTCTACAAGCTGAGAGTAAACTCTCAATTGAATCTTGATCCTGAAGCGTTCTGGCTATAGCGACTGAGCCAATCATCATTGCTGTTACTGATAAAATATCTTCTTCGTCACAGTTAATATAACTGCTGGCATGCTCCATAACGGCTGCATTCATGCCATTGTAAACGTCGGCATAGGCTGTTTTGATTGTTTTATCCTGCATATTGATATCTGTGGCCAAGAAGGCTAAGGGACAAGATAAAGAGCTCTCTCCTTGAACGTGTTCCAAACTTAGGTATTTATCTAACAGTAATGACAGCCACTGTTTATTTGATGTTCCCTCTGGTTTAGGGCTGGCAATTTTAGTCTTGCTTGCTCTAAATTTTAATGCCTCACGGTAAAGTTCTGCTTTACTGGTAAAGTGGGCATAAAAAGCGCCTCGAGTAAGCCCACAGTTGCTCATTAGATCGTCGATTGTTACACCTTCAAAGCCTTTTGTTGCAAATAGACTGAATGAGTTATCGAGAATGTTTTCGCGAGTTTTATTTTTGTGTTCTTTTGTATAGGGCATGGAAATAAGCCTTCCTTTTCTTATTTATGTTTTTAATCATATATAAGGTTTATTCTAAGGTGAAGTGTCATTTTTATAAAGGTAATAGACCTAATCAAGGCAAGTTCGTTAATTTAAATACATAAAAACTTTAATATGCTTATCTATTTATTCTTATTTAGTCACTGTAAATCCCCTATTGGTCCTAAACTCATTTCTCAATAAAAATGCACTTTGGTTCATAAAATATTCTTATTTTAAAAAATCCGTCAAAAACTAAGGAAGTGGGTTTTACCTAGGTGAAACTTTAAATCCTATCTCATAGAATGGCGATCTTTAATGATTCCTTAATAATTTGTTAAGAAAACTGTGTTAGGGGCTGCGTTAGATACGGATATCAATGCTGGGCAATGAGTACTTGCTAAAGTCATTTAGCAAGGGCGTTTTGAAATTCGTGATTTGAGATGACTAAGAAAAAAGAGCCTTGTTGTGGAGCAAGCGCGACGAACTAACTTTGGTAATGATACTTGGTTATTCACTTTTATCTTTTTGTATTTCTGACATTAGACACTTTATGAATCTAATCTTAGGGGCATTTGCTCTAGTGCAATGATGTCTGTCTTAAATATTGCGTTTTATACATAGAACGAGCTCATTAACTCATGGGGAGTGTTGGCATTGAAAAATGGACTTTTTAAAATTTTGAGGAATATATATGTTCTTGCTTCGTGGATTAATTTATCTTTTTTTTATTGTAGGGGTTGCTCAAGTCATTTCCCTTGAGGGGTTTGAGTTAGGGCCGAACGCCAAGTATTCGGAAGACTCACTGACGGAAACGCTTCAAGATGCGTTTGCAGGGTTCAGTGCTATCTTGTTTTTCATCAGTGCTTACTTGAGTGTTAAGTTCCGCTATGCAGGCATTTTACTTGGTGCTTTGATGTCTATGATGTTTGTACGTGAGGCGGATGCATTTCTGGATGAATATGCATTTGATGGCGCTTGGCAAATCATTGTAACGGCCATTATCTTAACGGTTTTATTATCACTAAAAGGTAAATTTGGCCAAGCGTATACTTCTCTAAAAGAGTACGCTACGACGGCAAGCTTTGGTTTTATGTCCGCTGGGATTGTGATTATTATTGCTTTCTCTCGCCTAATGGGTAGAGGCTCTCTGTGGCAAGCTGTGATGGATGATGCCTATATGCGTGTAGTAAAAAACATGGTGGAAGAGGGTACTGAACTATTAGGTTACACCATTGTTGTGCTAGCTGCAGTTGAGTTATTAGTCTACGTTTATCAACGCCGCGATCAAAGTGTTAGAGCGATTATCAAGTCGAATTTAGTTAGGCTTCCTAAACTAACTTAATGTTTATCTGCCGAGAAGCACAACTGAATGAGTTGTGCTTCTATATTATTTTATAGATAGGGTATTTATTTTCTTATCTAAATACCTATCAAGAAAACCTTAATTTTTATAACTATCAAATTAAATAAAACACCTTTAAAAAATCGGCTGTTAGAAACCTTTTTTTGTGAAAAATATTTCCGTTAACCTAAGTGTTATGTTTATAATTGCATTCACTTTTTAATTTTTATAAGAGAGTTTGTCGTTAATATGGGTGATAGAAGTAATAATTTACCGGATACGTCTTTTGAATCAGAAAAATCAACTTGTACTAATACAAGTTGTTGTCCGCCGCCACAATCCCCTGTTATGAGAGCGACACCAAAAGTTGGGCGAAATGATCCTTGTATTTGTGGTAATGGTCGCAAGTATAAAAAGTGCTGTGGTAAGAATGTATAAATGTTCATTTATAAAATGACTTTTAGTGTTGTTCTATTCAAAAATTAAATAGGACTAGCACGCTTATCTCTCCCTATGGACTGTGGGTCAGTGTGTAAGTCATGATTGATGATGCTTATATATCATCTAATAGAGAGCGTCCAATAGATAGGGCGCTTCTTACCCTATCTAAAGGCCTATCAATAACGCCTTTATCTTCTTATTTAGCTTCACCTGTGACTGTTTTAGAATTTAATATAGTCAGTAGCAGTTGTCTTATTTTTCCAAATGACAAGTTAAATAGTCGCTTAAATAAGACACTCACTTCAGATTGCTAATCACTTCAGGTTGCAAATATGCGCTATAGTTTTAATCGCCAAATTCTCAGAGGTAAATATGAATCGAAAAATATCTGATTTGCTATTTCGCTCTTTGGGAACTCACGCTCTCAAGGCGCTATCTGTTTCAGAAAGTGAGCTTACATTGATAGTGGCGCCTTGGGATAACCTTGAGAATGAAGCTGTCGCAACCTTTGAAAACGTGAAAATCATTTATATCGAAGGAGACAGTGGTGAAATGGGTGTAACTTCGTATCTCAACCTCCCTTGGGACATCATTAGGTTTGATTCAACTGAGAAAGCTGACTCAATCTGGGAATTTGGTTTGTGTTGTGATGAAGTTAAGCTTGGTTTCAGAGCGCCAATGCCTAAAATATCCTTTGGATAATGTTAAAACATTAAAAAAACCATTTAAGCGCTCTTTAAAATGGCCAATTTAGCTATGGGTATAAGGAGCAACAAGGTGTTTAATGGGTGGACAGTGTGCATTCACGGATGGTGAGAGATCATACTAGAAAACATATTGTCTGAAGACTTAGGTGCTTAATCTTAATAAATGGTTTAGTCACAGGCGCTTACTTAACGCTTTTTTGACAGCGCGTCATTTAGGCTTCAGTTTTTCAGATTGTTTTGGCGTTTTCACATGTCTTCCTTTTTTCGGTTTGCCCTTGTTGGCGGTCTAGGTTTTATTGTTGATCTAAGTATCTATGCTTTGCTTTCGCTTATTATGCCGCCACTTTATGCCAGAGCCATTGCTTTTTGGTGTGCAGTGACATCAAACTGGTATCTGAATCGACACTTCACCTTTGCTACAAAAATAGCAACTGAAAGTAACGAGGCTGATAAGCTCAAACAATGGTCTTTATTCGCTATCTCTTCTTTAATGGCCTTCGTTCCCAATATGGGAATTTATTATCTTATGATGCAATTGGGCCAAGTAGGTAATTTACAAACATTCTTGCCTGCCTCTCTCTTACCTGCATTTGTTGAAACTTCATTGCTTGTTACTATATGGCCTTACTTTGCAATTGTTCCTGGCGTAATTGCAGGAATGTTGGTTAATTTTATTGCGGCTAAGTACTGGGTTTTTAAACCAAAAGCTAAGTATGGGAATGCTATATAAAGACGGTTAATTTATTATGTCGGTATCGGTAAATTAGTTGGCTTGAATCGCCTTAAGGAAAGAGAGCGTCATGACAAAACCTTTTTCATCTAACATGGTGGCTTTTGAGAACTCAGAGGCTCTTTGCCAATGGTTAAAAGCTAACCATGCAACGCAAAGCGAATTATTAGTCAAAATCTACAAAAAAGGATCGGGTGTTCCCAGTGTGACCTGGAATGATCTTGTCGTTGAATGTTTGTGTTGGGGCTGGATTGATGGGGTTAAAAAGTCACTTGATTCAGACGCATATATACAACGCATAACCCCTAGAAAGCCACATAGTAATTGGTCTAAACGAAATACTGAGCACGTTGAGCGCCTAATTAAAGAAGGGCGAATGCAAGAATCTGGCATGCTGCATGTTAGAGCTGCAAAAGCCGATGGAAGATGGGATTCGGCATATACAGTGAGTGATATACAAGTACCAAAAGATTTCATCGAAGCACTAAAAGATAAACCTGAAGCAAAGGCATTCTTTGATACTTTAACTAAATCCAGCCGTTATGTGATTGCTCTTGGGCTAACGTCAGCGAAGAAACCTGAAACAAGACTAAAGCGATTTTCGAAATATTTAGATATGCTCGTGAATAAAGTAAAGCCTGTATAAATTAATTTTTCAGAAATAGTGCTAATGTCTAAAAATCATCTTGCATAATAGTAGGCTCCTTGATTAAGGGATTCGCAGCCAGCTTTTTGCCCAATGCGCCAAACATTGTATTGATCATCACCTTTTTCAAGCCATTGCCAAGATTGCTTTACAATCCCTTTGTATTGTCCGACTAAAGGTAATACTTTTGTTAGAGTTGCATTGTTTTTATGAGCTGTTTTTACTTGATCAAGCGTCGTTTCCATAACTTTACACGGATCACTATTAGCGAGTGCTAAGCTTGGGCACAGTAAAGTAATCACTAATAAGTGTTTATACATCTTGTAAACTCGGTAAAAAATAGAAGAGATTTTTCTGGTATTTTATCCAAATTAAATAACTATTCATTATTATTTAGACTCGTTTTATCTTTCTCGGTGTTACTCTAATCTTAAATTAAAAGGACTTACCAAGGGGTAAAAATGACTCAATATAAAGAAGAGTTAAAAATCGCAGAAGAATACCTTAGAGAAATGCTAAAAGCCGATGATACAAAAGATTTTGAGCTTTATATCAAACGTTATGAGAAAGATCGCATCGCAGGCTTTAGCCAAGAGCGGTTTCATAAGGATATTGAGTGCATGCACCAAGATAATGGTATGAATCTTGGTTATGAATTTTTAAGTTCACTACGGACTCAGCTTTCGATGAATTAGAGGTTTAGTTCAGTTTGGAAAGGTGTATGAAAAGCGAGATGCGGTGATCAAAATTGGCATCTATAAAAAAAGAAGGCATTTGGTATTTGATTCGGTCGGCTGTTTATTAGTTAATCGTTAACAGCTTATTTGAACTCTTGTTTTAATCATTTAGGAAGATTAGATGTACAAAGGCAGCTGCTTGTGTGGCTCTATTCAGTTTGTGTTAAAAGGTGGGGTAGTTGATCCTATTTACTGTCATTGCTCGCTGTGTCGTAAGGCAAGTGGTAGTGCGTTCGCAACGAATGGCTTTATCAATGCCTCAGATCTTGAATTAAGCGATACTAAATCTAGCCTCACTTATTATGAAGCTAACCAAGGTAAGCGAAAGTATTTTTGTTCAATCTGTGGCACTCCGATTTACAGTGCTAATGTGGCTAACCCTGAGAAGCTAAGAATTCGTTTAGGTGTGTTTGATACGGATATTGAAGAACGGCCTATTTCACATAATTTCATTACTTCAAAAGCAAACTGGGAAGAGCTAGATGCAGATCTCCCCATGTATGAAAAACATGAACCTTCACGAAGCTAAGTAGAGGCTAGACTCAATTAAAATACCCCGTTAGCGTTCTCGATATTGCCGCCTACCATTAATGCGTATAAGCGCATAAAGCTATCAAGGGCTTGAATTGAGTCCCAATGCTCGACAATTCTGCCTTGATCCAGACGCCAGGTATCTATGATATTCATTCCTTTTTGATCATTGCCTCTATCTTCTTTTTCTAGAGTGGCATGAGAGTGGAATATGACGTAATTACCGTCAACATAGATGTGCTTAACGTCATAGGTATAATCTGGGTAATCTTCTACAAAATCTTTTAGAAAGCCCACTAACCCTTGGACTTTATCTGGTAGGTTTCTATTGTGCTGCACATACGCACTATCATTATAGTTTTCTAACACATAATCAAAATCATGATTGTTCATTAAGTTTTGAACAAAATCTGCGACAAGTTTTGCGTTTTGGTGCTCTTCATTGGACCAATTCTCTTTTTGTAAAGATTTAAAATCTATCACGAGTGTTTCTGAATTCTGGCTTGAGCTATCTGCCAGAGTAACGCTCGCGATTAATAAAAAGCTTAAAAAGGCGGTGATTTTTAACATGGAACTCTCCTAAGAAATACAAATAAAGTTACTAATGTATACTAGGGTATGGTATTGAATGTTGAATAACAATAAGGCACTATATTGTCCCTAAGTCACATTTTGGTAACTTCTGAAGGAATAAGAGAAAGCTTATGGCAGACGATAAAGCTGAAAAACGCGTATTTTATAACAATGAAGAGTGTCCAATCCGTAATGTTGTTGCTCAGATCGGTGACAAATGGTCGGCGTTAATTTTATTTGCTTTAGTTGATGGTGCTGATAGGTTTAACTCGCTTAAATCAAGAATAGAAGGTATTTCACAACGTATGTTGACGCAAACATTGCGAGATTTAGAGCGTGATGGTTATGTTAACCGTACCGTCTTTCCAGAAGTACCCGTTAGGGTTGAATATGAGCTCACACTAATGGGGCGCGAATTAGTTAAGCCCTTGTATCAATTGGTTTCTTGGGCGGATACTAATCATCAAGCGATTAATCAGGCACGTAAGTCTTATGACGAGAGGCAGCAAGGGTAGGCGTCTTAAATTGCTTTAAAGGAAGATAGCAAATGAAAAAAAGTATTTACGGTTTGCTAATAACAACTTTGTTGTTAAGTAATTCCGTCGTTGCTGAGTGTCGATATCAGCACTCTGAGCAAGCTTCAGAAAAACGTTTTACCATAAATGAGGGCCAAATTTTTGATGCTAAAACAAACCTAACTTGGCAGCGCTGTAGTCTAGGTACTCATTGGTCTTCTGCTGAAAGTTGCACTGGAAAGGTTGAATATTTAAGTTTGAGAGAGGCTAAAGAGAGAGCTGCCTTATTCTCAGATGGTTGGCGATTACCTAATATTGAAGAGTTGTTTAGTCTTTTAGATATGGATTGCACTAAGCCAAGTATTAATACGAAATACTTTCCAGATCTTGTGGAGTCAGTAGAAGGTTCGCCATACTGGAGTTCGACTGAGGTAAGTGATTTACCCATACTCTTCTATTTTATTGATTTTTGGAATGGTAACGCTGATGGCCACACTGAAGGTTTTCATCTGGCAGTGCGTTTGGTTAAATCGTCTTAAGGCGGTATCAGGTGTTGGTTTTCAATAGTGTACTTCAATCTCAATAGTGCACTCCTCAGAGTTTATTCAGACAAATAATATCTTCTTCTAAAAGCCTTCAAGTATCTTTCTTTTAGCTCCTTTCTTTTGCTTCTCATTATTAAACGTTTTTAGGAATAACCTTAAGTTGAAACGATAATATATTTTGTTGTTCTAACTTGTCCGAAATAAGAAATAATGTATTTCATTAGCCCTAGTATAAGTAACTTCTAATGCAAGGGTATACTGCAGGTGAGCTTATCTAGCCACTCATTAATAGCCAGAAAAACTTACTTCCTCATTTCTAGAGTAGGAATTGTAACGTCTAAATTTTGTTATTTATCCCTATGTTTAGCAATTGAAATGTATTAAACATTTTCATGATTCTAATGTTTCATGGATGAAAAGATTATGGAATTTAAATTAGGGTTAACCATGTTTCAAAAACTATGTTTTATTTGTATCACTTTAATTAGCAGCATGCTTTTGCACGCTCAAATTAACATTCACAACAAAGCTAATCTAGATGTGGTAAAAGGGGCTTTGACTGAGATGTTTGATCAGTCTAATGTGGGCCTTGTTGATGAGTATTATAGTGACAATTACCGACAGCATTCTCCTAGTATTAAAGATGGTAAAGCGGGCTTAGTCAGTGCAATTAAGGGAATGAAGGATAATAATGTTTCGATCAAAAGGGATATTATTCGAACGTTAGCAGAGGGTGATCTGGTGTATATCCAATCTCGGGTGTCTTTTGCTGGTGGCCCATCAAAGGTTGTGGTTGATCTATTTAAGCTCAATAAAGGTAAAATCATTGAGCATTGGGATGTTGTGCAAGATGAAATTGCAAAAGCGAAAAGTGTTAACGGCAACAGCATGCTAGATGGTGATGCTAATCGCCAAGTATCTAGTCATTACCTTGAGAATAACAAACAAGTGGTAAAAGACTTTATTGAAAAGGGCTTTGCAGGTGATGTGAAACTGCTAGATAGCTTGTTTGGTGATGAATATATTCAACACAATCCTTATGTACCTAATGGTAAGGGCGCTGTCTTGGGTTTTCTTAAAAATGGTGGTTTTGTTGCAGATATAAAGCAAATTATTGCTCAAGGAGATTTAGTCTCAGTATTGGTTGAGTATGGTCGTGATGGTGATAAATTCCATAATGCCTGTGCGGACCTATTTCGCTTAGATACTAACAGTAAGGTAGTTGAGCATTGGGATACTTGTATGAGTATGCCGGATGAAAGTGAATTTGCTCACGAAAATGGTATGTTTTAGGCTAAACACCTACCCCATAAGAGTTGCTGTCTTGTGTTCTTTTTTCACTTTCTTCTTTTCTTAGTTGCTTTTTTCTAGGCTAACCTAACATAGGATCTGATTTTAGTTAAAAATCAAGATTAAACTATTCATGTATAGGAAAAAGGCTAAATGACAGTTTTTAGTAATCTAGAACCCTAAAGGTGATCTGCTTAATAATAAGTTTCTTAGTTGTTTATGTTGTAGCTTAATTGTTGATGATGTCTATCTAGAAGAGTATGAAATACTAAATTTAAGGCTCCGAGCAAAGTTTTGATGTTGACCTTTAGGTACCTGATCATTTTATTAGTAATTTTAAAACAATGAATTGGATGCTCATGTTACTATTTGGATAGTTAAAGAGATGGTGAACAAGGTCTAGGTTTACCTCTATTTCTATATGTTTATTACAGAGGCTTATTCATGTTTGAACTACCTAAAATAAATCTTAAAGGCAAGGTATCAGCCCAAGAGTGGCAGACACGAGTTGAATTAGCTGCGTGTTATCGTTTGTTTGTGATGCATGGTTGGGATGACCTTATTCATACTCATATTTCAGCGCGCATTCCTGACTCTGATCATTTATTGATTAATGCCTTTGGTTTGAGTTTTGATGAGGTTACAGCATCGAATTTAGTTAAGATTGATATAAATGGCAATGTTATTGATCCAAATTGTCCGTTTGAGATAAATCCTGCTGGGTTTACGATTCACAGTGCCGTTCATGAGGCTCGTCATGAAGACCAATGTGCCTTACATGTCCATACTAATGAGACGATTGCGATTGCCAGCTTAGAAAAAGGCCTTTTGCCTCTAAGCCAATATTCAATGTTCGCTTTAGCATCCATGAGTTATCACGACTATGAAGGTCTTGCTGTTAATCATGAAGAGAAACTTAGATTACAAGAAGACCTAGGTACGGCTAACTTCATGTTATTACGAAACCATGGGGCGCTTACTATGGGTAAAACCATAGGAGATGCCTTTATGCATATGTATGATTTAGTGCGAGCATGCCAAGTACAGTTACAAGTAATGTCTACTGGCATGGCGCCTATTTTTGTGGATCAAAGCATTGTAGATGGCATTAAAGCACAAGCAAATATTGTTCACTCAGGGTTAACAGGCGGACAAAAAGCTTGGCCAGCGATGATGCGAAGAGTATCTCGTCAATATCCAGATTTTGCCGATTAAGCTGATGCGAATATCAGTTTAATTGCTTTTTTGAAATATAAATTAATACTATCCATCTAAGTGTCTGTTGAGGGCACTTTTTAGAGCTTTTTTAGATAATGGTTGAGAGAAAGTTATGAAAATCACTCATGTAGAAATTTTTGATATTGAATGTCCTAAGCGACCTGCTTGGAACCCTGTTTTTGTCCGTATTCATACGGATGAAGGCATTAGTGGTGTTGGTGAAGCTGGCCTTGCTTATGATTGGGGACACAGTGCAGCTGCCGCAATGATTAAGGAAATTGCAGAAGCCGTATTGATCGGTTTTAACCCATTTAATACCGAGCTTTTATGGTCAAAAATGCTGCGTGAAAGTTTTTGGGGATTAGGTGGCGGACCTGTAATTTATTCTGCTATGAGTGCGATCGATACCGCACTTTGGGATATTAAAGGTAAAGCATTAGGTGTTCCGGTTTATCAATTATTAGGCGGTAAGGTAAACGATGAACTTCGTACCTATGCCAGCCAATTACAATTTGATTGGGATACCACAATTAATAAGTTAATCGAGCCAGAAGAGTACGCTCAAGCGGCGCTTAAAGCGGTTGCTGAAGGTTATGATGCTGTGAAAGTTGACCCAATTGTTTATAACCATGATGGCAGCTCTTCATTTGACCGTACTAAGCTTTTCACTAAGCCACAAATGCGTTTATTTGGTAATCGTTTAAGAGCCATTCGTGATGCGGTGGGTGAAGATGTTGATATCATTTTCGAATCTCACTCATTAATGGGAGCAGCGTCTGCGATTCAAATGGGCAGTGTGATCGAAGAAGTTGGCTGCATGATGTATGAAGAGCCTGTAAACTATTTGAATCCAGCGGTACATAAAAAAGTCGCTGATAATGTCAATGTGCCTATTGCGGGTGGTGAACGCTTGTACCACAGATGGGATGTACGCCCTTACTTTGAAGATCAAAGCATTGATGTTCTGCAACCTGATGTTGGTCTATGTGGTGGCTTCACGGAAGCGAAGAAAGTGTGTGACTATGCGGATGTATACGATATTCGTGTTCAAGCGCATGTTTGCGGTGGACCTGTTGCAACAGCGGCATCATTGCATTTAGAAACCGCGATTCCTAATTTCTTAATCCATGAGCACCATACTTATGCGACTAAAGACTGGAACCGTGAACTGTGTATTCAAGACCCTCAGCCTACAAACGGTATCTTCAAAGTGACTGAAGTACCTGGTATTGGTATTGAGTTAAACGATGAAGTGGTTAAACGCTCGCCAAATGTAACGGTTAAATAAGCTATACATTATGCTGTAAATACTCAAGGTTAGACTTAAATAGGTTTAACCTTGAGTTTGTACCAGTAAGCGGCATTAGCGCAGGTTAATGCTGTGACTTGTTCTTCGTTCAGTGTTAAGGCTTGTTCCCCAGTTGGAGTTGATTCGACCTTTAAGCCAATGTTTAAGTAGCTTTGCCATAGTTCGCTGTATTCTTTAGAAAAGAGCACTAGAGGAAAGTTACTGGCCAGCATCACCCGTTTATCTCCAAATGCTTTTATGCAATCAGCGATGACCCAAAATTGCCAAGATTCTTGATAGTCCCTTGCTGCCATTTCCCAGCCTGAACATTTAATGGCGCACTGTTCTAACTTACTAAAAGCAATGAGGCCTGTTTGCCATTCTTGCCACTTTTTCTTAAATAACACATCTTCCGTATCAAATGATGCATCTGAAGAGAAGGGCGGCCAACCCGCGTGATTAATAATCAATCTGAGTGTGGGCAAGTTCGCAAGTATCTCTAGTAATAAGCTAACAGCGACTTTATCACTAAGTGACATTTGTAGGTCAAAACTTAATTGGCTCTCAGCAAGGTAGGCTAGGTTGTCTTGCACACTTTTTTGAGAAAGCAGTTCAAAGGCTTCATCATCTAATATATGCCTACAACCCACTACTGATTGATAACTTTTAAGTTGTTGAACTTGTGCAATAAAGGCATCTTTTTTAAGGGTTAAATCAATGCCAGCAACCGTCCTAAAGGGCAGAGAGCAACTAGATTCTAACCACTCGATTTCTCGCCAAGGCTTTGCATTATCAAAGCCAGCTTCGATATGAACAAAACCTGTTAACTCAACATATTGATCGAGCAAGAGAGACTTCTCGTGAAAGTTGTGACGCAGTTTGGCTTTATCTGACCAAAAGGGCGCTTCCTCTTCCTTTAACCATTGATAATGGCCTTGGGTCAGTTCAAAAAAATGTAAATGAGGGTCAATAATTTGCTTCATTTAATTCACTCAATCAGTTGAATTTAATCAGGTTAATATAGTGTTATTGAGTAGTATACCCGCCATCGATTACTTGTAGGCTGCCTGTAATAAATGTTGCTTTATCAGAGGCTAAGAATAAGACAAGCTCTGCAACTTCCTCCGGCTGTCCTAAACGCCCTAGAGGCTGCAGCTTAGCCTCTTCTTGGTGTACTTCTTCTTTATCTGCCCCAGACTTCTCGCAGTAGTTACCGATTGCTTTGTGATAAAGCGGTGTTTCGATTGTGCCTGGACAAACTGCATTGGCCCGAATGTTAAACGCGGCATAATCAAGAGCCGTTGTTTTAGCCATCGAAGCGAGCGCTGTTTTAGTTAAACTGTAAGCAAAAGAATTAGGTTTACCCACTAACGCTTGTTCAGAAGAGATTAAAATAATAGAACCACTCTGATTATGTTTCATATTAGGTATGACAGCTTTCATAGCTGCATAAGCACCTTTTACATTGATGCTAAAAATCTTATCGAGCTCTTCTTCGCTGGTATCTTCTATTGTTGCTGAGAAATGTATGCCAGCATTCGACACTAATGTATCAACATTATGGCGTTGAGTGATGCCATCAATAATTTTATTGACTTGCTCTAGATTGGTTATGTCACATGAACAGAATTGTCCAAATTTACTCGGTTGCATATCAAGGTTGAATACTCGATAGTTGTTGGCTAAAAAAAGTTTAACGACACTTAAGCCAATACCTGAACTTCCGCCCGTAACAATACATGTTTTTTTCATTTTGATGACTAATCCTTTGTCGGTTTGAATTTGCTTGACGATACAGTATTTGCAACTAGTGCAAAAGCTTTCCCTTTAGTGTTTAGATTAATATTTTAAAGGCTGTTTAAACTTTATACTGAGGAGTGAAATTACTCTTCAAAATACTTTCATTTTTACAGTATTGTTTATAGACATCACTTTACGAAAATTTATATTCTTGTTCATAACTTCCTATGCAGTTCAAGGAGTAGGGAATGCAGATTAGTAATACCTTAGAGGTTGGTGATTTAGGCGAAATAGTAAAACAGCACGGTATTTTATATAGCAAAGAGTATGGCTATGATGCTTCATTTGAAGCTTATGTCGCCGAGCCTCTTGCGCAATTTGTGAAGCGTAAAAGCCCTAGAGAGCGTATTTGGTTAGCGAAACTAGATGGTAGGTTGTTGGGCTTTATTTGTATTTGTGAGTTATCTAACTCTCAAGCACAACTACGTTGGTTCTCGATAAAGCCTGAAGCACGAGGAAAAGGGCTTGGTAAGCAATTGATGGATAAAGCCTTATCTTTTTGTGTAGAGCAAGAATATCAAAAGGTGGTGCTCTGGACAGTAAAAGGTCTAGAGGTGTCTACTGCTATTTACTTAAAGTATGGCTTTAACATCACCCAGGAGATTGAGCATAAACTCTGGGGGAAAATACAGCTAGAGCAGTGTTATGAGAAGGTTTTATGACTCAATTTATGGCTAAAGACATAAAAAAGGCAGTCTCTAAAATGAGAGCCGCCTATTGTCTATGAGTTTAATCCTGTCTTTTCAGCTAATTTAATCTTCGGAAAAGGTAAGTGTAAAGCTAACAGGCACCGCTGTAGCGATAGAAGGTAGCTTAGCAAGCTCTTGTAGTTTTTTGATGCCTTTGGTGACTTTAAAATCTTTACTATTAATGATAACAGGCTGTAATGAGGAAACGGTTAAATCACCATTTTCTAAACTGGTTACTAGGACATCAATTTTTAATGCTTTCTTTTGGCCATGGAAATCTAGCTCAGCCTCAATCCCTTTTATGATATGTATCCCTTCTTCACCTATATTCGAAAGCTGATTACTTAAGTCTGCTGTCAGAACCGCGCTAGGGTAGTTTAGTGTTTCAAATACAAATTTAGTCAGTCGCTCGTTACGAATAGGTATCATAGTCTCAGCTGAGGCTAGGTCGATATCAATTCTTAAAGCTCCTTGATCAGAAACCTTTCCTGATAATGTTTTAAAGTGGTGTGCTTCTGCAACACTGCCTTTTTTAATGGAAACAAAGCTAAGTTGGCTTTTGTCATTTTCTAACTGCCAATCAGCCTGAGTAAGTCCAGAAGCAGCAAGACATGAAAGAGAGATACCTAAGTTAGCGAACATTTTTAACATAATAAAACCTTTTAGAATTATTTTGATGATTAAATATAGACTTAAATTAAATAACCAATATTGTTTTCAAATAAAATATAAAAAAATTCGAATATAACTAATTTAGTGAAAAGTAAATTAAACTAATTTTATAAGTATTAAATTCAATTTATAAAATAAATATCAATGCTTATTATTTATGTCAAAGTGTTTGTTTTTTAGATTTTAATTTTTTCAAGTGACCTTTAGCGATTAAGTGTGGATTTTTATCCATAATTAGGCTTTATATTAATGATTTATGAAATATGTGATGGTAATGTTTGAAAATATATATTATTTAATTACGTTATATTTCTACCTTTATGTTAAAGATAATATTTAGAGTGGCTGGTTTTTAACTAGGTTTTATTTTTTAAGTGAAAGTATTAAGCAGAATTTTTCTTGATATTTTTTGAAATATAAGCCCCATTCTCTTTGATAAAAGTTAGCAATAACTCGTTGTAATTTATGGGTACAGCATTTTGGATGGATTGACGTTTAGCAAGAGTGTTGTGCCATTTTAGTATTCTTGGAAGACCGTAAAATAAGTTTGAGTTTGTGAGTGAACCAAGCACATGGAAGTATCGGAAAATGGTGGCGAAAACAGCGTCTACCATATAAAAACTATCTTCAAAAAAACCGCCTTCATCTGAAAGCCTTGATTCTATGATTGTTAATTTGTTCTCAATACTTGCTAAGGTTTTATTTACCTCGTTGAGGCTTTTATCTTGGTAAATCAGTTTTGCAACTAGGTTTAAAATATCAGTCGCGAATGCGATCCAAGCACAATGGCTAGCTTTTAAAAATGTATTTTTTGGATAGAGTGAATTGGGTGACACGGTATCAAGGTATTGGCAAATAACATCTGATTCAAAGAGTATCTGTTTCTCATTTATGACTAAAATGGGTACTTTTTTGATCGGAGAAAGTTTAGAAAGCCAGTCTGGTTTATTGTCTAAATCAATATTGGTTCTTATATAGGGGATTTGTTTTTCTATCATGAGAATAATAACCCTTTGTACATAAGGGCAAATTTGATGGCCGATGAGATGAAAATTTTGTTGAGTCATAATTTAGTGCCTTTAACTTTTTTAAAAAGCCGCTCTGCTTACTTTTTCTAAGCAGAACGGGATAGTCTTAAGTCATGCAATGGATATTTAATTTATTGCCATCTAAATCACGAAAATAAGCGGCATAAAAACCTGTATCACCACGAAACCCTGGATCTCCTTCGTTTTTAGCGCCTAGTTTTAATGCTTGCTTATGTATGGCGATGACCTGCGTTTTGTCTTTTGCTGCAAGTGCTATCATGACGCCATTACCCACACTTACTTCTTTTAAATCAGCAGGCGTATGAATCGAAAACATGGGAGTGTTAGGTGCTGCTGCCCAAGCAATAAAGTCGCTTTCTTGCATTGCCCTTGTCGCGCCAAGTAATTCAAATAGCACATCATAAAATGATGCCGAACGGGGTAAATCATTTGTTCCAACGGTTGTATAAGCAATCATGAATCTAGTTCCTCTTTCTTTTAATTTTTACCAAAAAGATGTTTTTTGGCTGCTTCGTAATCAAGAATTAAAATCATAGGGGTTTGCAAAAATGAAAACAATTTGTAAATATGACAAGCATTTTTTCATTTTTGACAAAGGTGTTTTATGGATTGGAATGCCATAAAAATTTTTACGGCTGTGGCTCACAGTAGAAATTTAGTGGCAGCAGCCGCATCTCTGGGTATGAGTCACTCGACTATCTATCGGCGTTTGAATGATTTTGAAGATGAGGTTGGCCGTTTATTTGAACGTTTAAATGGCAATTATGAGCTGACAGAGCTCGGTGAAAATATGCTGATTCGGGCACAACATATTACCCATTCATTTGAAGATATTGAGCGTGATATTGTTGGCATGGATACTCAGTTAAAAGGGGTTGTGAGAATCACTGCGCCAAGCAGTTTTTCATATCATATTTTACCCAACCATATTGCTCAATTTAATGAAAAATACCCTGATATTCATATTGAGTTATTAGTCACAAACTTAGAGCTAAATATGACTAATCGTCATGCAGATATTGCTATTCGAGTGACATCAAAACCGCCTGAACATCTTGTGGGGCGGGAAGTGCGGCGTATTAAATGGGGACTATATGCGAGTCTAAACTACCTAGATAAATTTGGCCAACCAAAGCAAATTGAGGACTTAGAGCAACATAGTCTCATTGGGGCTGCTGGCTCATTAAGAAGTCATAAAATATTTCTAGAATTGGATAAATCTCATTCATTGGCTATCCAGCAAAGAACGGATGATCTGATTGCTATGTCATCGATGGCAAGCAGTGGATTAGGCATTGCTATATTACCAGATGACCTTGCGAAACCAGGATTAGTGAGACTCTTTACTTATGAACAAGGTAACGAGAATCAGCTATGGGTATTAACGCATCCAGATTTACGAAAAGTCGCACGGATAAAAGAAGTGATGAGGTTTTTAAATGACGTTCTTTCAAGTGACGCTCTATAATTCTATAAAGTAAGTTTGGTTAACGCTTTTATTAAATCGGCCTAGACTTAAGGTATAGATGTAAAAATGTAAGAGAGGTGTTTATGTCTGACCATTTAGACGTAAAGAAAGAGGGTGATTTAGTTGATGATATCCCTTCGCCTTGTGTGCGTAATTGTTGCTTAGATAACGCCGAAATTTGTTTAGGCTGCTTTCGATCTCTTACCGAAATACTGCTATGGAATAGAGCAACACAGATTCAGAAACGGGCAATTCTTGCCCAGTCTCTTTCACGTAAAAATTCTCGCGAAGCCGCTCTAAAAGGTTTTTAGTATTAGCGCTGGCCATATGACTTAACAGCGCGGCATCTTTTTATACAAAATCTATGCTGGCGGTACAGCCTTTATCTGAATTGTCTATCAAGCTAAAGTGCCAATCGTATTTCTGGCAAATATCTTTAACGATTAACAAGCCTAGCCCAAAGCCATCGGCCTGCTCTGGTTTATCTTTGAGCCCTATGCCTGTATCTATTACCTTGATGCCATTTTTATCCAATATTATGGTGATACTGCCCTCAAAAGTGCAAGAGAAGGCATTTTTAATCATATTGCCTACAAGGATTTTAATAATACTTTCTGGCACCTTGATCATACAGGGGGATTGGCTCTGAACCTGATAATTTACTAACTTATCTTCTAGTAAATGCTGATGGGTCTTGATTATGGATTCGATACACCTCTTGCTGAGTTCGTAAGCTTTTGGTGCTTCGATTTTTTCTTCCCGTGTAAGCGAAAGTAAGGTGGTGACGAAGATGTCCATTTCTTGAGTCGAAGTATCTAATCTTAATCTTTGGCGCTCAACAAAATCAGGCTCGCTAGAATGCCCTAATAAAGAAATAGCACCTTTCATTACCATTAGCGGGCTGCGTAATTCATGGCTTGCATAACGGGTGAATGCTCTTTCTCTTTCCACTAATAATTTGATCTTTTCTTGGTATTCATTGATTCGGCTAGTTAATTGCCATATCTCTTTAGTGGCACCGCCGTCAGGTAAACTTAAGGGCTCAAAATGGTTAACCGAACGCTGTTTTAATTCTTTTGAAAGCTTAGATAGGGGGGACGTAAGTCGATCAGACACCTTCAAAATAATAAACAAACTAATGCCTAAGAGAATAAGCGAAAATAGCATCTGCTTATACTGAGTTTGAAACATCTGTTCTTCGCTTAACTCATAGACATCGTCGTAATGGAGAAGGTAAATATCTTGCATTACGCCCATTATTTGACGTTTTGTTTTCATAATAAAAAAGTCGTAATACTGAGAGCTGTAGTCATCAATTTCATGCAGAGTTTCAAATTCAAGTGAATCAGGTAATCTCACATTTTCAGGTAGCGAATCAATGCCAACAAACACTGAGCTGTAAGGCGAAACGGTTAAGCTTTTTGTTCCTAGGTGTAGCGCTGGTAGAGCTAGCTGTAAATCTTTGTTTAAGCGATTTTTAGCATTGAGAACTTCTAAGTCTTCCAAGGTCGAGTTAAACAGTGAGAAGTGAAATACTATGATAGCAAACGCCAGCCCAGCAAAATAAACAAAGGTAAGCTGTTTAGCTGAGCGTATGTTATTAAAATTCAAAATAAAATTACCTAGTTAGCACTGGAGATAAGTTGATAGCCAAGTTTTGGTACAGTTTTGATATAAGCGTGATTAAAAGGCTTATCTATCAAGCTTCTAAGCTGATACACATGGCTTCGTAGTATGTCTTTTTCAGGCTCATTTTCTTGCCAAATGAGGGCAGAAATCTCATCTTTACTGACAACTTCAGGTGCTCTTAACATGAGTATTTTAAGCAGGTTAAATAAAGTCGGGTTGAGAGGAAAACGGCAGCCATTTCTTTCTACAGTATGGTTATTTATATGCAGCGTTAGCTCTTCAAATTCTAATTTTTTAGTGGCTATCATGCCTTTCTGACGACGACATAGGGCTGTAATTCGGGCTTCTAGAATTTCCAAATCAAAGGGTTTAACAAGATAGTCATCTGCACCTTGATCAAAACCAACGAGCATATCTTCTCGTGTGTCTCGTGCGGTGAGCATGATAATAGGCGTTGTAATGCCTTGCTCTCTCAGCTTCTGGCACACACTAAGCCCATTCATTCGCGGTAACATAATATCTAAGATAATCAGGTCATAATGATTTTGGCAGGCTAGATCATAACCTTGTACACCGTTATTGGCGTAATCTAGTTCGTACCCCTTAATTTCAAAATATTCAAAAATAACAGCCGCAATGTCTTTGTGATCTTCAATCAATAATAGGTTCAATTTGGGTTACTCTTTGACGATAAATTAAGGGGATTGTGCGAAGGTTAATGATTGAACCTTAAGGTAACCTTAAGCTTGTCAAAAAAATGTCGCTGACCTTTTGCTGACATCTGTCTCTTTATTCTGATGCTTCTATCAAGTTAAGGCGTCAGTTATGTCTATCATTGCGTTATCAAACAAGCTCCCTCAGTTAGGCCGTCACTACCAAGAGCCCAATATTTTGTTGTCAGTCATTGTGCCTTTTTATAATGAGGAAGCGGTTCTACTTCAGTGTCATCAAAGATTGATTAAGGTCTTGGATGAAATAGGCCAGCAATGTGAAATTGTTTATGTGGACGATGGCAGCAATGATGCTAGCTGGCCGTTAGTGAGCCAACTTAAGAGCCAGCATCATCAAATTCAAACCCTAAGTTTGAGCCGTAATTTTGGTAAAGAAGCGGCGATGACAGCTGGGCTTAAGGCGAGCCAAGGCCGAGCAGTTGTTTTAATTGATGCTGACTTACAAGACCCGCCAGAGTTGATATTACAAATGTTAGAAAGCTGGAAACAAGGCTTTGATGTGGTCGATATGCAACGACGCGTACGTCACGGTGAAGGTTGGTTTAAGCGTAAAAGTGCGGCTTTATTTTATAAACTGATGAGCTATTTAAGTGACATTCCCATTCCTGAAAATGTAGGGGATTTTCGTTTACTAGATCGCAGAGTCGTTGATGAAATTAATGCTTTGCCTGAAAAAACACGCTTTATGAAGGGCTTGTTTGCTTGGCCTGGTTTTAAACGGACTTGCTTACAGTTCGATCGTGACCCAAGACTTGCGGGAGAGACAAAATGGAATTTCTTAAAGTTATTGGATCTTGCTTTTGAAGGGGTGTCTTCTTTCAGTATTAAGCCCTTAAGAATTGCCACGGTTGCAGGTGTGATGACCTCTTTGTGTGCTTTGGCCATGCTGATCGTTATCTTGGTGAAAACCCTCATGTTTGGAGAGGCGGTGGCAGGCTATCCTTCACTAATTACCGTTATCCTCTTCTTGGGTAGCGTACAACTTTTATCCATTGGGTTATTAGGTGAGTACATAGGCCGGCTCTTTATCGAAGCCAAGCAAAGACCTGTGTACCTGTTGATGGAGCATAATAAGCAGCAAAAAACCAAGCAAGTTGAGGGTGAGCTTTCATGTCAGTAATGGAATCTGGATCACCTTCTATAAAACAGACAAGTCGTTTTAGTTTGCAACAAAAAGTCGTTGCACTCTTGCTCTTGTGCTTATTAGTCAGGTTTTTTAGCCTTGGTTTGTACCCTTTGATGGATACAACTGAAGCTAGGTATGGAGAAATGGCACGTATCATGTTTGAAACGGGGAACTGGATCACCCCTATGTTTGATTATGATATTCCATTTTGGGGTAAGCCTCCTTTGTTTAGTTGGCTTAGTGCGCTGGGCTTTTCCGCCTTGGGTGTGACTGAGTTTGCTGCCCGTGTGCCACACTTTCTGGTCTCTTTGCTGGTTATGATATTGGTTTTTAAATTAGCGAAAAGTGCTCATCAAAAAACTGAAACGGCTTATCTTGCGATATTGGTTCTTGCCTCTACTTCGGCTTTTAGTTTGTATTCTGGTGCTGTGATGACAGACACAGCTTTAACCTTTGCGATTACTTTGAGTATGGTGAGCTTTTGGCAAGCTTGGCAATTAAAGTCGCGCTTGTGGGGTTATGTATTTTTTGTTGGTCTAGCTATCGGTTTATTATCTAAAGGGCCTTTAGCACTTGTTCTTGTAGGGATGAGTGTCTTCTTGTGGGTATTATTTGGCAATCATTGGCGCAGGCTATACCAAGCTTTACCTTGGTTTTCAGGCAGTATACTCATGCTTGTGATCAGCTTGCCTTGGTACATTATTGCTGAATATGAGAGCCCAGGCTTTTTAAATTACTTTATTGTTGGAGAGCACTTTAAACGCTATGTGGTGAGTGGCTGGAGTGGTGATCTTTATGGAACAGCGCATAAGCAAACTCGTGGCACTATTTGGTTGTATTGGCTGGTGGTAATGTTGCCTTGGACACCAATATTAGCCTATCAGGTTATACGTTTATTTAAGCAGGGCAAAGAGACTCAATCCTCCAATAGCGGCTACATCAGTTTCTTATGGTGCTGGGTGTTAGCGCCACTTATCTTATTTAGTTTTGCTGGCAATATTTTACATAGCTATTTGATGCCAATATTACCGGCAATTGCCTTATTAATTATGGCTTATCATGAAAGACAAAATCTCTCAGAGCGTGTGTTTAAACTGGCGTTGTTTACACCCATTCTATTATCTGTATTAATTTTTGCGATAAGCAATGGCTGGACATCAAAGCAATCAGAAAAAAGTTTGATGCAAGTTTGGAGTAAACAGCAAGAAGCAAATAAAAGTGATCTTGTTTATTTAGGGAAACGTCCATTTTCGGCCCAATTTTATTCGAATGGGAAAGCCGTGAGTCAAGTAGAGAGCTTTACTTCGTACCGTTCTAAACTTAAACGTCCTAGTTTTATAGTTTTAGCAAAAAAGTCTATGGCAACTAAGATTAAGCGATTTGGCTGTGAGGTGAGAGGGGAGTCTAAAAAACGTTATCTGCTTTATTGTATAAACCCAGAATAGGGCGTTGATAATTTATTTATCTTAAGCAGTATAAGAGCATGATTAAATTGAACATGCTCTTTTTTAAAGTTATTGGTTTTAGTGATTAACACTGTAGGCAATAATCTGGCTGATTTGAGTCATTGGACGCTGACTCTCTTGCTGCCAATGGTTGAAGGCATTTTGAGCTGCACGCCAAGCGGCTTGGGTGTCACGACCAGTGGTAATAATCTCTCTATTTCTAAGATAGCCTTCCACATCACGGCTTAGAATAAAGGTATCTTTACCCATAATACGTAATGAGTAAGGGCCTGTGTTACCACCTAGACGTTTACCTTCTTTTTTAAGGTATGCCCAAAGTCCAATAATGTCTGAACTTGGCCAGTTAGCAACCATATTGGCAAAACTGCCATGTTTAAGACTAGCTTCGTACATCATCAACGCATTTTCTCTGATGGTCATAACCTTGGTGAAATTACGTATGATGCTAGCGTCTCTGGCTTTTTCTTCCCACATTTCGTCACTGATTAGCAGCATTTTTTCAATATCAAAACCAAAAAAAGCCGCTTCAAAGTTTGGCCATTTATTACGTACGACTTGCCAACTAATACCTGACTGAAAGATTTTCTGCGTCATGGCGGCTAACCAGCGATCATCGCCAATTGCAGCAAGCGCTTCTTGGCTTAAAGGTTTATCTAATAAGGTTTCCAGTGCGGCTTCACCCTGATGACGTTGGGCAGCTCTTTGATAAATACTGTCAAATGCTTCGTAAGCTTGACTCATTTCTAATCCTTTTAAAACTTAGGTTAAAGCAAGGAAGTTGGCATTGGTTTACCGGCAATGCTAAAAATGGCGGCATTAACATCTTCTTGATGAGTCATGTTAATAATATGTCCAGCTCCTTCAAGCCAAACAGTATTTAGCTTGGCTTTAGGGAATATTTTGTCTGCCATGGCAGCACTGCCAGGACGTACTAAACCGTCTTCCGTACCCTGTACTATGGTGATGGGCATGGTAATTTTTGCGAATTGAGATTGCAAGTTAGCCAAACTAGGTGCGATGTCTAGGACTTCTTCATTGGAGTTATACCAGGTGTCAGGAATCAAAAAGTTGGGAATAAAAGAAAGCAGGTTATTAAACCATCTTGCTTCTGCCATTACTGGGTCTAAATCTCCAGCTAGGACGACAATCGCTTTTACAAAATGTGGGTAATCAGCAGCAAGTTTTGGAACAAGAGAGCCACCTAAAGAGTGGCCGACAAGAATAAGCTTCTCTTGATTGTTATCACGCCATATCTCTTCTAACAAAGGGCCTAAAAGGGCTGATTGGCTACTTAAACTGGTTGGGAAACGTTTGCCTGGGTAGCTAGATTCACCCCAGCCCGGGCGGTCGATCGAATTAATAGTGAAGGCGCTAAGTAGGGTTTCATCTTCAAAATAACGAGAGAAAGTACCCCAGCCACCTGGTGTCCCGTGGACAAATACAAGGCTGTCTTTTGCTTCAGTATGAGCAACTGCAGAAGTATTAGAGACATAATGTAATTGATAACCGGGTAGCTTCAACGTTCTCTGATTTATCTGGGTTTGACTCACTCTTTCTGTGATTAACTCGTTCTTGCTGATTTGATCAAGCTGGTCAGTACCAGAGCAAGCCGCTAAGACAAACGCAATAAGGCTGGTTAAAGACAGCTTAATGAAGGATGAGAGTTTTTTAAGTGAGCGCATTAAGATTTATTTCCTACCCTAAGTTTTGATTAGACTGTGACATAAAAAAGGCGAAGAAAGTTCACTTCTGTGTGATCTTACTAAATATTTGCTTAATTCAGCATGTATGGATGAGGGTTGGAAAAATATTGAACCATTATCAGTTTCAGTAGGTGTTAAAAATTCCTTTTTTAAACAAAAACCTATAAATAAACCAGATTATAAAACAATTGATTGAAAGTCAGGGTATACATTGTCATATAATGAGATCAACTCAGTCTCAGTAGATAGAAATAACATGACTCATTTAAGTGTAAATTTAAATAAAATCGGCCTATTAAGAAACTCTCGTGGTCGTGATTACCCTAATATGGTTCAAGTCGCTAAAAAGACGCTGGATTTAGGGGCATTTGGTATTACGATTCATCCTCGTCCTGATCAACGTCATGCGACTTATCAAGATGCAAGAGACCTAAAAGCCCTATTGGCCCAATACCCGGGCAAAGAGCTTAATATTGAAGGTTTCCCTGACCAGGCTTTCTTGGATGTGGTGCTTGAAGTTGTCCCAGAGCAGTGCACGCTAGTGCCTGATGATCCGAACCAGCTTACCTCAGATCATGGTTGGAACTTAGGTCGTGATTCTGAAACCCTTGTTCCTATTATCAATAAGCTTCAAGCTGCTGGAATTCGTGTGTGTCTCTTTATGGATCCAGAAGCAGATGCAATGAAAATGGCAAAAGATACCGGTGCAGACCGTGTCGAGCTATACACAGAAGCGTATGCGAACGCTTATGCAAGCGACGACCAAGAAAAGGTATTAGCTAAATATAATGAAGCGGCACAAGCTGCCGTTGATGCAGGCCTTGCGGTAAATGCAGGACATGATCTTGATTTAGAAAATGTAAAAGCATTGTGTGATTCAGGCTTAATCACTGAAGTGTCTATTGGCCATGCGCTTACTGTTGAATCCTTGGATATGGGTTGGAACAATGTGGTGCAGGCTTATCTTGATCGACTATCCTAGGGTTAGACGAACACATTAAGTATATGGCACGAAACTATTGTGAAAAATGTCACTATTTAGTCAAGCAATGTATCTGTGATTTGATTCCAAATCTGGTACAGCCCTTGAAGATAGTGATATTACAGCATCCTAAAGAAGCCAAGCATGCCAAAAATACGATTAAGCTGGTAGCGCAAGTTTGGCCTGATGTGCAGTGTATTATCTTGCCCGAAAATGATGTTGAAAATACGGACTATTTTGAGGCAATTAATCATAACTGGTACTTGTTGTATCCAGGTGAAACTAGCCAAGCATTAGAGTATTTTCCTGAGCAGGATAAAAAGCGAATAGAAGGTATTGTCCTCATTGATGCAACTTGGCGTAAAGCTTATAAATTGCTTCAACTTTATCCTGAGTTACAGGCGCTACCTAAAGTAAGTTTTGCTACTAGCCCTCAAAGTGTTTATGAAATTAGAAAAGCACCTAGTTTAGATGCTTTGTCTAGTTTGGAGGCTTTGGCTCATGCCAGCCAATTAATAACGGGTAAAGAGACGAAACCCTTAGTGGATTTTATGGTCAAAGCCCAAGCACGTTTATGGCAGCAAAGGCCAACACATGAATAACTAATCCCTTTAGATGGAAACGAATATGTCAACTGATAAGCAACAAACAGAAATAGAAGCCGCTGTATTAAGACGTTTATTGGCTCACTTAGATGAGCGTAAAGATGCCCAAAATATTGACCTAATGAACCTTGCTGGCTTTTGCCGTAACTGTTTGAGTAAGTGGTATTTGGCTGAACATGAAGCGCGTGATCTAGAAATGGATTATGACAAAGCCCGTGAGTATGTTTACGGTGAACCTTATGAAGATTGGAAACAAAAGCATCAAGTAAGCGCTAGCAAAGAGCAATTAGCAAAATTTGATCAAGTCACAAAGAAGTAATGTCTTAATAGACTAAAATTACCTCAATGCTTTTTAAATGACACATAGGATTAGAGCCTTTTATGACTCTAGCTTCACTTAAACGCTATTTTCTGCCAGTGATAATTGGGGCGCTCAGCCTAGTAATTATTGCTGCGCCAGAAAAATATCAAGCCTTGTTCGCCTCGGTTGAGGTGAAATATGGCGAAAGAGCGGTGAAGCGTGTTAGAACTTGGCGAGATTTAGTCGCCGAGAATCAAGATGCGAGTGAACTGCAAAAGCTCACTCGTGTTAATGATTTTTTTAATCAGATGGATTTTGTCGATGACATTATTCATTGGGGGCAAGAAGACTATTGGGCCACCCCAGTTGAATTTCTTGGAACCATGGCGGGAGATTGTGAAGATTTCACGATAGCTAAGTACTTTACCCTAAGGGAGCTTGGCATCAGTGATGACAAACTGCGTTTAGTCTATGTTAAATCTTTAAGCCTTAATCAACACCATATGGTGTTGGCTTTCTACAACAAGCCCACCTCAGTCCCTGTCTTGCTTGATAATCTAGACAAGCAATTAAAACCTGCATCAAAGCGTAGAGACCTTTTACCTATCTATTCATTCAACGCTAAAAACCTTTGGTTATCGAAAGCTAAAGGGCGCGGTGAATTGGTTGGTGGTTCCTCTCGATTAAGTTTATGGACAGATTTGAATAATCGGTTGGAGGACTTCAATTGAAACAAACAACGATAAAAGAATGGGTATTGGTGTTTATGTTTTTCAATGCCGCTAAATTAGACCATGGAGCAGCAAAATGACGTTATTTAGGCAGTTAATGTTCACCATAGTCGTGATATTTACCCTGATGTTAGTTGTGGTAATGGCGATTAACTTTAATACCACTAAAGAGTATTTGGTTAATCAACTGGCATCGACTACTCAAGACTCTGCGAACTCACTTTCTATGTCTGTCTCTGATTTTATGAGTATGGAAGATTACACCGCCGTTGAGTCTAGTATTCTGGCAGTCTTTGATAGTGGTTATGTGGCTGAGGTTAAGATTCATGTTTATGCCAATGATGAGCATATTGTGAGAGCTGAGCCAACTCAAATTCAAGGTGTGCCTGATTGGTTTATTAACGCCATAGATTTTGATGTGCCAACGGCTAATGCCATCATTTCTAATGGTTGGAATGAGCTAGGCCAAGTCTATATCACAGGTAATGCTGGTTACGGTTATTATCAGTTGTGGCTGGCCAGTGGCGAGCTGCTTTTTTGGTTTGGCTTGATTGGCTTTCTAACCCTTGCTGTGGGGGCTGGTACCCTTAAATGGATCTTTAAACCTTTGGTGGCGGTTGAAAAGCAAGCTGAAGATATTCAGCAAAGACGTTTTGTTAAGATGCAAGAACTACCAAAAACACGTGAGTTAAAGCGTGTAGTAGAAGCCATGAATAGAATGGCAGAAAAGTTAGAAAAAGAATTTGAATCAGAAGCCGAAACAGCCCAATGGTTACAGGCAAAAGCTTTTAAAGACCCGGTAAGTGGCTTAGGTAATCGACACTTTTTTGATAGCCAAGCATCGGCACATTTTGCAGAAACGGATAGGGCGACTGATGGTCTAATTTTAATCAGCTTAATTGATCTAGCTAAACTGAATAATGAGAGAGGCTTTGAAGCGGCTGATGCCTTTATTCGTGCCTCGGCTGATCTTGTCTCTTATAAACTAAGCGAGTGTGCCAGTAGCAGTACGGTAGCTCGTTTATCTGGGGCTGACTTTATTGCTCTAGTGCATCATATTGATCATGACTCTCTCGTTAAGCTGGTGGATAACATCATGGCTTCGCTATATAAGCTTGTGGCGACTCAAACAACCTATTCAGAAGGTGTGGCAAATATAGGGGCTGTCATTCTCGATGACTCTGTTGAGAAGTCCAAAGCCATGGCGCAGGTGGATAGTGCTTTACGTTCTGCTAGAAGTATGGGTATTAACCAAGTCAAAGTATTTGGCTTAGATGATGATAAGCAAGTGGCGATAGGCCGACTTGCTTGGAAAGAAATGCTTGAGTTTGGTATCGAGAATAAAGCCTTTCGTTTGCGTAAGCAGAAAGTGGCGCAACTCGAAAATCAACAGGCACTTCTTCATGAAGAAGTATTTGCAAGTTTAGAATATGAGGGCAAGCAATATCATGCGGGTTACTTTATCAGCTTGGCAGAACAGTTTGATTTAGGTGAGCAGGTCGACCAAGTCATTATTGAAAAAGTTATCGACTATATTGAACAAGCACAAGAGAAAAACTCACTTACGATTAACTTATCAGCATCGGCATATGTTAAGCCTAGTTTTATTAATTGGTTAGATAAAAAGTTAGATACCTTATCAGATCAAGTGAAAGAGCACCTGTGTTTTGAAATTTCAGAACAGAGTGTATTGAACACAGAAGACCATGCCATTATTTTGTCGAAAACCTTCAAAAAACATAAAGTTAAGTTTGGTATAGATAATGTGGGTAAGCAGTTTTCAGCATTCCAGTATCTGCAAAATTTAATGCCAGATTATGTCAAAGTGGATGCGTCATATACTCGTATGGCGGTAGGCAATAAATCTGAATCCTTCTTTATGCATACTCTGTGTAAAATGTTTAATTCGTTACATATCCAAGTGGTTGCAACTGGGGTGGAAAGTGAGGAGCAGTGGGAAATCCTTCAACGCTTTGATATCTATGCTGCTCAAGGTTATGTGCTTGGAAGTGCGGTGGATATGGACTGATTAAAAACCAGACAGGGCGGTGTAAAAAAATGTAACTCCGTTCACTGTCTGGGTTTGGTTAATTAGATCAAAGAATCGTTATTATCAGGTAAGTCCGACTCGCCAATTAGACTGTCTTCATTACCTGTGTGTATGCCACGAACCCATTTACGACTCAGTAGTTTCTTCTGTGCTGCCATAGGTAATTCGGTGAACTGAATAATTCTTTTTTCGGTAAGTAGGTTCACCAAATCTTCGAGTACCCGCATCATCTCTGAGTCAGAGGTTTCTAGCATACTTTGAGTATCGTGAGTTTGGATTTTTTTCTCGAGTATCTCAATCACGTTTTCATCATGTGGAGAAACCAACGTTTTGTATTCATCAGAAGGTTCTGTTGCCACATCTAAAATATTATTGTTTTCATCTAGTTTGGCATACAACATGACTAATTCCTTGATTTATAGAAAAATTTAACTGAACTGAAAGGTAAACAATTGTATAAAGTCTATTATTTACGACACTTAAACTCTATTCTAGAGTAATAGCATAATCAAAAGTAGTTTAGAACTTTAAATTAAGAGGTATTGGATGTCAGATTCGAAGCGTACGTCAGATTCCGACTCTTCACCACACCACACTCAAGATATAAATCCAGCCTCTGAGAAAGCCAGCAGTTTAGACGATTCAATTGCAGCAACCTATGATAGAAAGAAACAGG
Source organism: Marinomonas sp. S3726 (assembly GCF_000967665.1). Taxonomy (NCBI): domain Bacteria; kingdom Pseudomonadati; phylum Pseudomonadota; class Gammaproteobacteria; order Oceanospirillales; family Oceanospirillaceae; genus Marinomonas; species Marinomonas sp. S3726. Next base: position 78,578 of record NZ_JXYC01000039.1, on the reverse strand, counting down.
AAGCAGGTTTAAAGCAGCTCGCTTCAAATTCAGCCGAACCGGTAGAAACGAGTATGACGGCAGATGAAAAGACTACAGCAGAAGAAAAAGCACAATGGGATCTAACTGGGCAAGGCGTCGACTATCCTAACCCACTGTTGGATTGCTTGGTTTTATTGAGTAAGTTTTTCAATAACCCTTATACACCTGATGCTGTACGAGCAGGGCTCCCTATCACCGATGATTTGATGACGCCTGACTTGTTTGCCAGGGCGGCCAATCGCATCGGTATTTCTTCACGCTTTATTAAACGTAAAATTTCTAAAATTTCCCATATGGTCTTGCCTGTCGTTCTGTTACTGAAAGATCAGGATGCTTGTGTTTTATTGGAAATAAATGAGAAAGAGCAAGTTGCTAAGCTCTTTCGTCCTGAATCCGGCGAAGGTGAAGTTTTTGTTAGCCTTGCTGAATTAGAAGAAAGCTATACGGGCTACTGCTTTTTTGTAAAACCTAAGTTTCGTTTTGATGATAGGGCGCAAGAAAACCAATACTCTAAGAACCATAAACATTGGTTTTGGGGGACGGTAACTCGTTCTTGGCGTATTTATCGTGATGTTTTTGTTGCCTCTTTATTAATTAACTTATTTGCAGTGGCAAGCCCATTATTTGTCATGAACGTATACGACAGGGTCGTGCCAAATAATGCTTTTGATACCCTCTGGGTGTTGGCTGCTGGTGCGGCGGGCGTTTATTTATTCGATTTTTTACTGCGTTCTTTACGAAGTTACTTTATCGATCTGGCGGGTAAGAAATCAGATATCCTTATCTCTGCCAATATTTTTGCTAGGGTTAACGGCATTAAAATGGCCGCTAGGCCGCGTTCTGTGGGGGCGTTTGCGAAAAACCTGCAAGACTTTGAAAGTATTCGAGACTTTATCACTTCGGCCAGTATTACCACCTTGGTAGATGTGCCCTTTATGTTCCTGATTATAGGTATCATTTGGTTGATAGGCGGCCCTGTCGCTTATATCCCTATGATTACTATTTTCTTGATTATTGCTTATAGCCTGATGATTCAAGTGCCTCTGCGCCGTTCTATTGAAGAAGGGCAGAAAACAGCGTCTCAAAAGAATGCTTTATTAATTGAAAATCTCTCTAACGCTGAGTCAGTGAAGCTTAATAACGCTGAAGGTGTGATGCAGCGTCAGTGGGAAGAATCAGTGGCTAATATAGCTAACTGGGGTGTGAAGACGCGACAGCTAGCGCAATCTTGTTCTAACTTTGCCATGGTGACTCAACAAATGACCACTGTTGTTATGGTGATTATTGGGGTTTATCAGATCTCAGCAGGCGAGATGAGTATGGGGGCCTTAATTGCAACCGTGATGCTGACAGGTCGTGCTCTTGGCCCTATGGCACAAATAGCGGCCTTGGCGACTCGTTATAATCAGGCAAAATCAGCTTTCACCTCTATTAATGAAATTATGAGTTCACCTGTCGAACACTCAGATGATGTGAAATATGTCCATAGACCAAGATTTGAAGGTGAATTCCAGTTTGATACTGTGACCTTTGCTTACCCAGAGCAAGAGCAAGCGGCGATAAGTAATGTGAGTTTCACCATTAAAAAAGGTGAAAAAGTGGGCATTATTGGCCGTATTGGTTCAGGTAAGTCTACCGTGGGTAAAATCATGACAGGCTTGTATGAGCCGATGGATGGTGCGGTTCGTGTCGATGGCGTTGACGTTAGGCAGGTAAACCCAACGGATTTACGTCGTAACATTGGTTCAGTGTCTCAAGATGTCAGCCTTTTTTATGGTTCTATCAAGGACAACATTGTTTTAGGTGTGCCTTATGTTGAAGATGAGGCCGTTATTCGCGCTGCAAACCTTTCAGGTGTGTCTGAGTTTGCTAACCGTAAACCAAGTGGGTTAGACAGTATGGTTGGTGAACGCGGTATGCTTTTATCTGGTGGACAAAGGCAAAGTATTGCGATTGCCAGAGCGTTGTTATTCGACCCATCAATTCTTATTCTAGATGAACCAACTGCCTCAATGGATAACACTACAGAAACACGTATGAAGCGTAGGTTACAAGCTGGTATTAAAGACAAAACCTTGATCCTGATTACCCATAAGTCATCCATGTTAGATATGGTGGATAGGTTGATTGTTATGGATAACGGACGAATGATTGCAGATGGGCCTAAGGCTCAAGTACATGAAGCTTTGCGCCAAGGGAAACTAAAGGTAAGTTAATTAATCATGAAACAACCCAATATTTCTCAAGAGGATTTAGCCTATTCCTCAAATTACAACGCAGCATTAATGCTTAAGTCACCAAGAGGTGGCCGAATTATTTTGTGGAGTGTATTCCTATTTGTTGTGTTCGGTGGCCTTTGGGCTAACTATACCGAGCTAGACGAAGTGACTGTGGGTGAAGGTAAGGTAATTCCATCAAGTCAGGTGCAAATCGTACAAAACCTTGAAGGCGGTATTTTAAAAGAAATTCACATTGAGACTGGTGACAATGTAGAGCGTGATCAGTTATTGATGACAATCGAAAATACAGCGGCAGTATCCTCTTTGCGTGAACAGCAGGCAGAAGGGATAAACTTAGCCGTTCGAGCCGCTAGATTAAGAGCCGAAGCGAATGGTAGTGAGCCAAGCTTTGATGCTGACTTAAGGGCTTTGTATCCAGAAGTGGTTGATCGTGAGTTGCGTTTGTATCAAAACCGTTCTGAATCCTTAAGTACTAATCAGTTTGTTTTTGAACAGCAAGTTGCCCAGAAGCAACAAGAAATTGTCGAATTAAGTGCCAAGTTAGATAACCTAAGAACCAGTTATGAATTGGCTCAGGAAGAGTTAAGCCTTACCCGCCCTGCATTTGAGCAAGGTGCTGTATCTAAGGTTGAATTATTGCAATTAGAACGCCAAGTAAACCAAATGGAAGGGGATATGAAGGCGAGTCAGTTGGCGTTACCTAGGGCTGAGTCTTCCTTAGTTGAAGCGAAAACTAAGCTTTTAGAAAGTAGTGCTAAGTTTAGAGCAGAAGCGCAGGAAGAATTAACGAAAGTACAAACCACGCTAGATAAGATCAAAGAGGCGAGTGTTTCTTTAGAGGATAAGGTATTAAGGACACAGGTGAGATCTCCTGTAAAAGGGATAGTAAAGCAGCTTCAAATTAATACTGTGGGTGGTGTTATTCAACCTGGTCAAAGTTTGGTTGAGATAGTGCCACTAGAAGACTCGTTATTGATTGAAGCGAAGATACGCCCTGAAGATATTGGTTTTATCAAACCTGAATTAGTCGCAATTGTTAAGCTGTCTGCTTATGACTTTGCCATCTATGGTGGATTGACTGCCACCGTTGATAATATCAGTGCTGACACCATTATTGATGAAGAAGGGAACAGCTTTTATTTGGTAAAAGTAAGGACGAATAAAAACTTTCTTGGCACGGAAGAGGCTCATCTACCAATCATTCCTGGCATGCAAGCAACTGTTGATGTGATTACGGGTAAAAAGAGCCTGTTAGATTATTTATTCAAACCTATCCTAAAAGCGAAACAGAATGCCTTAAGGGAAAGGTAAGTTACCATTTCATAACAATAATATTGTCTAAGCTATTCATTTTGAAACGAAAATTAACACTATTACATTACATGGAAAGTAGAATAAATAATATGTATGGACAATTTGATGGTAGATAAAGAATTGAAAATAGTGTGTTGGAATACGGATCCTGTTGTGATTGCGCATTGGCAAAAAGTTGTTTCAAATCAATATGAAATGAGCTTTGTTGCATCATTGAATGAAACGCGAGCGGCGCTTTCAGAAACCGTTGAGCCTATTGCTTTTTGCTTTATTCATCTTGATGATGAAAACTTTACCTCCATGGTTGAACATGTTGTAACGGTAAGAAACCTGTTTCCTGAACTTAAGATCATTGCTTTTCCAAATCAAACAAGTCAAAGCGCGGCATTAAGAATGTTTTCACAGGGTGTTAACGGTCAGTGTGCGCCTTTTATTGGTGTTGAGCAGTTAGCCTTAGTGTTATCTGTGGTAGAAACCGGTGAGATTTGGGGTGGTAAAACCTTTATTGAAAACCTGATTAATGAGTCTGCGCGCAAAGCCTCTTCTGCGCCTAATGGACAAAATCGTGGGCAAAGACGAGGTGATGATAAACGCCTTAAAAATGATGAGATTTTATCTCAATTAAGCCAGCGTGAAATGGATGTAGCAAAACTTGTTGGCCAAGGTCTTAATAATAAGAAAATAGCACAAGACCTAGATATCACTGATCGCACGGTAAAAGCTCACCTGACAGCTATCTTTAAGAAGCTAGAATTAAAAGACAGACTTTCGGTCGCTCTTTTGGTGCAAAACTCTTCTCATCATGATTAAGCAGTGCATAAAATTCGTTTTAGTACCTGCTTTAGATAAAAAACTCCCTTCAAAACTCGATTTTAGTTAACTTTTCTCAGATTTTAGACGCCTTTATGGCCACTTTCTTTAAATGGCTTAACAATTGCATTTTTAATCCCGAATGAGGTTTATGGCATAGGTGTTTCTTATTGTTTGCTCTAAACGGCGGAATAAGGTGCATGCCTAGGAGAAAAGAAAGTGACAGAACTGACCGTAATGCTGGTTGATGATGAGCCTGCAAGAGCAGCGATTGTTGAGCAAGCACTGACAGATAATGGTTATCGAGTGATAAGGCGACTTGAAAATGCACAAGGGCTTAATCAAGCGGTAACACGTTACCAACCTGATATTGTCATCATAGATGTAGATAGTCCAGATCGAGATACCTTAGAGAATATGTCTCGTCTCACCAAAGATAACCCTAGACCTATTTTAATGTTTTCTGAGCAAGAAAATGAACAGCATATGGAGGCGGCGATTAGAGCGGGTGTAAGTGCTTATATTGTAGATGGTCTGCAAACTAATCGTGTAAAACCGATTGTTCAGGTTGCTGTTGCGCGTTTTAGGGAGTTTCAAGCGCTTAGGAATGAGTTGGAATCCGTAAAAACACAACTAGAGGATAGGAAGTTAATTGAAAAGGCAAAAGGCCTAATTATGAAAAGTCAGGGCTGTGATGAAGCTGCTGCTTATCAAGCGTTGCGTAAGTTGGCTATGGATCGGAGTCAACGTATGGCAGACGTTGCGCAGAATGTCATTGCTGTGATGGATTTGATGGGAGAAATAAAGTGATTGAAACAGACAGTAAAGGGCCAAATACCATGACAGATATTAATATTGGCTTTATTCCTCTTATTGATTGTGCACCATTTGTTATTGCTAGAGAAAAAGGTTTTTTTGAAGCGCTTGGTGTGAGTGTTAAGCTACATAAAGAAGCTTCTTGGGCAAGTATTCGGGACAAGGTAGCATTTAATGTTTTAGATGGCGCTCATATGTTAGCAGCCATGCCGATAGCAACCACCTTAGGCGTTGGTGCTGTTAAGACATCTCTAAAGTCACCTATCAAAGCACCTATGCAAACTGGTTTTACCGTGAGCCAAAATGGTAATGGCATAACGGTATCTAACTCTCTATTTCAACGAATGAATGACTATGCTAATCATGGCGCCGAAATTCGAAATGGCATAGCATTACGTCGGCTATTAATGGATAAACCTGAGCAAAACATTCGTTTTGCCAGTGTGTTTCCTTACTCATCGCATACCTATCAACTTAGAGATTGGCTTTCAAGAGCAGGTATAGATGCGGATAAAGATGTTCAAATTTTGGTAATACCACCAACCAAAATGATCAGTCACCTTATTAAGGGTGAAATTGATGGTTATTGTGTGGGAGAGCCTTGGAATAGCTTAGCGGTGCAACAGGGTGTTGGCCATATGTTGATGACAGGTTATGACCTTTGGGGGAGTACACCAGAAAAGGTTTTTGCGGTTAACTCTCAGTGGCAAGATGAAAATCAGGAAACCCATCTTAAGCTTATTAATGCCTTACATCAGGCATGTTCATGGGTTGATAATGAAGCTAATCAAGAAGATTTATTAACCATCTTGGCAAAACCAGAGTATCTAGATTGTGACCCAGATGGATTAAGATATGGTTTTAATGCGGTTAAACCAGCGGGTAACTTTGCTTGGCCCAAAGAGGCGTATCAGACATTTTCGGGAGCTAAAGTAAATCGACCTAATCCTGAATATGCTCTTTGGCTCATGTCTCAGATGGTTCGTTGGCAAGAGCTGGGGTATAAGTTTGAGGTGACAGAGGTGATCAACCAAGTGTGTCGTCAAGATTTATACTTTAAAGCATTAGGGTTGGTTGAAGGGGAGCACCTTTATAGGAACCCTTCATTTAATAGCAATAAATGGTTTGAAAGCTCTTTAGCGGGTGAAACCATTATTCATCCTGATGGTTTAGATAAGGGGCTAATCTACTAACGCTATATTCGTGTGCATCTGACGATAATAAAAATCACTAATAGTGCACTTTGTTACTGATATCGAGTTCATAGTGACGAAATAATGAGACTAAAACTGAACTTTATAATAGAAAACAAGGGTTTAAGTTTTTTGGCATGGCAAGTGCATTATTAATATCAAGAAATTAATTTAAAGTTATTAAGAAGTTAACGACGATTTCACGATAACAAACAGTACTCATAATTTATTTAAATCTTATGAGACACCCATTAAAGATGATGGGATTAAAGGCAAAGGCGCCAGCGATACTTAATTTATTTTAGGTATTGCTTGCGCCTTTTTTGTTGTCCAAATTTTAGAAACTAATAGGAAGTAAAACATGTATAAAGCATCTAGAGTCACATTATCTACTCCCAAGCGCTTTCCACTTAAAGCAGTGAAAGCCGCGCTAGTCTCCGCTGTTTTGCTGCCTTCCTTGTCTCTTGCGAGCAGTATTGGCGATCCAGAAAAAGAAGATTTAAAGTTTGGCTTTATTAAGTTAACTGACATGGCACCTTTAGCCATTGCTTATGAAAAGGGTTACTTCGAAGATGAAGATCTGTATGTCACTTTAGAGGCACAGGCAAACTGGAAGGTGTTATTAGATAGAGTGATTGATGGTGAGCTAGATGGTGCTCATATGTTGGCTGGACAACCTTTAGGAGCAACGCTAGGTTATGGCACACAAGCGGATATTATTACGGCTTTTAGTATGGATCTAAACGGTAATGGTATTACTGTTTCAAACGAAATCTGGCAGCAAATGAAACCTCATCTTAAAAAAGATGCTTCAGGTAAATACATTCACCCTATTAGTGCCAGTGCTTTAAAGCCTGTGATTGAAGATTATAAAGCCCAAGGTAAGCCATTTAATATGGGGATGGTATTTCCGGTATCGACCCATAACTATGAACTGAGATATTGGCTTGCAGCCGGTGGTGTTAACCCTGGTTTTTATGCACCGGCTAAAGGTGACATAAGTGGCCAAATTTCTGCAGATGCACTTTTATCAGTAACCCCTCCACCGCAAATGCCAGCCACCATGGAAGCAGGAACCATTTATGGTTATAGCGTGGGTGAGCCTTGGAATCAGCAAGCTGTTTTTAAAGGCATTGGTGTGCCAGTTGTGACAGATTATGAAATCTGGAAAAACAACCCTGAGAAAGTTTTTGGGGTAAGTCAGGCATGGGCGGATGAATACCCAAACACTCATTTACATGTGGTAAAGGCCTTGATTCGTGCGGCGAAATGGTTGGATGAGGATAATAACGCTAACCGTAAAGAAGCCGTAGAGATCTTATCTCGTAGTGAATATGTTGGCGCTGATTACGATGTTATTGCTAACAGTATGACAGGCACCTTTGAATATGAAAAAGGTGATGTTCGTGAAGTGCCTGATTTTAATGTGTTTTTCCGCTATAACGCTACTTATCCTTACTATAGTGATGCCATTTGGTACCTGACTCAAATGCGTCGTTGGGGTCAGATAGATAGCTTTAAGCCTGATGCTTGGTACATGGACATGGCGAAGAAGGTTTATCGTCCTGATATTTACGCACAAGCTGCTCAATCTTTAATTGAAGATGGTGTTATGGATGCATCTGACTTCCCTGACTTCAAAACTGAGACAGGATTTAAGCCTGAGCAAAATGAATTTATCGACCATGTTAGCTATGACGGACGTTACCCGAACAAGTATTTAGAAAGTCTAAACATTGGATTGAAAGGTTCTCAAACCCCTTAATTGTTTTGTTTTAACTCTCACCCTTTTGGGTGAGAGTTAAGCTTATTGCGCCATTTTATTGAGTTTTAAAAAGTGAGAACCGAATGAATACGTCTCTTTCTAAACCTGAGTCTAAACAAAGTGCATCCATTGCTTTAAAGCGAATTTATGATGCTATCTCGATTAAATCTATTTTATTGCCCTTGCTAGGTAGCTTGCTGTTTTTAGTTTTTTGGCATGTTGGAGCAGCGAAAATTGATACATCGTTAGGTGTTTTCCCTGGTCCTAATGTTGTTTATCAGCAATGGCAAAGCTTAGTTGATGATCATGTAAGAGAAAGGGATAAAGAAATCGCTTTTTACGAAAGGCAAGAAAAGCGTAATGCTAAAAAGTTAGCGAAAAATCCAGACTATGTGGTTAAAACCAGACCTTATACAGGTAAGCCTACTTTCTTTGATCAAATAGGCACTAGCTTATATACGGTGGTTGCAGGTTTTGCTTTGGCATCCTTAATTGCTATTCCTCTTGGGATTTTGATTGGTTTAAACTCTTCTATTTACAGTGCTTTAAACCCCATTATTCAGATATTTAAACCCGTATCTCCTTTGGCTTGGTTGCCTCTTGTCACCATGGTGGTAAGTGCTACTTACGTAAGCACGGATCCTATGTTTTCTAAATCATTTCTAACTTCCATGTTTACTGTGACCTTGTGCTGTATGTGGCCAACCTTAATTAATACTGCTGTGGGTGTTGCTGCCATAGAAAAAGATTTACTCAATGTATCGAAAGTATTGCGTCTTAATTGGTTAACCCATGTGAGAAAAATTGTTGTGCCATCTTCCATTCCTATGATGTTTACCGGATTGAGGTTGTCCTTAGGCATTGCTTGGATGGTATTGATTGCCGCTGAGATGCTGGCGCAAAACCCTGGGTTAGGTAAGTTTGTTTGGGATGAGTTTCAAAATGGTAGTTCAAATTCCTTGGGTCGCATTATGGTGGCTGTACTCATGATAGGTTTTATCGGATTTGTATTAGATCGTGCCATGCTTTCTCTACAAAAAATTGTGTCTTGGGATAAGAGTCAGGTGCTTAGATAAGTTGTAGCGATAAACGCGAGTTAGATAAGACATTCATTCATTTTAATTGAGGTTATCAAGATGCAAACCCATTTGGATATTAGCCAAGTTTCCATGTCCTTTCCCACTGATAAGGGCAGCTTTAAAGCCTTAGATCAGGTTTCATTAAAGATTAAGAAGGGCGAATTTGTCTCTCTGATTGGCCACTCTGGTTGTGGTAAATCGACAGTACTTAACTTGGTAGCAGGTTTATATGATGCAACCGAAGGTGGCATTGTTTTAGATGGTAAAGAGGTTAATGGACCGGGGCCAGAGCGAGCGGTTGTGTTTCAAAACCATTCTCTTTTGCCATGGTTAACAAGTTATCAAAATGTTGAGTTAGCCGTAAAACAGATTTTCTCAGGTAAAAAAACGAAGCAAGAGATGCATGACTGGATTATGCACAATCTTGAGTTAGTTCACATGACACATGCTAAAGATAAGCGCCCTGATGAAATTTCAGGAGGGATGAAGCAAAGGGTTGGTATCGCAAGAGCGTTGGCAATGGAGCCTAGTGTACTTCTGTTAGATGAACCTTTTGGCGCTCTAGATGCCTTGACCCGAGCGCATTTGCAAGACTCACTTATGCAAATTCAAAAACAACTAAATAACACTGTCATCATGATTACTCATGATGTGGATGAGGCTGTGCTTTTATCTGATCGTATTGTCATGATGACAAATGGCCCTGCAGCTACTGTTGGTGAGATTTTGGATATTGAGCTGGACAGGCCAAGAGACCGTCTAGCACTAGCTAATGACCCTCAATATACGGATTACCGTTCACAGGTTTTGACCTTCTTATATGAAAAACAAAACAAGGTTGAGCCTATGTTTCAACCAAGTACCGACAAAGATGAAAAAGTAGAAACGGCCAAGGGTGGAGCAGAGGAATCTCCTACCAAAAAAGCCTCATAAGGGTGTTGGTTTTACGTTTTTTAAATTGAGATTTCTCGCTACGGGGAGACATTATGAGTCAAAGTGACATGCCACAATTACCAAAGACAAGAAAGAGATTAGTCATCATTGGCGCGGGTATGGCGGGTAGTAAACTTGCTCATGCTGTGGCAACTGAACATGGAGAGGCCTATCAAGTTACCTTAATTGGTGAAGAGGCCCATGTTGGTTATAACCGCATTATGTTGTCTTCTTTGTTGGCGCAAGAAATTAGTGAAAAAGAAATGTCTTTGGTGGATCTTGAGGCAATGACCCAAAGTGGTGCGTCAATTATAGCGGCTGACCCTGTGGTAGACATAAGTCTTTTGCAAAAGCGTTTGAGTTTGCAAAGCGGTAAACAGATTGAGTTTGATAAATTAGTTTTTGCAACGGGTGCTAGGGCGAGTAAATTGCCTATTTCTGGTGTTGAGTCCACTAATGTAACTCAGTTTAGAGATTTATCTGATGTGGAGTTTATGTCAAAAATATCAGCTAAATCAGAGGTTTGTGTAATTGGTGCAGGCCTTCTTGGTTTAGAAGCTGCGGTAGGTATGGCCAAGCGTGGTCATCAAGTTTCTGTGGTGCATAGGGCTGACTATATTTTAAATCGCCAGCTAGATAAAGATTCGGCACGCTTGTTGCAAAATAACCTAGAGAAGATAGGCATTCGCTTTCATTTAGGCTCAGCGCCAACCGAATTTGTTTCAACTAACTCTGATGTAAATGAAAAGGTTGAAGGGGTTAAGCTCGCATCAGGTAAATGGATTGAAACAGATTTAGTGGTACTTGCCACTGGTATCAAACCAGAAGTTGAGCTTGCAAAGGCTGCAGGGCTCACAGTGAATAAAGCAATTTGTGTTAATCAGGTGATGCGAACATCCCATCAGGATGTGTATGCCTTAGGTGAATGTAGTGAATTTGAACAGGTGACTTTTGGCTTGGTTGCACCAATTTGGCAACAGTTTGATGTTTTGGTGGATCATTTAACCCAGAAACAGAGTCAGTTCAAAATTGAACCTGTAGCAACCAAGCTTAAGGTGTCAGGAGTAAATTTATTTTCTGCTGGTGAGGTAAATAACAATGCCTCATCCGAGTGTATTACTTATCGTGATAGCGCTCACAATCAATACCGAAAACTAGTCATCAAAGAAGGTGTGCTAGTTGGGGTAATATTATATGGCAACGTCGCCGATGCTAGCTGGTATTTCCAGCTGATTCAAAATAAAACCAAAGTATCAAAGATCTTAGATCAACTGGTTTTTGGCGAAGCCTATTGTCATGCTTTAGTCCAAGGTGCTTAGCAGCACTCTCATCCAGTTATCTCTTTGATTATTTGCCGCTAAGTACGGCATCCGCGAAGGGTATCATGATGAATAAGAATACAAATTTAGAGGTTAAACAAAACTTAGCTGAGCCTAATCCAAGTGCCAACACTCATATTATCGTGGTAGGTAATGGTATGGTGGGGCATCACTTTGTTGAGCAGTTGGTCCAGCATGAAGGGGCGAGTGCTTGTCAGATAAGTGTATTCGGTGAAGAACCTCATATAGCCTACGACAGAGTGCATTTAAGTGAGTACTTTACCGGAAAAAATGCACAAGACTTAGCATTAACTGATGCAGACTTTTATCTGCAAAATCGCGTTGATTATTACCCTAGCCAGAAAATAATTGAAATAGACCGTGTTGCTAAAAAAGTTGTCTGTGAAACAGGCGAAACGGTTAGTTATGACAAACTTGTACTTGCAACTGGCTCATATCCATTTGTCCCGCCTATTGATGGCCATAAACGCGCCAATACCTTTGTTTATCGTACCTTAGAAGACCTTGATGCCATACGAGATTGCGCTAAAAATGCCAAAGTGGGAGCCGTTGTTGGTGGTGGTTTACTGGGTTTAGAAGCCGCGAATGCCATAAAAAATCTTGGTCTAGAGACACATGTAGTCGAGTTTGCACCTAGATTAATGCCTGTTCAGTTAGATGAAAAAGGCGGTGATCTACTTAAAGATATGATTCAAGAACTTGGTGTAAAAGTGCATGTGGCGACAGGAACACGAAATATTGAAAATGGTGAGCAGTGCTTTCATCGAATGAATTTTTCCGAAGATGGTCAGGAGTATTTAGAAACCGATTTAATTGTGTTTTCAGCCGGTATTCGACCACAAGATGCTTTAGCAAAATCGTCAGGATTAGTGCTTGGTGAGCGAGGTGGTATTCAAGTGGATAGCCATTGTTTAACCAGTGATAAGGATATTTATGCCATAGGTGAATGTGCTCTTTATGAGGGTCGTATTTATGGTCTTGTGGCGCCTGGTTACAACATGGCAAAAGCGGCGTTAGATCATTTATTAAAGCAAGGTGAGCTTGAGTTTAAAGGTGCTGATATGAGTACCAAACTCAAATTACTAGGGTGTGATGTGGGGTCCATTGGGGATGCTCATGGACAAACACCTAGTTCAAAAACCATTGTTTTCCAAGATGGCATGCAAGGCTGCTATCGTAAAATGGTTGTCAATCAAGATGCGACGAAACTCCTAGGTGCCGTCTTGGTTGGAGATAATGCGAGTTACGATACGTTATTACAGTATTACCTCAATGAAATTGATCTACCAAGCCAAGCTGAATCTCTCATTTTACCTGTTTCTGATGGCGCTTCACCTGCGTTAGGTGTAGATGCTTTACCGAGTACGGCCTCAATCTGTAGTTGTCTGAATGTGACTAAAGCTGATATCAGCCAAGCCGTTGCCGAAGGGGCCTTATCCCTTGCTGATGTCAAAGCTGTAACCAAGGCCAGTACGGGTTGTGGTGGTTGTGCTGCTTTAGTTAAAAATGTGGTTGATAACGAGTTATTAGCATTGGGTGTTGAAGTAAGTACAGATGTTTGTGAACACTTTGCCTACACCCGACAAGATTTATATAACCTGATAAAAGTTGAATCAATTAAGAGCTTTGACGAGCTGTTAGAGAAGCATGGTAAAGGACACGGTTGTATTGTTTGTAAGCCTTTAGTTGGCAATATCTTAGCCAGTGTTTGGAATGACTATGTACTCAAAAAAGAGCATGTCACTTTGCAAGATACGAATGATAGATATCTGGCTAACATGCAAAAAGATGGTACTTATTCTGTTGTACCCCGAATTCCTGGAGGTGAAATCACACCAGAAAAACTTATTGTAATTGGTGAAGTCGCAAGGGACTACAAGCTATATACCAAAATAACGGGCGGTCAAAGAATCGATTTATTTGGTGCCCACTTAAATCAGTTGCCCGAGATTTGGGAGACCTTAATTAAAGCTGGATTTGAAACAGGCCAAGCTTACGGGAAGTCTGTACGTACAGTGAAATCTTGTGTCGGCAGTACTTGGTGCCGATTTGGTGTGAATGACAGTATGACTATGGCGATCGATATCGAAAATCGATACAAGGGGTTACGAGCACCTCACAAATTAAAGTTTGCTGTTTCAGGTTGTACTCGAGAGTGTGCAGAAGCACAAAGTAAAGACATTGGCATTATTGCGACAGAAGGGGGCTGGAACCTTTATGTGTGTGGTAATGGCGGAATGAAGCCGAGACATGCTGATTTGTTTGCCACGGATTTAACAGATAAAGAGTTAATTCAGTATATCGATAGAGTCTTGATGTTTTATGTGAAAACGGCTGATAGGTTGCAGCGTACCTCTGTTTGGATGGATAGCCTTGAGGGTGGTCTTGATTACCTTAAGTCGGTAGTAATTGATGACAGCTTGGGCTTGGCCCAAGAACTGGAAGATCAAATGGCATTAATTGTAGATACCTTCCAGTGTGAGTGGAAAACCACGCTCGAAGATCCGCAAGCAGTGAAGGCCTTTAGGCATTTTGTGAATCATGATGGTGTGGATGAGGAAGTCGTCTTTGTTGAAGAGCGAGACCAAATTCGTCCAGCTACTCAGTCTGAAAAAAACAACCTAATCGCCAAAGCCAGCTAAGGAGAAACGTATGTCATTCAATTGGAAAACAGTGTGTAAGCAAGAAGACCTTATTGAAGGTGTGGGTGTTGCGGCTTTATTTGAAGGTGAGCAAGTGGCTATTTTCTACCTTCCTAAACTTGAGCCACAAGTTTTTGCCATAGCTAATTGGGACCCTATCGCAAAAGCCAATGTATTATCTCGTGGGATAGTTGGTTCGATAAACGGCAAGCTTGTGGTTTCGAGCCCTCTTTATAAACAACATTTTGAATTAAGTTCAGGCCAATGCATTGAAGAAGACATTGTGATTCCTTGTTGGCAAGTGAGTTTAGAAAACGGTGACGTGAAGTTGGCAAGTTAGGTCTGGCCATCTGTAGAGGGTAAACAAAACCTTGGGGCTAAAGCATTATTTTTGCTTTTACCCCTAACGCGTTAGCCGATTTGGGAGCAAAAAATGCCAACAAAAGAAATGAAAACCACTTGTCCCTATTGTGGGGTGGGTTGTGGTCTTAAGCTTAATACGAAAAAAACTGAAGCAGGCGAATTTTTACCTGTGTCAGGTGATGAAGCACATCCTGCTAACTATGGACGTCTATGCGTAAAAGGGAGTAGCTTAGCAGAAACCTTAGTGCCTGATGGTCGTCTCTTAAACCCTTATGTTGATGGTCAACAAACGGATTGGCATACGGCTATAGATGAGGTCGCTGCACGAATAAATCGTATTATTACTGAGCATGGTCCAGATGCGTTTGCCTTTTATTTATCAGGCCAAATACTGACCGAAGATTATTACGTGGCAAATAAGTTGGCTAAAGGTTTTATCGGTACAGCTAACGTTGATACTAATTCACGCCTTTGCATGGCATCTGCCGTGGTCGGTTATAAGCGTGCCTTTGGCTCTGACACTGTGCCTTGCAACTATGAAGATTTAGAAAGCTGTGATCTTTTGATTATGGTGGGTTCTAACGCTGCTTGGACTCACCCTGTTTTGTATCAGCGCATTGTTGCAGCGAAAAAGTTAAGACCTTGGATGAAGGTCGTCGTGATTGATCCAAGAAAAACCGCAACTTGCGATATTGCAGATTTACATTTAGCCATAACGCCAGGAAGTGATGCAGCGATTTTTTCCTATCTGTTAGTGGCAAGTGCTGATACTAAACACTTAGATCAAGCCTATATTGATCAATACACCAACGGCTTTGAAGACTGTATTGCCCATGCAAGAGAGGTAACACCAAGTCTTAATTCCACTGCTGACTTTTGTGGTATAGCCCCTGATGATCTTGAGTTATTAGTAAGGTTTTGGTGCTCCACCGAGAAAACGGTCAGTTTTTATTCTCAGGGAGTGAATCAATCTGCAACTGGGGTTGATAAGTCCAATGCCATTATTAACTGTCATTTAGCTACAGGTCGTATTGGTAAGGAAGGTATGGGGCCATTTTCTATCACGGGTCAACCTAATGCTATGGGAGGAAGAGAGGTTGGTGGCCTTGCTAACCAGCTGGCTGCTCATATGGACTTCGCCACCCCAGGTGCCATCGATTTAGTAAAAGATTTTTGGCAAGCGCCCAATATGGCGAAAGAGAATGGTCTAAAGGCGGTCGATTTATTTAAAAAAATGGAAGAAGGTAAAGTTAAGGTGGTGTGGATTATGTCCACAAACCCTATGGTGAGCTTACCTAATACGGCACAAATTCAGCGTGCGTTAGAGGCCTGTGACTTAGTTATTGTCAGTGATATTCAAGCGAATACTGATACCTCAAAATTTGCAGATATTTTGCTGCCCGCAACGGGTTGGAGTGAAAAAGATGGCACAGTTACCAACTCTGAGCGTCGTATTTCTCGTCAAAGAGGGATCTTGCCTGCACCAGGTGAGGCGCGCCATGATTGGCAAGCAATTTGTGATGTGGCTAAGGCATTAGGTTTTGCGTCTAGCTTTAGTTATCGAGCGCCCCATGAGGTTTTTGCCGAACATGCGGCTTTGTCTTGTTTTAAAAATAACGGTAAACGAGATTTTGATATTGGCCATTTTAGCCAAATAAATCAGCAAGAGTACGATGCTTTATTACCTGTGCAGTGGCCTGTTCCTAAAGGACGGCCAGAAGGAACTAAAAGAATATTAACTGATGGACGCTTTTTTACAGCAAACAGAAAAGCAAACTTCATTAGTATTACGCCACAAAAACCTCTTTTAAAGGTTAATCAAGCTTTCCCATATTTGCTTAATACTGGGCGTATCCGAGACCAATGGCACACTATGACGCGTACGGGAAAAACAGATAAATTGTCACGCCATATTGATCAACCTTATTTGGCTATTTCGCCAAAGGATGCACAGGTGCTTAACCTGGTCGAAAAGCAAGTGGTGTCTGTGGCTAATGAGTTAGGTCTGCTTTTTTTAAGAGTGAAAATCAGTGAGGACCAAAAACAAGGGCAAGTTTTTACGCCAATTCATTGGTCTGAAAATTATGCTAGTAATGCTGTAGTTTCACGATTAGTTCAGCCTGTGGTTGATCCTTTATCTGGTCAACCGGAATCAAAAATAGCTAGGGTTAAAATTGAGGCGAAAGCGGATTTGACTTATGGCTTTGCCATCTTAAACCAAAATTTAGAAAGCTGTGTGTTTGAAGAAAAGGAAATGGAGTACTGGTGTCGGGTGCCTCTTAAGCAGGGTCAGCGTTATGAGTTAGCATTTTCTGGTCAGTATAACCTTGCTGCTATGGTGCGAGAGTTACTTGCTAAAACAGAAGTTGATTGCCATCAAGGGCAATGGATTGAATATGAAAACCCGATTAATCAGAGCAAGCGTTATACCTATTTAATTGATGATATCGTGCAAGCCGTGTTCTATTTTTCACCTAATTGTGAATTAGTTGATACCGCTTGGTTGGTAGATCTTGTAGAATCCGCACATAAAGTCACACAGCAAGAAAGATCGGCGATTTTAGTTGGGCGTCTTGCGAACATTGAAGATAAGGGTAAGTTGATATGCTCTTGTTTTGATGTAGGTGAAAAACAAATACGAAATGCGATTAAAGCAGGTGATAGAGACCTTGTCAGTCTGGGCAAACGTTTGAAGTGTGGCACAAATTGCGGCTCATGCGTTCCAGAAATTAATGCATGCTTAAGTGCAGATTCACTAGCGGTTAATTGCGGATAAAGAAAATAGGAAAACAGGTTTAATGAGTGCTGAGTTTGTCGAATTTATCAAAATTCTTGGAAAAGGACGCCATGGTTCTAGAAGTTTAACTGAGCAGGAAGCTGAGAAGGCAATGGATTTGATCCTGCAAGATGTAGTAAAACCAGAGCAAATGGGTGCTTTTTGGATGCTGATACGTATTCGAGAGGAAACGGTTGCAGAGGCGGCCGGTTTTACTCGTGCTATTCGTAAAAAAATGGCACCAGAAATTGATATTCAGCCTGATTTAGACTGGCCAGCATATGCTGGTAAGCGTAATGAACTACCTTGGTTTTTGCTGGTGGCTATTGCATTGTCTCAATCTGGTGTAAAGGTCTTTATGCATGGCCATAGCTTTCCTGAAGAGTCACGTATTTATGTTGATAAGGTGCTTAGCTTTTTAGGATTAGAGCCGGCGCAAAGTTTCGCCCAAGCGCAAACACAAATTGAAAGTCAAAACTTTGCTTATCTTCCATTAGATAAAATCTCAACTCAGCTTACTGACTTGATGGAGCTTAAGCGTCTATTGGGTTTGCGTTCGCCTGTGAATACCTTGGTAAGGTTGATGAACCCGTTAGCGGCTGAGCACAGTGTGCACGGGGTATTCCATAAGGGGTACGATGAGATTCATATTGAAGCCGCTAAAGTGCTAGAAGATAAATCTGTCTTGGTTTTTAGGGGGGGGAATGGTGAAGCCGAAGTAAACCCTGAAAGAGATGTGAGTTTGGCCTTCCTAAAAGACAAACAGGTTAGTTGGAGTCAGTGGCCTAAATCTAGCAAACAACATGTTAGGCAAAAAGATAATCTAGATTTAACTCGTTTACTTGATCATTGGTCTGGTGAAACCCTTGATAGTTTTGGTGAGCAAGCAATCATGCAAACGATGGCCTCGGTATTAGCCTTAATGAGTGGCGAGTTAGATCAAGAAAAAAATGTTGTTAAGGCCAAGGCGATTTGGCAACAAAGAAACAAGTTGGCTTTTGGCTCTAAATAACTAGGTATTCAAGCAAAATGAGTATTTCTGTCTTAGGTGTTATATTAGCGGGTGGTCAAGCTAGCCGCATGAACTATGTGGCTAAAGGTTTAACTCGTTATAAAGATAGGGTGCTCATTGAATATGCTTTAAAGAGCTTTGAAACCCTTGCAGAATATACTCTGATAAACGCTAATAAAGACATAAAAGCTTATCAAAATCTTGGAGTTAAGGTTTTTACTGATGAGGCTGATTGTCTTGAAAGAGGGCCTTTGAGTGGTGTTTATGCCGCACTGTTACAGGCACAAAAACTAGGGGTTAGCCATTTGTTATTAAGCCCTTGTGATACGCCACTTGTTACTCAAGCAGTCTTTGAGCGATTGAAATCAGAAGCAGAGAAAGAACCTGATTGTGCTTTCTATATTGAAAGTGACTCTGGTATTCAGCCTTTACATGCTATTTTGCCAGTAGCTGGAATGGCTGCAAGGCTAAAGCGCTATTTGGAAAATGAGGCGAGAGTCATGCTTTTTTATCGCCAGCTAGGGGCAAAAGCGGTATTTTGGCAAGAAGAGCAAGTATTTCTGAATATTAACTATTTGGAACAACTAGAGGGATAGTGCTACTCGTCTGCTATTTGATCGATTCTAATTCGAGTTTGTAAGACTCTTTCTTTTCTTGATGAACAAGCTTAACGAGAAGGAAGTCATACTTAGGTGCAAACCAAAACGTTGTGGTTTTTGCTCTTTTTCCTGTTCCTTCACGCTTTACCTTGATGGTATTGATATCACCTAATTGAGTGTTAATTTTCTCGCTTCCTAGGCGTTCAAAATGCCAAGGTTTGAGTTTGCCGCCGTCTGCGATTAAATAATCAAGTTTTGCTTTATTATGTTTTAAGTCTTGGCGTATCTGTAGTTGGATGCTGAGTTTGTCTAAAACGCCCGCTTGAATATCCATATTCCAAGGCTTGTTCTTAACATCGTTTCTCACACGATTTTTCTGCCAGTCAAAAGTTAATACCGCGTCACGTTTTTTACCAAATGCACTGGTGTGATACTCGTAAACAAGGGGAGAGATTTGCCCTTGATTAACATTGAACTTAACGCTTTCGTTAAGAGATGCAAAAAAAGTATCTGCTTCAAATGAGAAAAGCCATTGTTTGTCTGGCGTTTGAGAGAGGGTTTGAGTGCCTTCCACTTTTAGGCTGATGCCTTTTTTCCAAGTCGTGCTATAGGTAGCACTATAAGGTTTGATAAAGCTATCAGAGGGAGCTTCGCTTGGTGCCGCTTTGGCGAAAATAGGCCACCACATCATCAAGCAGATAAGATAGAAGCTTGTTTTTTGTGGTGACATATTAATACCTAATCTTAAATGGGGTTGCTTTAATTATAAGCAAAACCCGTTTCAGCTAAAGGGGTTTCATCAAGAATTGCTTTATTATTCACTTCCTTCAGTCTGTTTTGGCTAAACCATTTAACTGCTAGAGGGTAAATAATATGTTCAAGCTTATGTACTTTTTGTGCTAAAGAATCAGCTGTTTCTTCAGTATCAATGTCAGTTTTCGCTTGCACTATGACAGCACCAGCATCTAACTCTGCACTTACAAAATGTACTGATACACCATGAACCTTGTCACCTGCATCTATCGCCCTTTGATGGGTATTTAGTCCTTTGTACTTAGGTAAAAGCGATGGGTGAATGTTTAGCATACGACCCTGATAATGACGGGTAAAACCTTCACTAAGAATGCGCATAAAACCCGCTAGAACAACTAGCTTAGGCTGGTGTTGATCGATACAAGTTTGTAATGCTGCATCAAACGCTTCACGTGATTCAAATTCTTTATGATTCAGGTGATGGGTTGGGATACCTGCTTCTCTGGCTCTGGTTAAGCCATAAGCGTCGGCTTTGTTGCTGATAACAGCTTTGATCTCAATATCAAGATCCCCTGACAAGCTCTGATCAATCAGAGCTTGTAGGTTGCTGCCACTACCGGATATGAGGACAACAATAGGAAAACTCACAGTAATTAAGCCTCTAGGTCAGAGATTAATACTTCTACGTCATCCTGTTTGTCGCGAATTTCACCGATTAACCAAGCATCTTCGCCTGCGTCTTGTAGGATTTTTAGCGCTTCATCTGCTTTGTCAGCATCTAAACAAAGAACCATACCAACGCCACAGTTAAGTACGCGGTACATTTCTTCTTGCTCTACATTGCCTTGCTCTTGTAACCAGTCAAAGATAGCAGGGCGAGTCCAGCTTGATGCATCTATGTAAGCAGACGCTGATTCTGGTAATACACGTGGGATGTTTTCAAGAAGACCGCCACCTGTAATGTGAGCTAAGGCATTTACCTTGATGCTTTCCATTAGTTTTAAAATGGATTTAACATAAATTTTTGTTGGTGCCATAAGCGCATCTTTTAATGCCACACCATTAATCTCTAGATTAAGGTCAGCTTGGCTAACTTCTAGAATTTTACGAATCAAAGAGTAGCCATTCGAGTGAGGGCCTGAAGAGCCAAGTGCAATTAACTTGTCACCGGCTTTTACATTGGTACCGTCAATGATGTCTGCTTCTTCTACAACACCAACACAGAAGCCTGCAAGGTCATAGTCGCCGTCATGGTACATGCCTGGCATTTCTGCTGTTTCACCGCCAACAAGCGCCGCGCCTGACTGCAAGCAGCCTTCGCCAATACCGGTAACAACATTTGCAGCAACATCTATGTCTAGTTTGCCAGTTGCATAATAATCAAGGAAAAGTAGAGGCTCAGCACCCGCTACAACCAAGTCATTTACGCACATAGCAACAAGGTCGATACCAATAGTGTCATGTTGGTTTAAATCCATTGCCAAGCGAAGTTTGGTGCCTACGCCATCTGTGCCTGACACAAGAATTGGATTTTTATATTTAGTTGGTAAACGCGTTAATGCGCCAAAACCGCCGAGGCCGCCCATAACCTCTGGTCGACGAGTTTTTTTGCTTACGCCCTTGATTCGTTCAACAAGTTGATTGCCCGCGTTGATGTCTACGCCAGCGTCTTTATAACTAATCGATTTCTTATCCGATTTGGTCATTGCCTATGCCCTGTCATGATAATAGTGGTGTGGGAGGCGGCATTTTAGCATAGTGACATATTAGGGCTATGGTTCTTTGCCAATATCACAGTAGAATATGCGCATTAATTTTAAGGAAGCGTATGAAAATTAGATTTCTGATGGTTATTTTCATGGTTTTACTCGCTCAAGTGAGTTCTGCTGTGACAATTCCGAACCTTTACCGAGCTGAAATTACACTCCCTCTAGTCAATTCTGAAAAAAAATTGATTAATAACGCCTTTAAACAAGCAATCGAAGAAGTCTTGATTAAGGTTTCTGGTAATCAAGATGGTGTCTTGGCTGTTTTACCCGCAGCGCAAAAATCTGCAGCGTCTTGGGTTGCTCAGCATTCGATTACAACAGAAACAAACTTGATGGAAATAGATGGTGAATTTTTTCCTGTAAAAAGAGTTGTTGTCGATTTTTATGCTCAATCTATTAATGATTACCTTTTTTCAAAACGTTTAGCTGTTTGGGGGGCGAATAGACCTTCTTTATTATTATGGATAGTTGAGCAGGATGATTTCTTACGACAAGTCAGTGGTGCTCAAGCCCCTTCTGATTTATTAAATTTAGTTGCTAAAGATGCCGTGTTAAAAGGTTTGCCTATTTATGCGCCGCTTCAGGATGATTTAGACAAACAGGCGGTAACTGTATCTGACTTGTGGGGCTTGTTTGAGGAGCCTGTAATCGAGGCAAGTCGACGTTATCAGACTGATGTGGCAGGTGTTCTTAAGGTAAATAAAATCTTGGATGAATATGAAGCCAGCCTTATGGTGTTGATGCCTGATGAGGAGCCAATTACTCTGTTTGTGCAGGGCTTGGATCAAGAAGATATTGCAGAGCAAGTGAATGCGGCTTTGGCTAAGTTGTTCTCAGCGAGATATGCGGTGGTAAGAGGTCAGGGTTCTGCAAAAATAACTATGCGTATTGATAATGTGACTGACTTCAAAGGCTTGGATCAAATACAAACTTACCTGGCGAATATTGCTGTGGTAAGGGATGTCTACCTCAACTCCATTAAGGCTGATCAGGTAAGTTTTTCCTTGGTGTTAGATGGTGGTTTAAATAAATTAAATAATGCAATCGCATTGGACTCTGTGATTGAGCGTATTGAGCTTGATGCTTTAGATCCAGATGTAAACTTAGTACAAGCTTATCGCTATAGTGGAGTAAATGACTAGTGAATGACGAGTTAAATGAAAAAAGGGTAGAGCGTGACTTCTCACTGAGAAGTGTTGAAGAGCAACAAGACTTTCTATCTCAAACTTGGTGTAACAATTGTATGGAAGTTGACCTAGGTATGAAGAATCCAAAAGAGTATGAGAGTGAATCTCGTGTTTGGATTGAAGGTGAGTGTTTGAAATGTGGGGAAATGACGATCACTGAGATCGTGGAAGAAGATTAAGTTTTATAAAAAATATTATTCTAATGAAAAAAAACCGCGTCGCTTCTTAGTTAAGTGACGCGGTTTTTTTAGGCTAAAAAAACTTACTTGGTAGGGTAGTCTTTTTGAGCTTCACCTGTATAAAGCTGACGCGGGCGACCAATTTTGTATGGGCCACTGATCATTTCGTTCCAGTGTGAAATCCAGCCAACAGTACGAGCAACTGCAAAAATCACAGTGAACATGCTTGTTGGGATGCCAATAGCTTTCAGAATGATACCTGAATAGAAGTCTACGTTTGGATAAAGCTTACGCTCAACAAAGTAAGGATCTTCTAGCGCAATTTGCTCTAGACGTTTAGCAATTTTTAGAAGAGGGTCGTTCGATTGACCTAGTTCTGCTAATACAGCGTCACAAGTTTCACGCATTACTTTAGCGCGTGGATCGAAGTTCTTATAAACGCGGTGTCCAAAGCCCATTAGGCGGAATGGATCGTCTTTATCTTTTGCTTTAGCAATGAACTCATCAATCTTAGATTCATCACCAATCTCTTCAAGCATAGTCAGTACCGCTTCGTTAGCACCACCGTGAGCAGGCCCCCAAAGTGTTGCAATACCAGCAGCAATACAAGCGAATGGGTTGGCGCCTGATGAGCCTGCTAAGCGCACAGTAGAGGTTGATGCATTTTGCTCGTGATCAGCGTGTAGGATAAAGATTTTATCCATAGCTTTTGCAAATACTGGGTTCACTACATAATCTTCACATGGTGTACCGAACATCATGTATAGGAAGTTTTCAGCGTAAGATAGGTCGTTACGTGGGTACATAACTGGCTGATCTTTAGAGTACTTGTAACAAATTGCAGCCAAAGTAGGCATTTTGGAAATCAAACGGAATGCCGCAATTTCGCGGTGTTCTGGATTGTTGATGTCCATATGGTCTTGGTAGAACGCAGAAAGCGCACCTACTAAACCACACATGATCGCCATAGGGTGAGCATCGTTGCGGAATCCCTCAAGGAATTTACGCATAGATTGGTTCACCATAGTATGGTTATGAACCGTTTTATCAAACTCTGCTTTTTGTTCTTCTGTTGGAAGCTCACCATTTAAAAGAAGGTAGCAGGTTTCTAGGTAGTCAGAATGCTCTGCAAGTTGTGCTATTGGGTAGCCGCGATGTAATAAGATACCTGCATCACCATCTATATAGGTGATTGCTGATTCACATGAACCTGTAGACATGAAACCTGGGTCGTAGGTGAATACACCTTTAGAGCCAAGACCACGAACATCAATTACATCAGTACCAAGAGTACCGGAAAGTATTGGGAGTTCGATGACTTCATCAATCCCATCTACGGTAAGTCGAGCTTTTCTATCTGCCATTTTTAGTCTCCTTCAAGTTCTGAATCGGGACGGTGTCGAGTGGATAACTGACTGTATGACCCAGAAGGTGCGCAAAAAATACTGTTTCTGAGAGGTTAAATCAATCTTGCGAAAAAAGTGTAAATAGTATTTCCACAAAAAAAAGATGTAATAAATATACATAACTTAATACGGAGTGATAGGGTGTTTGTATATTATTTTTTGTTAACTTGTTGAAATATATGAAATATTTTTTATTTTTTTTAGAAAAATAATTTGTAATTTTATACCATTATTGTTCTTGTGTATGGGGTTATTCATTTTGTGAATGACGACCATTGTAAAGCCCTTGTCTTGTCTATTTGTCTTAGTAAATTTGGCTGGTCTATAATTGCGTTCCCAGAAATATGATTGATTTGCAGGGGAAATCTATAAGGTCACGTCGCTTTTATAGAATTAACCCGTAAATTAAGACTATTCTGTTAGAGGCCTAATGAGGTAGTTGAATGCTGCTTCATGGAGAGATAGGTCGTGATTGACCATTCAATCGATAAAAATGGTGTAAGAGTCGTGAATAAAAAAAGACCAGTCAATCTTGATATAGCTACTATATCAATGCCCGTTACCGCAATTGTATCCATCCTTCACCGTGTAACCGGTGTCATCCTGTTTGTAGGCTTGGCATTTTTGTTTTACGCGTTTGATCTTTCGTTAGATTCACAAGAAGGTTTCGATCAAGTTGTAAATGCTTTGCAAACAAGCTTCATCGCGAAATTCATCATTTGGGGTGTTGTTTCTGCTTTGATGTATCACTTTGTTGCAGGGATTAAACACTTGTTTATGGATATCGGTTACTTTGAAGAGTTAGAGAGTGGCCAAATGGCAGCTAAAGCTAACCTAGTAATCGCTGCAATCCTAATTTTGGTTGTAGGAGTTTGGATATGGTAACTCAAATAACAAGCTTTGGCCGTTCAGGCTTATATGATTGGATGGTGCAGCGTGTATCAGCAATCGTACTTTCTTTGTATACGGTATTCATTCTTGGATATCTAGTAATGAACCCTGAGCTTACATACGATCAGTGGAGTGCTTTGTTTGAAGCCACATGGATGCGTATTTTTACTTTAATGACATTGCTTTCAATTGGTGTTCACTCTTGGATTGGCCTATGGTCTATTTCAACTGATTACCTTAAAGCAACAGGTGTTCGTTTCTTTTTTCAATCTCTATGTGGTTTAGCTATGTTTGTTTATATCACTTGGGGCATTCAGGTTCTTTGGGGGCTATAGACTAATGGCTAATATACGTACAATTTCTTTTGATGCCATTGTTATTGGCGGCGGCGGCGCAGGTATGCGTGCTGCTCTACAGTTGACTGAGTCTGGTTTAAATACCGCTTGTGTAACTAAAGTATTTCCAACACGTTCCCATACAGTATCTGCTCAAGGCGGTATTACTTGTGCTATTGCAAGTGAAGACCCAAATGATGATTGGCGCTGGCACATGTACGACACCGTTAAAGGGTCGGACTATATTGGTGACCAAGACGCAATTGAGTACATGTGTTCTGTAGGTCCACAAGCTGTATTTGAACTTGAGCATATGGGCTTACCATTCTCACGTAAAGAAAATGGCCGTATTTACCAACGTCCTTTCGGTGGTCAATCAAAGGATTTTGGTAAGGGCGGACAAGCAGCGCGTACTTGTGCTGCAGCAGACCGTACTGGTCACGCACTTTTACATACGCTTTACCAAGCGAACTTGAAAGGTGGCACTACCTTCTTTAACGAATGGTATGCTGTTGATCTAGTTAAAAATGATGATGACGCTGTTGTTGGTGTTATCGCGATTTGCATTGAAACAGGTGAAACTGTTTACCTAAAAGCAAAAGCGACTGTCTTGGCAACAGGTGGTGCTGGTCGTATTTTCCAATCTACGACAAATGCTCACATTAATACAGGTGATGGTGTTGGTATGGCACTTCGTGCTGGTTACCCAATGCAAGACATGGAAATGTGGCAGTTCCACCCAACCGGTATTTACGGTGCGGGTACACTTGTTACTGAGGGTTGTCGTGGTGAAGGTGGTTATCTAATTAACAAAGATGGCGAACGTTTCATGGAGCGTTATGCTCCAAACGCGAAAGACCTTGCTGGTCGTGACGTAGTTGCTCGTTCTATGATTCTTGAAATCCTAGAAGGCCGCGGTTGTGGTCCAGATGGTGACCATGTATTGCTTAAGCTAGATCACCTTGGTGAAGAGACTCTGAATAAGCGTCTACCAGGTATCCTTGAGCTTTCTCGTACGTTTGCACACGTTGATCCAGTTAAAGAACCAATTCCAGTAATTCCTACTTGTCACTATATGATGGGTGGAACACCAACTAACATCGGTGGTCAGGCTTTGACTGTAGATGCTGAAGGTAATGACCTAGTTGTTGATGGTCTTTATGCTTGTGGTGAAGCTGCAAGTGTATCTGTACACGGTGCTAACCGCCTAGGTGGTAACTCACTACTTGACCTTGTTGTATTTGGTCGTGCCGCTGGTATCCAAGTGAAGAAAGCTTTGGATGAAGGTTTCGAATCAATGGACGCAAGTGATACTGACATCGAACGTGCAATGGCTCGTTTGAATCGTCTAAACAACTCTACCTCTGGTGAGAGTGTTGCTGCTGTTCGTGCTGATTTGCAAAAAACAATGCAACTTTACTTCGGTGTATTCCGTGACGGTGAAGCGATGCAGACAGGTCTTAAGCAATTGGCTGAGATTCGTAAACGTGTTGAAAACCTACATCTTGAAGATAAGAGTATGGCTTTTAACACTGCACGTATTGAAGCGCTTGAACTTGAGAACTTGTTAGAAGTGGCTGAAGCGACTGCAATTCCTGCTGAATTCCGTAAAGAGAGTCGTGGTGCTCACGCGCGTAATGACTACACTGAACGTGATGATGAAAATTGGTTGAAGCATTCACTATTCCACCCAGCGAATAAAACTGTTACTAAGCGTGATGTAAATATGTCACCTAAAACAGTTGAAGCTTTCCCACCAAAAGCACGTACATACTAAGGGGTAGTTGCAAAATGTTAGTAAGTATTTATCGTTACAATCCAGAAGTGGATGACGCTCCTTACATGCAAGATGTCCAAGTAGATTTGCCTGAAGGTAAAGATCTAATGGTATTGGATGTATTGAACCTTATGAAAGATAAGGATCCTTCTGTATCATATCGCCGTTCATGCCGTGAAGGTGTGTGTGGATCAGATGGTATGAACATGAATGGTAAAAACGGTTTGGCATGTATCACACCTATGTCAGCTGTTTTGAAAAACGACAAATTGGTTTTACGTCCATTACCAGGTCTACCTGTGGTTCGTGATCTAGTTGTTGATATGGGGCAATTCTACAAACAATATGAGAAGATTCGTCCCTATTTAATTAATGATACACCAGCACCAGCAATTGAACGTTTGCAGAGCCCAGAAGAGCGCGAAAAGCTTGATGGTCTATACGAATGTATCTTGTGTGCTTGTTGTTCTACTGCATGTCCTTCTTTCTGGTGGAATCCAGATAAATTTGTTGGACCATCAGGTTTGTTGCAAGCTTATCGCTTCTTGATTGATTCACGTGATAATGCAACACAAGAACGACTATCTGAACTAGATGATCCATTCAGCGTATTCCGTTGTCACGGTATCATGAACTGTGTGAATGTATGTCCTAAAGGGCTAAATCCGACGAAAGCAATCGGTAGCATTCGTACAATGTTGCTACAACGCGCAACTTAAAAATGTTGCACCTTCATATGATAAGTATGAAGGTGAGTTAAATCGGCGGCATATATGCTATGCCGCCCATTTATGCTCTTAAGGTCAAACATAATGATCGAGCGTAAATAAACCCAGAATTTAAGTTTCTTTATTGTGGGTACAAGGATGAGTAAATAAAGTTTAATCACTTGGCACAGTTGGAAGGTAGTGCAGGTACTTAGTTTGTCTCTTCAGATTTGGTGCCGAATGATTAACGATTTTACTGACACAATAGAGAGAGTATGAAGTAGTAAAATTGGCAGGCTTAAAAGGCCACACGAGCCTTATATAGTCAACACAATATAAGATTGATACTTGTCGTATAAACGACAAACGGCTCGAACATAAGGGTGATCGAGAATGCACGAAAGTTTAATGGAGTTGCTATGGAGCACCTCTCATTTCTCAGGTGGCAACCTAGAGTACATTGAGGGGCTATTTGAAAGCTACCTCGTCGATCCGAACTCAGTGTCGGAAGAATGGCGTAAATGCTTTGACCAATTGCCAAGGGTGAGTGAGGGTCAGTCAACTGATGTACCTCATTCTGTTGTACAGGAACAATTCCTACAACTGGCTAAAAATAAATTCCGTTTTCAGCCAGCCGCAGTTTCTGCAGCAGTTAGCTCTGGCCACGAACAGAAGCAAATTAAAGTACTGCAACTGATTAGCGCATATCAAATGCGTGGACATCAGCATGCGAACCTTGATCCATTAGGTTTGCAAGGCCGCAATCAAGTGCCTGATTTGGATTTAGCTTTTCACCAGTTAACTGGTGCAGACCTAGATGAAGAGTTTAGCACTGGCCCTCTATTCTTTAGCAAAGATGTTATGAAGCTAAAAGACATCATTGCAGGTTTAGAAAAAACTTATTGCTCTTCGATTGGTTACGAGTTCATGTACCTAGTCGACACCCAAGAAAAGCGCTGGATCCAACAGCGTGTAGAATCTTCCCAATCTGATCCTCAATATTCCAATGAAACGCGTAAAAGCCTACTTGAGCGCCTAACCGCTGCTGAAGGCTTAGAGAAATATCTAGGTAGCCGTTACCCAGGTGCTAAGCGTTTTGGTCTAGAAGGGGGTGAGTCTTTAATCCCTATGATGAATGAGCTGATTCAGCGTTCTGGTGCACTAGGTGCAAAAGAAGTTGTAATTGGTATGGCTCACCGTGGTCGATTAAACGTACTAGTAAATACACTAGGTAAGAATCCGAAAGATCTATTCGACGAGTTTGAAGGTAAGAAACTTGTGAATACTTCTGGTGACGTTAAGTATCACCAAGGCTTCTCTTCTAATGTGATGACTGAAGGTGGTGAAGTACACATTGCACTTTCTTTTAACCCATCTCACTTAGAAATTGTTTCACCTGTTGTTGAAGGGTCTGTGCGTGCTCGTCAAGACCGTCGTAATGACACAACAGGTAAGACGGTAGTACCTATTTCTATCCACGGTGACTCAGCATTTGCTGGTCAAGGTGTTGTGATGGAAACCTTCCAAATGTCACAAACACGTGGCTATAAGACAGGTGGTACAGTACATATCGTTGTGAACAACCAAGTAGGCTTCACAACTAACCGTCAAGAAGACGTACGTTCTACTCAGTACAGTACTGATGTTGCGAAAATGATTCAGGCTCCTATCTTCCATGTTAATGGTGATGATCCAGAAGCTGTGTTATTCGTAACTCAACTTGCTTTAGATTACCGTTACGAATTTGGTCGTGACGTAGTGATTGACTTAGTTTGTTACCGTCGCCGTGGTCATAACGAAACTGATGAGCCTTCTGGTACTCAGCCACTCATGTACCAAGTGATCAACAAACTAAAAACAACACGTACTCAATATGCTGATAAGCTAGTGAGCAATGGTGTTGTTACCAAAGCTGAAGAGAAACAGTTGGTTGATGAAAACCGTGAAGACTTAGACAATGGTCGTCATGTTTCTAAGAGCTTGGTGCTTGAATCACAAACAGGATCTTTTGTTGACTGGACCCCTTATATTGGTGCTGGTTGGACTGATGCGGGTGATACAACTTACCCACTTGCTAAACTTCAAGATTTAGCTAAAAAGCTAACTCAAATACCAGATGGTATTGTGGTTCAGCGTCAGGTACAAAAAATCTATCAAGATAGAGATAAAATGACGGCTGGTGCTTTGCCGATTAACTGGGGCTATGCTGAAACTTTGGCTTTTGCTACCTTGTTAGAGCAAGACTTCCCGTTACGTATTACTGGTCAGGATTCTGGTCGTGGTACTTTCTCTCACCGTCATGCTGTTATTCATAGCCAAAAAGACGGTAGTAGTTATATTCCTTTAAAACACTTGTCTGAAGGTCAGCCTCCGTTAGATTTGTATGACTCGTACTTATCTGAAGAAGCGGTTCTGGCGTTCGAATATGGTTACGCGACAACGTCACCCAAAGGTATGGTTATCTGGGAAGCGCAGTTTGGTGATTTCGCTAACGGTGCCCAAGTTGTAATTGACCAATTCATTACGAGTGGTGAGCACAAGTGGGGTCGTTTATGCGGTCTGACTATGTTGCTTCCGCACGGTTATGAGGGTCAAGGTCCAGAGCACTCATCTGCTCGTCTTGAGCGTTACATGCAGCTTTGTGCTGAATTTAACATTCAGGTTTGTGTACCAACAACACCCGCTCAGATTTACCACATCTTGCGTCGTCAAGCGATTCGTCCAATGCGCCGTCCTTTGATTATCTTGTCACCAAAGAGCTTGTTGCGTCATAAGCAGGCAATTTCATCTTTGGAAGATTTATCTGAAGGCAGCTTTAAAACTGTATTACCTGATTCTTCATCTAAAGCAGACCCTGCTGATGTGAAGCGTTTGGTTATCTGTAGCGGTAAGATTTACTACGATTTGATTAATCGTCGTGAAGAATTGGCGAAAGACGATGTGGCTGTTATTCGTTTGGAGCAGTTATATCCATTCCCATACAAAGATTTCGAAGCAGTATTAGCGCCTTATACTAATGTTGAATCATTAGTTTGGTGTCAAGAAGAGCCTAAGAACCAAGGCGCTTGGCATGCTAATCGCCACCGTATGAATCGTGTATTGGAAGCCTTGTATCCGCAGTTGAAGATCCGCTTTGCAGGTCGTATTTCTTCTGCAGCACCAGCAGCAGGTTACATGTCTATCCATATTGAAGAACAAGAAGCGTTAGTAAACGATGCCATCCAAGGCTAATACAACGTCAGTCAAAGTAATTAAGGGTTTAAAATGAGTATCGAAATAAAAGCACCAGTTTTTCCGGAATCAGTAGCCGATGGTACGGTTGCAACTTGGCACAAGCAGCCAGGTGAAGCATGTTCTCGTGATGAGCACATTGTTGATATTGAAACAGATAAAGTTGTTCTTGAAGTTGTAGCGCCAGCAGATGGTGTTATCCAAACTATTCATAAAGCTGAAGGTGATGTTGTCCTAAGTGCTGAAGTACTAGCTACTTTTGTTGCTGGTGATGCAGTTGTTGCGGCTGAAGCACCTGTTGCTGCACCGGCAGCTGCTGCTTCTGAGTCAACTGAAAGTGTTGAAATTAAGGCGCCTGTTTTCCCAGAGTCTGTTGCTGACGGTACTGTTGCAGCTTGGCACAAACAACCAGGTGAACTATGTGAACGTGATGAGCACATTGTTGACATTGAAACAGATAAAGTTGTACTTGAAGTTGTTGCACCAGCCGCTGGTGTTATTGGTAATGTATTAGCTGCTGAAGGCGATACAGTACTAAGTGATCAAGTGCTAGCATCTTTCCTAGTAGGCGCAACTGGTGCTTCTGCTGCACCAGCTGCTGCGGTTGCTGAAGTTGCTGCAACAGAAGGTGATGATGACGCAGTTGCAGGCCCTGCAGCGCGTAAAGCACTAGCTGAAGCTGGTTTAACTGTTGCTCAAGTTAAGGGCACAGGTAAAGGTGGTCGTATCACTAAAGAAGATGTTGAAGCTGCTCAAAAACAAGCGCCTGCTCAAGCACCAGCTACGCCAGCAGCTGCACCTGTTGTAGCGCCAGCGACTCCAGCACCTGCTGCTCCGCTAGCGAACACAGATGGTCGCGTTGAGAAGCGTGTTCCAATGACTCGCCTTCGTGCAACTATTGCTAAGCGTTTGGTTGAAGCACAGCAAACAGCTGCAATGCTAACGACTTATAACGAAGTTAATATGGGTCCTGTAATGGAGCTTCGTAAGAAGTATAAGGACTTGTTCCTTAAAACCCATAACGGTACTAAGTTAGGCTTTATGTCTTTCTTTGTTAAAGCTGTGACTGAAGCACTTAAAGCCTTCCCAGCAGTGAACGCATCTATCGATGGTAATGACATGGTTTACCATGGTTACCAAGATATTGGTGTTGCCGTATCTACTAACCGTGGATTAATGGTACCTGTTCTACGTAATACTGATTCAATGGGTCTTGCTGACATCGAAAGTGGTATCATGGACTTCGCAGTTCGTGGTCGTGATGGCAAGCTAGGTCTTGAAGATATGCAAGGTGGTACATTCACTATCACTAATGGTGGTACCTTTGGTTCCCTAATGTCGACACCAATTTTGAATCCACCACAAACAGCTATCTTGGGTATGCATAAAATCCAAGAGCGTCCAATGGCTGTAAATGGTCAGGTTGTTATCCAGCCTATGATGTACTTAGCATTGTCTTACGATCACCGTATGATTGATGGTAAGGAAGCGGTTCAATTCCTTGTTAAAGTAAAAGACTTGTTGGAAGATCCAGCACGTTTGTTGCTTGAAGTGTAACTGAGCAAATTATAAGCTCGGCCCTTATCCTGGGTCGGGTAAATTACAACATGAGGCACGACTCTTCTATAAGCTAGATGTGGTTGTGCCCGTATTGACCGAGAAATGGAAACCCTTATGTCTGAAAAATTTGATGTTATTGTAATTGGTGGCGGCCCTGGTGGTTACGTTGCTGCTATCCGTGCTGCTCAAATGGGCCTTAAAACAGCTTGTATTGAAAAGTGGCTAGACAAAGACAATAAGCCAAGACTTGGTGGTACTTGTCTGAACGTAGGCTGTATCCCTTCTAAAGCCTTGTTGGACTCTTCACATAAGTACCATGATGCAAAAGAATCATACGGTGTTCATGGTATTGCGGTTGGCGATGTAAGCATGGATGTAAATGCCATGGTTGATCGTAAAGATAAAATTGTTGATCAATTGACAAGTGGTATTACTGGTCTTTTCAAAGCAAATGGCGTAACTAGCTTTGAAGGTATGGGTAAAGTACTTGCTGGTAAGAAAGTTGAATTCACAGCCCATGACGGCACAGTAACTGTACTAGATGCTGAAAACGTTATCTTGGCAACGGGTTCTGTACCTGTAAATATCCCACCAGCGCCTCGTACTGGTGACATTATCGTTGATAATGAAGGTGCATTGGATTTCCGTGAAGTGCCAAAACGTCTAGGTGTTATCGGTGCTGGCGTTATCGGTCTAGAGCTTGGTTCTGTTTGGGCTCGCCTAGGTTCTGACGTTGTTGTTCTAGAAGCTCAAGATCAATTCCTAAGCGTTTGTGATAAAGATATTGCAAAAGAAGCTGGCAAGATCTTCAAAAAACAACACCTAGATATTCGTGTTGGTGCACGTGTAACTGGAAGTGAAGTTAAGGGTGAAGAAGTTGAAGTAACTTACCTTAACGCTAAAGGTGAAGAAGAGAAGCAAACTTTCGACAAACTAATTGTTGCTGTTGGTCGTAAGCCATTTACTGATGGATGTCTAGCTGCTGATTCTGGCGTTAAGCTAGATGAGCGTGGTTTCGTATTTGTTGACGATCAGTGCCGTACATCTGTACCAGGTGTATTCGCAATTGGTGATATCGTACGTGGTCCTATGTTGGCGCACAAAGCATCTGAAGAAGGTGTGATGGTTGCTGACATTATTGCAGGCCATAAAGCGCAAATGAACTATGACTGCATTCCTTCAGTAATTTATACTCACCCAGAACTAGCTTGGGTTGGTAAAAACGAACAAGAACTTAAAGCCGCTGGTGTTAGCTATAAAGTGGGTAAATTCCCATTTGCAGCATCTGGTCGTGCTATGGCAGCAAATGATACTGACGGATTCGTTAAGATCATTGCCGATGAAGAAACTGATCGTATCCTAGGTTGCCATATCATTGGTGGCCATGCGGCAGACTTGATCGCTCAAGCTGTTATTGCAATGGAATTTGGTTCAACTGCAGAAGATATTGCTCTAACTGTATTTGCTCACCCAACAGTGAGTGAAGCAGTGCATGAAGCAGCACTTGCTGTTGATGGCCATGCTATCCATATTGCAAACCGTAAAAAGCGTAAATAATCGCTATAAAAATTCGATTTGTCAGCCCTGTGAATGATGAGCGCAGGTGCTGACAATTTCTGTCAATGTGGCAGAGCTTATATCAATCATTACAAGATGAGCGGAAAAACAAATGAACCTACACGAATATCAGGCTAAGCAGCTTTTTGCTGAATACGGCCTGCCAGTATCTACAGGGTATGCATGTGACACGCCAGAAGAGGCGGTAGAAGCAGCTAAGAAAATCGGCGGCGACATGTGGGTTGTTAAAGCTCAAGTACATGCAGGCGGACGTGGTAAAGCAGGCGGTGTTAAGCTAGTTAAGACTCACGAAGAAATTGCTGAATTCACTAACCAGTGGATTGGTAAAAACTTAGTGACTTACCAAACTGACGAAAATGGTCAGCCAGTTTCTAAAATCCTAGTTGAGTCTTGCACAGATATTGCTAACGAATTGTACCTTGGTGCAGTTGTTGACCGTGCTACACGCCGCGTTGTGTTCATGGCATCTACAGAAGGTGGTGTGGATATCGAGACTGTTGCTGAAGAAACTCCAGAGTTGATTCACAAAGCAATCATCGATCCTCTAGTTGGCGCACAACCTTACCAAGCTCGTGAACTTGCATTTAAATTGGGCCTAAACCCAACTCAAATCAAGCAATTCACTAAAGTTTTCCTAGGTTTGTCTCAGATGTTCCATGACTTTGATTTCGCACTACTAGAAATCAACCCATTGGTAATCACTGAAGAAGGCAATATTCACTGCCTAGACGGAAAAATCAACATTGATAGCAATGCTGTTTACCGTCAAAAGAAAATGCAAGAGTTCCACGATCCATCTCAAGAAGATGCACGTGAAGCACATGCAGCCTCTTTCGAACTTAACTATGTAGCGCTAGACGGTAACGTTGGTTGCATGGTTAACGGTGCAGGCCTAGCGATGGGTACAATGGACATCGTAAACCTACACGGTGGCAAGCCAGCTAACTTCCTAGACGTTGGTGGCGGCGCGACTAAAGAGCGTGTATCTGAAGCATTCAAAATCATCCTTTCTGATGACAATGTTAAAGCCGTATTGGTTAACATCTTCGGTGGTATCGTACGTTGCGATATGATTGCTGAAGGTATTATCGGTGCAGTTAAAGAAGTAGGTGTTCAGGTGCCTGTTGTTGTACGTCTTGAAGGTACAAATGCTGAGCTAGGTCGTGAAGTACTAGCTAAATCTGATCTTGATATTATTGCGGCTTCAAGTCTAAAAGACGCGGCTGTTCAAGTTGTTAAAGCTGCGGAGGGCAAATAATGTCTGTTCTAATTAACAAAGATACTAAAGTAATTTGCCAAGGTTTTACTGGTGGTCAAGGTACTTTTCACTCTGAGCAAGCAATTGCTTACGGTACAAAAATGGTTGGTGGTGTAACACCTGGTAAAGGTGGTCAAACTCACCTAGGCCTACCTGTTTTTAACACTGTACGTGAAGCAGTAGAAGAAACAGGTGCTGAAGCATCTGTTATCTATGTGCCAGCGCCTTTCTGTAAAGACTCTATCCTTGAAGCAGCTAACAGCGGTATCAAACTAATCGTTTGTATCACTGAAGGTATCCCAACACTAGACATGCTTGACTGTAAAGTTGCATGTGACGAGCTAGGTGTTCGCCTAATCGGACCTAACTGCCCAGGTGTTATCACACCAGGCGAATGTAAGATCGGTATCATGCCTGGTCACATTCACTTGCCAGGTAAAGTAGGTATCGTATCTCGTTCTGGTACTTTGACTTATGAAGCAGTTAAGCAAACTACTGATGCTGGCTTCGGTCAATCTACTTGCGTAGGTATTGGTGGTGACCCAATCCCAGGTACTAACTTCATCGACGTTCTAGAGTTGTTCCAAAACGACCCTAAAACTGAAGCGATTGTTATGATCGGTGAAATCGGTGGTACTGCAGAAGAAGAAGCGGCTGCTTACATTAAAGCTAATGTAACTAAGCCTGTTGTTTCTTACATTGCAGGTGTTACTGCTCCAGCTGGTAAGCGTATGGGTCATGCCGGCGCTATCATCTCTGGTGGTAAAGGTACTGCTGATGAGAAATTTGCAGCATTAGAAGACGCAGGTGTTAAAACTGTTCGTTCTCTAGCTGAAATCGGTGATGCTCTAAAAGAATTGACTGGCTGGTAAGCTAAGAAATCTTTAAGCGTTACAACAAAATCCCTGCTTCGGCAGGGATTTTTTTTGCCAAAAAAATGATAAAGGGGCGATTTGAAGCGAAATCTCCTTAGACTGGTAGAGCTGAAACTCTCTCAAGCTAGCTTAGAGGCGTTTTAATGTGACGTAATAATCTTTGTCTTGCAGTTTTACAAGTAGGCTGGCAGATAGCTTTTAGGGTGTTTGAGAGTATTGAGTAGGCAGTTTTGTAAGACCTAGGCTGCTTGCGAATAAGTACTTTCGTCTTTTTTGAGGCTTTTTCTGGCAAGACTGAGAAGAGGTGACTTAATTGTAGGTTCCCTATTATTAGCTCAAGTACTTGATAAAGGAGAAAAAAACTAACTTATTTTAAAGTGCTTTTGCTTTTAATGTAGCAAAGAAGCTTCAGTAGATAAGTGGTTAATCTTAGAAAGATGTAATTATAAGGAGTGATAACCTTGTCCTTTAAATAAAGGATCAAGTAATTTTGTTAGATTTATTTTTAAATTCACTACTTTTTCCGAAATATGCTTTCTACTTATTTTAAATAAGCAGTTTTCTCCATTTTTAACTGCATTTTTAGCCTGAATGTGAATAAAAAATGTAGATCTTTATAATTTTATTTTTCTATATAAATTGTTATTTATCAATGTCTTAGGTTTATTTTTGATTTTACCTACTTAGTTTATGTAATTATGTATTAGCAGAATATGAAGAAGTCATGGATGTTAAATTCATTTCATTTACTCAGCTAGTTTCCCGTCGTACTATTTTTATCAACAAGACGAGTTAATTTTAAAAACCTCTTAGTTAGGTTTTAAATAAAAGCTTCAGTTTTATGAAGTTTGTTTAACAAAAGAATTTAATTTTTCTTGGGATTAACTTTTAGGTTTTTAAAATTTATTGATATTCAATTGAAATATAAGGAATTAAATTATGGCTACTATATATATGCGTATTGATGGTGTTGATGCAATTAACGGTGCAGCAACAATTGGTGAAGTAGGTGGTAAAAAAGGTTTCTTCGCAATCGATTCTCTTTCTTGGGGTGCTGTTCGTGGTGTAACCGTTGATGTTGGTAACGCAAA
Organism: Marinomonas sp. S3726; assembly: GCF_000967665.1. Lineage (NCBI taxonomy): Bacteria > Pseudomonadati > Pseudomonadota > Gammaproteobacteria > Oceanospirillales > Oceanospirillaceae > Marinomonas > Marinomonas sp. S3726. The sequence goes on along the minus strand of NZ_JXYC01000039.1, from coordinate 41,078 downwards.
CAATGCAGACCAAGGTATGGTTGGTTTAGGTGAACTTAGCATTTCTCGCGGTTCTGATGGTGCAAGTCCATTACTAACCACTTTCTTGTTCTCACCAGGTGCTGAAGGTAAAACATGTGAAATCATGATTACCAAGCCATCTCGTGAAGGTAATGGTGCTGATCCATACCTAGTTATCACGGTAGAGAAATCACGTATTGCTAGCTATAACGTTGGCTGTGGCGACGGCTCTTTACCAAGCGAATCATTCGCTTTGGCTTATGCAACTATGAGCCTAGTTTACTACTACGAAGATGATGCTGGTAAAATCCAAAAAGGTGACACCATTAAATATGATGTTCCTACAGCTACTTTGGCATCTAAAGCTAGCCTATAAAAGCGTCTCTTTTAAAAAAGAAGTGCAAAAAAGGTCTGATTTTATCAGGCCTTTTTTATTGGGATTTAAAATGTTATTTCGCATGTTTTTGTAAATATTGATGGTGTGAAACTTAAGGAACCTGCGAATAAGTCACCTCTTCTCAGTCTGCACTTCTAAGGTATATGGGAAAAAGTATCACACAAGGCGTTACTTTGACGTAATGTAGGTACCTTTCGAGAAGTAACAACACAGGGTGTGACTTTTTCTGAAATGCCGTTTAGGTATTCTTCAAAGACCCGAAGGGCGTGGTCTAAAAGCCCTATCTTTACGTTGAAGAGCTTATCAATAGAATGACTATTAAGTTGCGCTCCTCGCCATAAATCTAATGGCTTTTATCCACACGCTGAGGCGAGAGGAATTACTCGCAGGTTCCTTAACAAATTTGATTTTCATTTAGCCTGAATTTAAGTGATTTTGCTTCCATATATGATGGGTTTTATATTGTGAATCAAGGTTTAAGCCGCTATCTATTTTATTCTGAGCATTAAACTGGATTTTTTATGAACTTGCTTTTAATTTTAAAGTAGCCGGAAATTTTGTGTTTCATTAGTCAATGTATAGGGAGCTTGCTAATTATGAAGGTTTCTAAATTAATGAGTGAAGACTTGGTTACGGTATTGATGGATGATGAGCTTGATATGATAAAAGCGATTTTTGATACAAAGAAGTTCCATCATTTATTGGTTGTAGATGAGAAATGTAGCAAGTTATACGGTGTGCTATCAGATAGGGACTTACTTAAGGCGTTAAACCCGAAAGTGTTTAGTAAGGTGGCTACCCATGATGACTTAGCTTGCTTAAATATTAAAGTGCATCAAATCATGACGCGAAAGCCCATTGTTCTCAATGAGGATGATTTATTAGCTAAAGCCATCGCGTTATTTAATGAATTCAATCTATCCTGTTTACCCGTTTTAAATCATGAGGGAAGACCCGTCGGCATACTGAGTTGGCGCGATATCATCAAGGCAATGGCTGCTGCCTAAGGACTGTTATGCAACCAAGCTCGAAGGTGTAATAAATACTTGAGGATAGTGGAGGCGTCAGTGTCAAAACAAAAAATACAGTCCTTAAATGAAGAGGTTCTTGGTTTAAAGCAAGAAATCTCTAGTCTCAAATTACTGGCTTCTAGACTGACAGAGGCAGCAAGTCATTCCCAAGACAAAGAAACAAGTTGGATTTTTGCAATCGAAGGTAACATGGATGGTGTTTGGGATTGGAATGCAGCTACCAATCAAGTGTTCTTCTCCTCAAGGTGGAAAGAAATGCTTGGCTTCAGTGATGATGAAATAAGCTCATCGCCAGAAGAGTGGGATAATCGCCTTCACCCAGAGGATAGAGAAAGGGTGTATCAAGACCTTAATGATCATCTAGAGGGAAAAACACCCTTTTACCACAATGAACACAGACTACTCTGCAAAGATGGTTCATACCTTTGGGTACTTGATAGAGGCAAAATATTCAGTTGGGATAATGAAGGTAAACCTCAAAGAATTGTAGGAACTCACACAGATATTCATATACGAAAGGAAGCCGAATTAGAAAACCAGCGTTTAGTGTTGGAACTAAGTGAGGCATTGGATAAGGTCAACTTACTCAGTGGTTTTCTACCTATCTGCGCATCCTGTAAAAATATTCGGGATGATAAAGGCTATTGGAATAAAATAGAGAGCTATATTAGCGAGCATTCAGAGGCTGAATTTAGCCATGCCATTTGTCCTGCCTGCACCAAAAAGCTTTATCCTGGGCTTGACCTTAAAAATGAAAAAGATGACTAAAAACGCTTTCTTAAGTTACTCTAAACACCCGTAACTTGAGATAAGGAAGTGTATGCAAAGTTCAAAAATCGTTGTCATCACAGGATCTGGTCGTGGTATAGGGGCAACAACAGCAGAGTTATTTGCTGAGCATGGTTATGCCATCTGTCTAAACTATAAATCTCAAGCTGCGCCAGCCAATGAATTAGCTGAGAAACTCCGTTCTCAAGGTGCAAAATGCATTGTGGTTCAAGCCGATGTTGCCCAAGAAGATGATGTAGTGCGTCTGTTTGAGCAAGTAGATAAAGAGCTGGGTCCAGTTTCTGTCTTAGTGAACAATGCAGGTATCTTAAAGCAGCAAATGCGTTTAGAAGACATGACGGCTGAGCGTATTAACACCATCCTAATTAATAATGTAACCAGTGCTTTTTTGTGTGCCAGAGAGGCAGTTAAACGTATGTCATTTAAATATGATGGCCAAGGTGGCAGCATTATTAATGTGTCTTCAGGGGCAGCAAAAACAGGTTCACCTAACGAATATGTCGACTATGCTGCGTCAAAAGCCGCTATGGATGCCATGACAAGAGGCTTGTCTCTTGAGGTTGCAACTCAGGGGATTAGGGTTAATGGCGTGAGACCCGGTCTTATTTATACGGATATGCATGCCGATGGTGGCGAACCAGGTAGGGTAGATCGCTTGAAAGAGAAAATTCCAATGCAAAGGGGCGGCGAGCCAATTGAGATTGCCGAAGCAATCTATTGGCTTGCATCCGACAAAGCATCCTTTGCAACAGGCACTAACATCGACCTAATGGGCGGCTTATAGCTCTAGGTTATTGTTAACCTAGGCTTAGCTTTAATGTCGCGGCGATATTTGAGGCAAGATGAACTAGATTCTTTTCTGCCTCAACTAATACTTGCTCTAATGGCATAGAAGCGCGAGTCGAATCAAAAATAGCATCGAAGTAATCTTCTAATCCGCTTGTGTCCGCGCCCAAAGAGCCTGAAATACCAATTACCTTGATGCCTTTTTCTTTCGCTGCTTTGGCAACACCAAAAGGGGCTTTACCGTGAAGAGTTTGATAATCCATCTGGCCTTCACCTGTAATAACAAGATCAGCGCCTTCAAGGTGCTGCTCAAAATTAGCTGTCCTTAAAACGATATCGATACCCGCTTCGAGTTTAGGTCGAGCAAAAAGTGAGATACCAAGAGCCGTGCCGCCAGCTGCACCGTAACCTGAGGTTGTAGCGTGGTTCTCTTTGGTTAGGTCTGCTATCTGTTTAGCAAAATGCGCTAAGGCAGCATCGAGCGTTTTTACCTCTTCTTGTGTGGCACCTTTTTGTGGTCCAAAAACAGCGCTTGCCCCTCTTGGGCCACATAATGGATTATCCACATCACAGGCAAGGAGCCATTCTATTTGGTTTGCTCTTGGATGAAGATTATCAATATTGATCTTATCTAATTGAGATAATGCCGCGCCGCCTTTTTCTATCTCATTACCGGCTTTGTCTAATAGTTGAATACCAAGGGCTTGTGCAATACCTGCTCCTGCATCATTGGTCGCACTGCCACCAAGGCAGAGTATAATTTGCGTTACGCCAAGATCTAATGCTTGCTTGATGATTTGCCCAGTTCCATAGCTGGATGCCGCTAAAACCTGCCTCTTTTCTGGCGCATCGAGCGCTAAACCAGACGCTTCAGCAAGCTCAATTACCGCAACGTCCCCTTGATTGATTAATCCCCATTTTGCTTTAGTTAAATCTCCTAAAGGGCCTTCAACTAGACTTGTATTTATCTCTCCTTGGTTACTAGAAACCAAAGCGGCCAAGGTGCCTTCGCCACCATCTGCAATCGGGACGTGATGATAATCTGCCTCTGCAAAATGTTGTCTAAAACCTTGTTCAATCGCCTTAGCCACTTGTTCAGCACTGAGGGATTCTTTAAACGAATCTGGAGCAATTAAAATTTTCATAGGAGAGTATCTGTTTATCTTATTTAGTTGAAATAGCCATTTTTTAATAATTCAGAAAGCGAGTGAGCTGCATTTCTTTGAGTTTTTCGACAAACCAAGCTAATGCTTTTCCATGATTATCTTTACGCCAAGCAATGCATAGTTGGTGTTGTCTTGCCTCTGCATTTTCTAATCTGGGGCTAATTAATTCACCACTTTGTAAGTAGTCTTGGATTCGATGCAAAGGCAAATAACCAACACCCAATCCGTAGCGCTGAGCATCAATTTTTTTCTGCAAATCAGGAACGGTAATACGAGCTTGCCCGTCTAATAAACCTGCCGATCTTGGCGGTAAGTATCTTGAGCTATCCATAGCCACAATGGAAGGGTACTGCTTGATCTTGTCAGAAGTAAGAGGCTCGGGCTCAAGACTTAAAGGATGATCTTTAGCAATGGCAAAAATGAACTCAGCCAAACCTAATGGATGGGTGTCAAAATCATTAGTGTAAGGTTCGTCAGAAGCGCCAATGATAAGGTCGGTTTCACCCGCACTTAAAGAATCCCAAGTGCCACCAAAGTTTTCTTGAGTGAGGCGAATGTCTATCCAGGGGTAACTTTGTTGGAATAGGTTAATCAGATCGTAAATTGCCTGATAATGCAGAATGCTGTCCATGCATATTCTCAGCTCTAACTCCCAACCACTTGCCGCTTGTTTTGCCATATGAGTTAACTCATCACTGGCTTTTAAAATAGCGCGACCTTGTTGCAAGATGAGCTGGCCCACCTGAGTAAATTCAGCCTTACGCTTAGAACGGTCAAATAAGGCAACGCCCAAGTCTTCCTCAAGTTTGTTGATGGTATAGGAAATAGCAGAGGGAACACGGAATAATTCATCTGCTGCCGCAGCGAAACTTTGCTTTCTATCTATCGCATCAAGTACACGTAACGCATCTAAGGTTAGCAGATTCTGCATTACTTCAATCCTTTTGAACTAAAGGTTCAATATATATCGTTATTTTTTAATTAATACAGGAAATATAATCTCTCCATCGATCAAAAACAATGAAGTTTGGAGAATGTTATGTCTTATTTAGAAATGATTACCCGTTCAAATAATAGCTTTGCCGCTTTCGCTTTACGTCTACCTGTAGGTTTAACTTTCATGGCTCATGGTGCTCAAAAACTGTTTGCTTGGTTTGGTGGTTATGGTTTAGAAGGTACAGGACAATGGATGGCATCCATTGGTTTAGAGCCAGGTTATTTTATGGCGTTAATGGCAGGTAGTGCAGAGTTCTTTGGTGGTCTTGCCCTCGTCTTTGGCTTCTTAGTGCGTCCTGCTGCTGCCATGCTTGCGGTAACCATGTTAGTCGCAATTTTTAGCGTACATTTTGTCAATGGTCTCTTTATGAGCAACAACGGTTATGAGTTTGCATTAGCACTATTAGCTGTTTCAGTTTCATTGGTTGTAAGTGGCGCAGGGAACCTGTCACTGGATAAGCTGATTGCAAAAAAGCAATTCAACTAGATCCCTTAAATAAGGAGCGCAGCATGGAAAGGATAGAAAAACGAGATGCATCAAAACTACACTACTTAGCCAGTAGTCCGATGCATCCAGCGAATACTTATTTCCATTTCTCATTCGCGAATTATTACGATCCAAAACGCATGGGGTTTGGTGCACTTAGAGTGTTCAATGACGATGACATTAGCCCAAAAAATGGTTTTGGGCGCCATCCTCATAGGGACATGCAAATTATTAGCTATGTCGTGCGAGGCCAGCTTACCCATTGGGACAGTGTTACCAATACGCAAGAAACCATAGGCCGGGGCCATGTGCAGGCAATTTCAGCTGGCACAGGTCTATGGCACTCAGAAATGAATATTCATGATGAATGGTGTCGTTTTCTACAAATCTGGATTTTACCTGAGCAAGCAGGTGGCCCAGTACGCTATGAGCATAAAGCGTTCACCCCAGAAGATAGGGCTAATAAGCTAGTTCATATAGTAGGCAACCCAAGTAACAAAGCAGATGTGCCTTTATATGTGAATAGCAATGTAAACCTTTATGCCAGTGAAGTGCTTGATGATAAGAGTCAGGTTGAATTTCAGCTTAAAGCTGGTCGACAAGCTTATATCAATTGTATTGAAGGAGATCTTAACGTCACCTTAACAGCAGAAGGCCAAGTAGAAGCAAGGGCTGAAGTCTTAAGTGAAAAAGACACGCTAGAAATAAAAGATGCGCAGTCTTTGGTGTTTTCATCAAGCAAAGGTTATGGACACTTCATCATTATTGAGATGCCAGCAGATTAAGCTAGCGAAAAGGTCACCGAATAAGCCTAAGTCGACTAATTTTAGAGGAGTAGACAATGCAAGTAGCACAAGAGAATCAAGTATCAGCGCAAACACTAGAGCAGGTCTTTAGTTCTGCCAGAAGTTTCAACCGTTTTCAAGATATCCAAGTAAGTGATGAGCAAATCAAACAGCTTTATGACCTGCTTAAATGGGGCCCAACTTCAATGAACTGTCAATCAAGTCATTTTGTTTTTATTAAAGGCCAAGAGGCGAAGCAAAGATTACAAAGCTCATTGATGCCGGGCAATCAAGAAAAAAGCCTAGCCGCGCCAGTGACTGTTATTGTCGCAAGCGATATGCAATTTTATCAGCATATGCCAACGCAATTTCCAGCAGTACCGGGTGCTAAGCAAATGTTCGAAGAAAATGCAGCGCTACGTGATAGCACCGCTTTTCGTAATAGTTCATTACAAGGTGCTTACCTGATTATGGCAGCACGTATGTTAGGGCTAGATTGTGGTCCAATGAGTGGGTTTGATAATGCGGCTTTAGATGCTGAATTCTTCCCAGAAGGGCGTTATCAGTCAAACTTTTTAATTAACTTGGGTTATGGTGAAAAAGGTGGCGCACACCCAAGAGGCCCAAGACTGTCCTTTGAGGAACTGGCTCAGATCCTTTAATTCATTAGGTATCAACTAAATCCAATATAAGACGTTTACCCAAAGCAGGTGAAGGGGAGAGAAAGATGGAAAAGATTCAATCAAATTGGAAAACCAGCATTAAAGCCGGTGAATACAAACGCAAAGATTCGCAGTTCAGACATTGGATAACCGCCGATGGTAGTGCGGATATGTCAGGAGATGCTGGCTTTCAAGCAGAAGCGAATAGATACCATCTTTTTGTTTCCCTTGCTTGCCCTTGGGCACACAGAGCACTTTTGTTTCGCAAACTAAAAGGGTTGGAAGAGTTAATCAGTGTCAGCGTGGTTCACCCTGATATGCATAGCCAAGGTTGGAGTTTTGAACATGATGAGAATTCAGCCAAGCTTTATGGCACAACAGGTGACACCCTAGCAGACAGTGCTTATCTCTCTGAGAAGTACTTTGCCAACCAAACGGATTACCAAGGCAATATCACAGTACCTTTGCTTTGGGATAAACAGCAAAACCGTATTGTTAATAACGAGTCATCTGAAATAATTCGCATGTTTAATCAAGCGTTTAATGGCATCACAGGTAATGACTTAGACTTTTATCCGAGTGAGTTACAAGCGCAAATTGATGAGATCAATGAGCTGGTTTATCACAAAATTAATAATGGCGTGTATAAATCAGGCTTTGCTACGACACAGGGTGCTTACGAGAAAAATGTCACAGGTTTGTTTGATGCGCTCAAGGTTATCGAAGGCATACTTACTAAACAAAGATACCTAGTAGGAGATCAACTCACCGAAGCAGATTGGCGTCTATGGACCACTTTAGTTCGCTTTGATGCGGTTTATCATACTCACTTTAAGTGCAACCTAAAGCAACTGAATGAGTTCCCTAATATTTACCAATACATGCTCGAACTCTATCAAATGCCGGGTGTTGCCGAGACAGTTAATATGGCGCATATCAAGCGTCATTATTACGCTAGTCATTTAGCCATCAACCCTTATGGCATAGTGCCTGTCGGGCATGAGCAAGATTGGACTATCCCTCACTCTCGTGATGCGCAATTTGACTAGTTTGTTTTCTTCAAGGCGAATTGACGACGGTATTGACTAGGAGAAATCGTCAAATACTGACGAAAACAATGGCGCAGGGTCATAGGATTATTAAAGCCAGATTGGATGGCGACTTGCTCCATATTAAGTTTGTTTTCCTCTAGCAGACGTTTAGCAATGTCTAAGCGCTGTTGAGTCAGCCAAGTTTTAGCACTCACCCCCATACTGGCTCTAAAGTGTCGATCAAAGCTACGTCGTGACATTGCCGCTTGTTGCGCTAAAGAGTCCACATTAATCTGTGTATCGAGATGAGCTTTTGCCCAGTCTAGCGTTTTCGCGAATAATACCTGATGAGAAGGTATAGGCGTTTCCACAAACTGAGCCTGTCCACCATCCCTATGGGGAGAGACGACCAAGCGTCTCGCTACTTGGTTAGCGATAGTATGACCAAAATCTTCACGTATAACGGCAAGGCTAAAGTCTATGGCGGCAGCACTACCCGCTGAGCAGCCAATATTGTCTTTATAAACATACAAAACATCCTCAACAAAAGTGACATCAGGGTAGAGTGTTTTAAAGGTATCAGCATAGGCCCAATGGGTTGTTGCTTCGCGGTTAGTTAAAAGCCCACATTCAGCCACAAAAAAAGCGCCCGTACAAAAAGATAAGATGCGGCCACCCTTGTGATAAAAAGACTGCACCCTGTCTATCACATCCTTATCGAGAGTTTGTTCTGGATACCAACTTGGGATAACGAGCGTATCGAACTCATCTAAAGATCGAATCAGCCTGATATCCATACTGACTCCCGCCACAGTGTTTACTTTATGATGCTCAAAGCTGATCACTTCGCCCTGATACCAGTTTGGAACCTCAGGTCTTGCTAACGCAAAGAACTCAGTGGCACAACCAAGCTCAAATAAAGACGCGTTTTGTTTGCAGAGAATAGCAACCTTGTTCATGGGCTTCCTTCTATGGGTTGTAGGTCAAAGGCTTATGAAATATTTGGCTTATTTTTATCGATAAATGACTTATAAGCCAATTTTTTATTTGGCTTTCATTACTTAAGATGGCTTTTAAATAAACAAGCTAAGGAGAAATATCATGGTGACTTGTGTCATTCGTTATCGAGTCGATGCGGACAAATTAGCGGAATTTGAGCAGTATGCAAAATTATGGATAAGTCTGGTAAACAAGTTCGGTGGCCAGCACCAAGGTTACTTTTTACCTTCAGAAGGCGATAACGATCTAGCAATAGCCATGTTTACCTTTGCGAGTTTGGCTAAATATGAAGAGTATAGAAATGCTTCTTTTGCAGATGAAGGCTGCCAAGCGGCATTTGAATATGCAAAACAAACCAAGTGTATAAAATCCTATAAGCGACGTTTTTTTAGACCTGTATTTTCATAGGGCAGTGATATGCCTTGTAACGCTTTTTTAACCTATCGTTTTAGTTTTTGTTTTTCAGATAAGAGTTTCAGGCAAAAGAGTCAGGCAAGAGTCTCAGATAAGAGTTTCAGGTAAAAAATAATTTTTATATTAGAGTTAAACCATAAAACTTATTTTTATCCTGAGGTTAACATGACGCATTATTTAATTACCTATGTGGGCACACCTAGAGAAATGGGTCGAGATGAAGGACGACAACATATGGTGAAATACAGAGATTGGCTAGATAACCTAGGTGACGCGGTTGTGTCAGCGGCCAATCCTGTAAGAAACACCAAGACCATAGACAGTGAAGGCAAGGTTAGTGAAGGCAGTGCAAGTCATATGTCTGGTTACACTATTATCCAAGCCGAGTCAGATGAGGCGGCTTTAGCCATTGCTCAAGCTTGCCCTTATTTAGAAGTAGGAGGGCAATTAGAAGTGTCAGAATTAGTGCAGCTATCTAGCTAATAATATGAGTTTAATAAGATTTTTAAAACAGTGCTTTTTTAGTGGGTTTAGCCTAAAGACATTTGCGTTATAAGTGTTATGATGAAATGAGTCTTATCAGGCTTTGCTAATTTAAGGAGTTGTTTTATATATGGAAATCAAAGAATATGATGCTAAATACCAAGCCCAGTTAGAGCATATATATTTAACCGCACGACAAGATACTTTTGACTGGATGGATACCAGCCACTACAAACTTTCAGATTTTATTGAAGATACAAAAGGCGAAAAAATTTGGTTAGCACAAGACAGCTCGGGTGTCTTAGGCTTCATTGCTGTTTGGTCTCAAGATCAGTTTATTCATCATCTTTATGTAGATAAAAGAGCCCAACGAAAAGGTGTTGGAAAAGCGTTAATTGATACTGTTAGCCAGTTTTATCAGCAAGCAATTAGGCTTAAATGCCTTTGCAATAATCAAAATGCCATCCAGTTTTATCAGTCTCAAGGTTTTAAAGAATTAAGCAAAGGTGTGGATAAGGAAGGGGATTACCTTTTTCTTCAAAGGGGTTAATGTCTACATAGGGTTAACGTCTAGATAGGGTTAATCAGAGCGTTGCTTAAAAGAATAATAAAGGGAAAATTCCACCTACTATGTCCATCACTATCATCAAAAATGCCGACCTATATGCCCCAGAGTCTTTGGGCTTGAATCATCTCCTCATTTGTCATGACAAGATAACCAGCATCAGTAAAGAGGTAATTGAATTGCCTAACGCCATCGAACACCAAGTGGTTGACTTAGCTGGCGCAAAGTTAGTGCCAGGCTTTATAGATGCCCATGCGCATATTACAGGAGGTGGAGGAGAAGCAGGCTTCGCGACTCAAGTACCCGTATTGCCCATTAGCGAGTTTACCTCAGCCGGTGTGACAACGGTTGTAGGCTTATTGGGCACAGATGATACAACTCGAAGCATGGAAAATATGATTAGCCGAGTGTATGGCTTAAGAGAAGAGGGCATGAGTGCCTATTGTTGGTCCGGCGGCTATCATTATCCTCCTCGAAGTTTAATGGAAACCGCCAAGCAAGATATGGTGTTTCTAGAACCCGTGATCGGTATTGGTGAATTTGCGATAAGTGATCACAGATCAAGCCAGCCCACCTATCAAGAAGTGATCCGTCTAGCGAGTGAAGCTCATGTGGCAGGTTTGATGACAGGTAAAGCAGGCATAGTGCATTTTCATCTAGGCGATGGCGAGCGAAAACTAGCGCTTTTGGAACGTGCCATTAAAGAAACAGAAATCCCTGCTAGAGTCTTCAATGCCACCCATGTTAACCGCAATAAGGCCTTATTTGATCATGCGTGCGAGATAATCAAACTAGGGGCCTATATCGATATTACCGCCTTTCCTGAGTCCTTTAATAAGCAGGGCTATCATGCTTATCAAGCGATTAATCTTGCTGTCGAACGTAATTTGCCTCTAAACCAAATTACCATAAGTTCAGATGGCGGAGGCTGCTTACCTCAATTTGATGCATGCGGTAAATTGCAGCACATGGAGTTTGGTAGAGCGCAAATCTTACCCGATACCTTGTACTCTCTTGTACAAGCAGGCCACTCCTTAAGCTTGGCTCTAAGCTTTATCACAAGCAATGTGGCCGACCTGTTAAGGCTTTCGAAAAAAGGCAAGATAGCCAAAAATATGGATGCTGATTTAGTGGTACTAGATGCTAACTATCAAGTAACAGATGTCATGGCGCTGGGTAAATGGCATAAGCGTGATGGCGAAATGTGTATTAAGGGAACCTTTGCATAAAAGCTGCGGATGTTAAGGCTAAATTAAGGCTTTTAGACGGCAAAAATAAAAGAATATAGATAGGGCTAAAAAATGGTTTAGATAAGCTGAAAATTCATTGATAATATTTCACATTGTGAATAAATTATAAAAATAGTGATTAGAAAAGTTAAAAACTGGAATCAGAACAACAGGGATGAGATATGTTATTAGGCGAACTGCCATTTGGAACTTTTGAAGAAGTTGAACCTAGGGTCATGGAGATTACGATCAATCAAGGGGTTCAAGTCAGCGAAAAAAACATTGAAGAAATTGAACAAGGTTTATTAGAAAAGTATCAAGATAAATACGCTCTTTTAATTAATCGTAAAAATGCTTACTCCCATGGACACGAATCTTTAGCAAGAATTGGCGAACTTAAGAATGTCAGCGCCATAGCAATTCTTGTTTATAGCGAGCCCTCCTTAATGGCCGCAAAAATACACCTAGTTTACTCAAAGAATGTTCAAATATTTACCAATAGAAATGCGGCAATAAACTGGCTAAGAAACTGCCAATAAGTTTAGCGATTAGTTATAAGGAACCTGCGACTAAGTCACCTCTTCTCAGTCTGCTCTTCTAAGGTATATGGGAAAAATATCACACAAGGCGTTACTTTGCGTTTACTAATAGAAAATCAGTGTAGGTACCTTTCGAGAAGTGACAACACAGGGTGCTACTTTTTCTGAAATGCCGTTTAGGTATTCTTCAAAGACCCGAAGGGCGTGGTCTAAAAGCCCTATCTTTACGTTGAAGAGCTTATCAATAGAATCACTATTAAGTTGCGCTCCTCGCCATAAATCTAGTGGCTTTTATCCACACGCTGAGGCGGGAGGACTTATTCGCAGGTCCCTTAAGCGAAATCTCATCTATACTGGATTGAATAAGAGAGGCGAGTCGAGAATAAGACTTCCCAAAACAGGGAGTGTAAGCAGTTAAAGCTAGGTATGGCTTTAATTGCTGGGTGTCCTTAGGTTTTTACATAATCTATTTAATGTCAGCCTTAAAAATGTCCTTAATAAATAAGGTTAATTAAAAATGGGCGACCTGATAGACATACGTACCTTGCTGATGAATAGCAGTTTTCTCAGTTTGTTCTTTGCTATTGGTTTATTTCTATTTTCCCGCTTTTACCCCACCTTTAATGGCATTAAATTAATCGCTGGCGCTCTGCTAATAAACTTCTTCTCTCTAAGTTTAAATGGTGCCCAGCAACATGTGCCTGATTTCATTTCAATCGTCTTAGCGAACAGCGCTATTTATGTGAGTTTTTATCTCGTTTTATTAGGCTTCTCTCGCTATCTTTCTGTGCCCATTCCCAAGAGTAGCTGGCTCAGCTTAGTCGGTTTCGTGCTCATGTTAATTGGTATGATGCACTTTACCTTCAACCAATATGATGTGAACGCACGTATTATGATAATGAGCAGCGCGAGTGCGATACAGCTTGTATTAATCAGCTTGCTTTTATTAAAAGGTAATGACGAGTTCGGCAAAGCGAGCATGCGAGTTCTTTCATCAATCTGTTTACTCTCAGCGGCCTATTTCAGCTTACGAGTCTTTATTGTGAGTCAATCCGTGCAGTTAGACTTCTTTATGAATGCAGGCTTACTGCACTCTATGGTGCTTATCGTTTATCAAGTCTTAGTCGTCAGCTTTAGTTTTTCGATTGTATGGATGACGACGACAAATCTAGAGCTCAAATTAAGACTCCAGGCATCGTTAGACCCATTAACACAGGTTTATAACCGTCGAGCATTAGATGAAATTGTGGCGGACAGCGATGTGGACTCTAAACTCAACCAAGTGCCATTGTCGGCTATCATGCTTGATATTGATTACTTCAAAAAACTAAACGATGGTCATGGGCATAAGGCTGGCGATACGGTATTGCAAAAGCTCGCCATGATACTCACCAAAAATACCCGAGAGAACGACTCAGTCGCGCGCTACGGTGGCGAGGAGTTTATTATTTTACTGCCAAATACTAGCCGGGAGCAGGCAGAGCGAATGGCTGAAAACCTCAGAATTCAGCTATCGGATGAACACTTTAGTCTGGATAACGGTTCAGATGAAGCCCTACATATTAGCGCCAGCTTTGGCGTCGCAACCCGTGAGAGTGAAATCGAAAACTGGGAAAATGTATTCAAAAGAGTGGATGTCGCCTTATACAAAGCAAAACGAACAGGCCGTAACAAGGTAGAAAGTGCTTAGTACGAATTTTCACCTTTTATAAACATACATGTCGCTCAGCATAAATGTGTACAAAAAAAGAAAAACTTTATTGCCTCTTTAATTAAAAGACGATCGGTCATATACTCTCCAAATGGCAAGACCAAGACGAAGTGAATCAACCAGAGAAGCATTAATAGAAGCGGGGATCACCCACCTTTCTGCTAATGGCTATCATGGAACCGGAATTAAGCAGATCCTTGATGAGGTGAAAGTACCTAAAGGGTCTTTTTATAATTTTTTTGCTAGTAAAGAAGCATTTGTAGCAGAGTTAATTAAGGCATACACCCAAGACTTAATAAGGCAATTTAGTCAGTTTTTTGAGCATGAAGGGGCACAAATGGATGCCCTAGCTAAACTAAAAACAATTGTTAACTTAAGTCTTATTAAGTACGAAAAAGTTGAATTTAAGCATAGCTGCCTAATCGCGACCATATCGGCGGACATTGACGAAGGGAATGATCTTTGCAAACAAGCTTTAAATCTTTCGGTAGAAGAATGCTTAAGAATCTTCACCAAGCTGCTTGAAATTGCACAAGCTGAGGGAACTATCCGAAAGGATATCGAGGCAGCAAAAATGGCGAAGCTTTATTGGTCAACTTGGCAAGGGGTATTACTGAGGATGCGAGTCTCTAGGGATAAGCAAGAAGCCCAAGAAAGCATGTTTCTGCTTTTGGAAGCCTTATTAATAAAATAAATAAAAAGCCTGCGAGGCTTTTTATTTACATAGTTAAAAGACGACCGGTCTAATAATATTGGAGAAGTAAATGCAAAACACACAAACAAAAGAGCAAGGGCTAAATGGACTTGGCGACAGCTTCACCTTAGCAGGCGGTCAGACAATCAAAAATCGTTTTTTCAAGTCTGCCATGAGTGAGCAGCTGGGCGATAAAGAGCACAACCCCATTCCAGGGCTAGCCAAGCTTTACAGTCGCTGGGCGCAAGGGGGAATTGGCTTGTCCATGACAGGCAATGTCATGATAGATAGAAATGCCCTAGGTGAACCTAAAAACGTCGTATTGGATGAAAAATCAAACCTGGTGCAATTTAAGGCTTGGGCTAAAGCTGGCCAAGAAAACGGCTCTCATCTTTGGGTTCAGTTGAATCATCCAGGAAAGCAGATTCCAAAATTTATTTGTGAAGAGCCGGTGGCACCTTCAGCCATTGCCTTGGAAGGTGGCTTAGAAAAAGGCTTTAACAGGCCCCGCGAACTAAGCGAAATTGAAATAGAAGGCATTATCAAAAAATTTGCGACCAGTGCTGAGCTGGCTAAAAATGCAGGTTTTAGTGGTGTGCAAATTCACGGTGCACACGGTTATCTTGTAAGCCAGTTTTTATCCCCAAGACACAATCAAAGACAAGACCAGTGGGGCGGCAGTATTGAAAACCGCATGCGTTTTGTCTTGGCGGTTTATCACGCAATAAGACGCAAAGTGGGCAATAACTTCCCAATTGGTATCAAGCTTAATTCCGCCGACTTCATGAAAGGCGGCTTTACAGAAGAAGATTCAATGCAAGTGGTGAAAAGCTTAGCTCAAGCTGGCATTGATCTAATCGAGGTATCAGGTGGCACTTATGAAAGTCCTTCAATGATGGGACACAAAGCCAAAGAATCGACCCTAAAACGTGAAGCTTATTTCTTAGATTATATCGAGAAGGTGCGTGAGCTGGTGGATACACCGCTTGTGCTAACGGGTGGTTTTCGCTCTGCTCAAGGTATGCAAGCTGCATTAGATACAGGTGCGACAGACTTTATCGGCATTGCCAGAACGACAGCGGTAGATCCAGATTTTCCTAACAAGCTGTTAGCCGATGTTAACCATAAGCAAGAACTTAAAGTGCTAACAACTGGGGTGAGGTCTCTCGATAAAATGGCCATGTTAGATATCACTTGGTACGAACAGCAACTCGCTAGAATGGCGAAGGGTAAAGCACCAAAGCCTAATCTGAGTGAGGTGAGCACCTTTATCAAGGTGTTTATGGGGGCAGGTTTTTACGCTTTTAAGAAGAGACGAGCTTAAAAAGAGACAGGCTTAGTTTTTTTAACAGAATACAAGAGTTTCAAGCCTTTTGAACATAGTAGGCTTAGGGCGTCTTTTTATGAAGACGCTTTTTTTTGCCTGCTATTTTTACTGACTTTTCTTTATCTACTATTTGTAAAGGTCGTGCATCTTAATTGTGAACCCACTGGCTTTTAATCCATATAACTTTTCTAACTCGATGAGATAACCACTAGCGTGCCAATCAATCACTATGTCTTTAAGATAGGTTTTAAACTCATCTTCACCGAGTTTGACCACAAGGCCCCAAGGTGTGCCTTTAATAGAATTGAGCGGCATTTCAAAGCGTTTTTGCCAACGAACATCATGTAGTTGATGCTTAATAAAAGAGTCATCGTATACAAATGCGAGACACTGACCTTTACGTAACGCTAATAAGGCCTCATCCGTTTTATCGAAAGGAATGATAATCGCACCATAATCCATCTTGGTGGTGTGATTATAAAAAGCCCCACGAATACCACATACCTTTTTTCTATGTAGTTGTTCCCAATAGTGTAATTTAGCATTCTTCCAGGCTAAAACATTGGTGCCCGAGGAGTAATAGGCGGGCTCCACAAAGCTCACAACTCTGTGTCTTTCAAAATGATTACTGACAGTCGCAATTAATAAATCGGCCTGATCTTGGATCAAATACCGCATTCTATTACTGCTTTTTACTGGGACAAGTTTAAGCTCAACCCCGAGCCTTTGGGCAACATTTTTCGCTAAATCGACTTCAATACCAGTTAATGTGCCATCCTCTAGTTTAAAACCATAAGGCTGGTAATCCGCTTTGACACCGATAGTGATATAGCCTTTTTCTTTAATGCTTTCTAAGGCTTGAGCATGGGAGTATTGCGAAGAGAAAAACAATAAAATTAAGGCGCTGACAAGTGAAGTATGCCAAGCAAATTGGATAAAGGCTTTATAAATACACGCGCAGAAACAAGACAAAGCATTCATTTGTTTGTCCCCTTAATTCAATATTTAACGATGAGATAACTCACTCATCCAAATGCAACAATATCGTGACCTATCTCTTAGCATGAGGTATGGCCGAAAGGTTAATCGTTACCTATTAAAGTTAGTAATTTGAATACTTTTGTCAAATTCAGGCTGAAATCTGAGCGTTTCAAATAAAACCATGCCTTAGGGTTATAATCATTTTTCATAACATTTATTTATATGGCAAGAATTAAAATGCGTTTTTATGTTTCAATTTTTCAGCATCGTGAACTTTGTGTGGAGAAAGTGCGTTTTGGCCTCTCAAAAGTGGCAATCTAATTATCCGCTGCCTTATTATTAGATCTCAATAAATGGCGTGTTTTGCCAGCTTGTTTTTTCTTTTATAGGTAAGTTTTATGGGACATGAGCACCATCACGATCAAGGTTCAAATAGCCAGTTAGTTATGGCCGTGGCGGTTAACGTACTTCTCACCATTGCTCAGGTGATAGGGGGTATTTTATCAGGAAGTTTATCTCTCATTGCCGATGCTCTGCATAATTTAAGTGATGCAGGTGCCATTTTAGTGGCGCTGATTGCCAGAAATATAGGCCAGCGATCGGCCACATCCAGCATGACATACGGCTATAAAAGAGCCGAGATTATCGGTGTGCTTATCAATAGTACCAGCTTGATCCTAGTGGGTATTTATCTGATATTCGAAGCCATAGACAGCTACTTTAACCCAACGCCAATTAATGGTTGGATCGTATTCTGGGTAGCCGGCATCGCGCTTGTTATCGATATCATCACAGCCGTTCTCACCTACAGTGCTGGTGCGAAAGATAATATGAACATCAAGGCGGCATTTATTCATAATGTGTCAGATGCACTTGCCTCAATTGTGGTCATTATTGCTGCCATACTCATCATCAATTACGAACTTTATATTTTTGATGTTATTGCCACTATTGGTATTTCAGCTTATGTCATTTTTCATGGCATTCTTTTACTGAGAAAGAGCGTGCTAATTATCATGCAAGCTGTACCAGATAATATCGATCTTACTGAGTTAAAACTCACCATCAACACCATAGAGGGTGTGGCCAATATTGAGCATGTACATGTATGGCAACTAGACGATAAAAAAGTCTTTTTGGAAGGCCACCTTGTTTTAGATGAAGGCAATGCCGAACAGATTAAACAACGTGTACGTAATGTTCTTGAAAGCCAATTTAGTATTGGTCATAGCTCCTTAGAAACCAGCTACGATATTAAGCGTGCTATCTTAGATGATCCAATTTAGCCTTTTGTTAAATCGCTTTTCTCTAGGCTAGGTGCAAACCGAATAAGCCTCTTTTCTTCTTGTATTGATTCTTCTATCAAGCATCAACTTAGCCTGTTAATGCCTAATTAATGGCAGATCAGGCTCGTTTCCCAAAAACGTATCTTTCTAATAGTTTGTTTGAAAAATAAACTATTTCTATCCTTATTATCAAAAATATCCGAATTATCATTTATAAAAACTGACTATTATCATTATTTTTTGATTTGATATAGTAATCACATGCTTAATCAGGCAGCAGAAACAAAGCATTAAACGCTGTCTGACATGAGTAACTTAGTGACAAAACGATTTATCAATTTATGAAAGGCAATAGCATGTTTGAAAATATAGGTTGGATTGTAGAAGCCAAAATCATCGACGGAAAACGTGATGAATTTGAAGCGGTAATGAATGAAATTGTGGCGCAAACACGTAAAGAAGGCGGCACTTTAAATTACCAATATTTCGTTTCTGATGATGGTGATGTGTTGGTTTACGAGCGTTTCGCGACCATAGAATCTGCACATATTCACATTACAAATTGGGACAACTATGCAGAGCGTTGGGTTGCCGCCGCTCCAGCAACACGCATGGTTCATCTTGGTGACCTACCAAAAGAAATCACAGATCGCCACGCAGCATTAGCACCAAAACTGCTTAAGCCTTTCGGTGGCTTTGCCAGATAAGTTTAGAAAACCCCTTTAACAAAAATGAGATCGAGGAAATTATTATGAGTTATTATTCAGTACTAGCCGTGACACCAACAACAGAAGATTGGATCCCTGATTATATCGGGCCAGCAAACGAATTAGTTGCAAAGCATGGCGGTAAATACCTAGCCCGTACTTCAACTCACGAGCAAATTGAAGGCGAAACAAATGAAGCCGCACTTCGTATTATTATCGAATGGCCTTCTAAAAATGCCGCGTTAGCTTTCATGAACGACCCAGGTTATGTACCACACCTACAAGCTAGAACAGCAGGTTCTAACAGCTTCCACTATCTAATCGATGCAAAAGACGATTTAGCTTAATCGACTTTATTGCATAAGGAGAGCTTGTGCTTTTGAGTTCTCCTTATGCTGCTCTCAAGGTTCACCTATTCAATAAAAATAAAGGAAGTGACAATGGCAGCATATTTCATTTTCAGTCATCAGGTAATTGATTCAGACAAACTCAATAACCAGTACCTACCCAAAGCGGTTGAAACACTTAAAGCCTATAACCCAGACATTCTGGTTGTGGATCAAGATATCGAACTGATAGAAGGTTCAACTGATCATTCACGTCGAGTCATTCTTAAATTCAAAGATAAAGCGGAAGCAAAGCAGTGGTACAACTCCCCTGAGTACCAAGCCATTATTCACCTTCGTTTAGAGTCAGTAGACGGGAATGCCGTTCTTTGTGATGAATTTGACCTCTTGGCTATCTAGTTATCTGGACAGCCAATTATTCGCAATATGCTTTTCTAAAAAATAAATAAAAATGTGAAATGAAAGGAACAGATTATGACCCCTGTATCAGAAAATGTTGGCGGACAAAAAGTATTTGAAAACGACAGAATCATTGTTTGGAATTTCGAACTTAAGCCTGGCGAAGAAACGCCTATGCATAAGCATGGTAATTCCTATATGTGGTATGCAATACAAGGCGGCCCTTTAGATTGTGAAGATGAAAATGGCAATGATTTAGGTGTTTTTGATGTGCCAACAGGCAGCGTCTTCGATATTAAATGCGAAGGCGATCAGTTAGAAATATTGTCTGAAGTGGCACAAGGCACTTTATTTCCCGTTACTCATAAAGCCAAAAACATAGGTGATGTGACATACCGAGAAATTTTGATTGAGTTCAAAGATTAGCGTGAACAAGAAAGCGCGATAAAAGGGGAGCGTCTTGATTGAGTCGCTCTCTTTTCTAATGGAGAAAAATTATGGCTACCTATTTACTGGTTCATGGCGCTTGGCACAGCGGAGAATCATGGGAGCGAGTTCGTAACATTCTAGAAGCGAATAATCATAAGGTGTATACCCCAACCATGACAGGGCTAGGGGATAAAGCACATTTCATGTCAACCGACATTAGCATGCAAAGTCTAGTGGACGAACTTGTAGACTTGATTAAAAAGATCAATTCAAAAGATATTATTCTGGTAGGTCATAGTTTTGGTGGTGCGGTAATTTCAGGCGTATTGGAGGCTGTTTTTGATCGTATTGAGCGGTTGGTATATTTTGATGCAGCAATACTCGAAAATGGCGAAAGCATGTTTGCTTGTATGCCTGAATCTGCTGCCTTAGCACGTCAAAAAATAGCTCAAGAAACCAGTGGTGGTATGTCTTTACCTGTGCCTAGTGCACAAGACTTTGGTGGCTTAACCCCAGAGCAATGGCAATATCTAGCGCGATTTTTAAGCCCTCATCCTCTGTCAACTTATAACACGCCTTTAACACTAAAAGCGCCACCAGGAGAGGGCGTTAGCGCTTGTTATATCGTATGTAATGAGCCCTTGTATCAGCCGTTATTCTGGGCACGGGATAGAGCAAAAAAATACGGATGGCCCATGATTCCTCTGCAAACAGGCCACGAAGCTATGATCACTTTCCCTAACGAATTGTCAGAAATTTTAATGAATCTCGACTTTTATATGGAAAAGAACTCTTAGGTTGAAGCATCCACTTAAATGCTAAAGCTTAATCCTTATCCCAAGGTGCGAGCGGTTGGAACTGCTCCAGTAGGTAATCAATAATGGCCCTGACTTTTGGGGCCACAATACGATTACTCGGATAGAGTATCCAAATTGATGATTTTGTTAAGAGAGGGTAATCCGGGAGGACTTTTACCAGCTTGCCAGACTTTAAACTTTCATCCGCATTCCACAAAGACTTAATGCCAATGCCCATACCGTTTTCAATCAATAGGCGCATGGCTTCACCATCATTAACCGAAATAGTATGAGGTGTGCTAACCGATTCACCATTTTCGAACTGCCATCTGTGACTATCACGTAAGCTGATGCAATGATGCTGTAACAGATCATTAGGTGTTTTTGGCGTACCATGGGTTTGTAAATAGTCTGGAGAAGCCACGAGAATTCGTCGGTCTGTACCAAGCTTTCGAGAGATCAGACTACTATCGGCTAACTCTGCATTACGAATAATCACATCATAAGCGCCTTCTACCACATCAATAATCTCATCAGAGAGTCTCAAATCTAATGTGACTTGTGGGTAGCGTTTTTGAAACTCAGCCAGAACAGGAATGACATGGATGCGACCAAAAGAGCCCGGCATAGCAATGCGTAATAGGCCTTTGGGTAAGGCTTCTTCCCCTGTATTGATGTTTAAACCCACTTCAAGGGTTTCAATCGCTTGTTGTGCATAGGGTAAAAAAGCAGCACCATCTGTGGTGAGAGAAACAGCACGAGTCGAACGGTTGAACAACCTAAAGCCAGTGGTTTCTTCTAGTTTAGCTAAGCGCGCACTGGCACTTGCTGGAGATAAGCCTAGGTCTCTTGCTGCGCCATTAATCACGCCAAGGTCGGCCACTCTTAAAAATAAACGTAATGATAAGATATCCATATTATCAAAAATATCTTAATTATGTTTCTTGAACAAGGCTAATTATCATCAAATTTTAAAAAGTTATACTGCTTGTCATTGAAGTCGAATAGACACTCAGCACAGAGAATTCAGGAGAAGAAGATGCAAGCAACGGCAATGGTTAACTATCATGTTACCAGTGATAAACAACAAGCTTTTCACATTGATGCTAATGGCGAAAAGGGCAAAATAGTTTCTCCTGAACTTGCGCCAACTCAAGTTAAAGTAAAGGATGTTCGAGACGGAAACATTCAGCTTAATTTCTGGGAAGACAGCCTGCTTTATGTGCAAAGTCCTTCCGTAATAAAAGACTTTACTCAATCACAAGATTGGCGAGAAACCTACAACGCTGAATTAAGCCGGCTACTGGCAGAACAGCTTGGTGCCAAAGAAGTCATTATTTTCGATCATACAATTCGTATCGATGATCCAAACTCAGATCGTAAACCAGCGCGTAATGTGCATAGCGATTACAGTGCGTGTGGTGCCATAAAAAGGCTTGAAGACATTCTAGGGGCAGAAGAGGCGAAAAAATGGCAAGACCAGCATTTTGCTTTTGTTAACTTATGGCGTCCTATTCAAGCGCCTATTGTCAGCGCACCACTGGGTTTTATCAGACCAAAAAGTGTCAGTGAGAAAGATTGGCTATTGTTACAGCTTATCTATCCAGATCGTATCGGGCAGATCATGGGGCTAACGGCCAATGCCGCCCACGATTGGATTTATTTATCTAATATGACACCAGATGACATAGCGATATTTAATATTTTCGACAGCAAAGCCTTACCATCAATCGGTCATAGTGCTTTGGATGTTATGGGGCAAAATAATCAGGCTTTTCGTCGAAGTATCGAAAGTCGAACCTTAGTACGTTATTAAAGCAACTAAATTCAGACCTAAATAGGCAGGCTTTGAAGCGAGTTTGATAAAACCCACTATGATAAGAACCTAAGGTCATTCATTTTATTTAAACAAAAAGAGCGGGAGTTTTTTATGTTAGGCGAAAACCATTTACTTACAACAGACTTTCCTGAATTCACAGATACGATCAAAACTTTATGTGAGCAGGACAGTCAATTTCAACAAGAGAACAGCCGTTACACCTTGTTAGATAAAGAAATACGTGAGCTTGAGCTAAGCAATACACCGATTAGCGATGACGAAATGCACAAACTAAAGCATGATAGAAGCACACTTAAAGATGCCCTATATGCACGCCTTAAAAAGGTACCTGCTTAATTAAATCAGAGCATGTTTGCACCGCGTAAAAAGCAAAAAGAAGAGCCTAGGCTCTTCTTTTTTTGTTTAAACGCTTTAAATGAACAATGCTTACGGCTTAGGAATAAAGCCTGCATCCTGTAAGTGCTTAGTCATTTTATCGAACATAAGTTGTAGGCCATTCATAGGGCGCAGCATGACTTCAAAGTGAACGATCTGACCTTGTTCATTCCACCGGATCAAATCTATGCCTTTAATCTTCTTATCATCAACGCGAGCACTAAATTCAAGGGCAAGGTTTTGGTCATCTACCCACTGTCTTTGATATTCGAAATCTTCAAAGATATCCATCACCATTTTAAGAATGTATTGAGTAATATCTCGGCCTTTTTTAGGCGCCCAAAGGGTAGGGGAATGGAACTCAACGTCTTCGGCTAATAGCTCTCTTAATAGCGCCATATCCTTGTTATATACAACCTGATGCCAACGTTCTAAATTTTCCTGACTCATGTTTTATCCTTTTTATTTTTATGGTTTAAAACGGGTGTAACCTTTATTTTGATAGCATTATTCTAATGGGGCTTTTACTGGGCAAAGTTCGGCGAAATTTGTATCTCGTTTCTGGGTTTTGGCCATAAAGGCTTCCATCATGTCGGTTTCAGGTTGGAACATACCCGCCTGCCAAAGGGCCATTTGTTTAAGGCTTTCATCCACACTGTGATCACGACTAAAGTTGATCATCTCTTTGCAGCCAGCTACAGCAAGAGGAGAGCGTTGGGCAATTTCAGCGGCAATTTCTAATACGCCTGCCACCATGCTTTCTTGATCATCAAAAACACGGTTTACCAAGCCCGTTTCTTTGGCTTCATCCCCATACATACGACGGCCGGTAAAGGCTAATTCTCTTACTAAACCTAATGGCATCAGGCTAGGTAACCTTTGTAGGCTACCCACATCAGCTGTCATACCCAACTTGGTTTCTTCAATACTAAAGAAAGCATCTTTGGTGCTATAACGACAATCTGCTGCCGCGGCTAAATCCAATGCACCACCAATACAGCCACCTTGTACCGCGACTAAAACAGGCATGCGAACTTCTTCTAAGACACTTAAACAAGCTTGAAGCTGTTGCACAGTACGCCGCAGGTTTTCGTGCTTACGGCCAAGTTCCATTTTTTTACGTTTAGCACCGGTGAAAACAGAAAGGTCCATACCCGCGCTAAAGTGTTTACCAGTAGAGGAGATAACAACAACACGGGCTAACACTTCGTCATTTATCTTGTGCATTAGCTCAGGTAGCTCACGCCAGAAATCAAGATTCATAGTGTTTAACTCATCAGGTCGAGTAAATTGCACATGGGCAACTTGGTTCTGAATCTCAACCTTCATTGTTTTATAAATAAGGGTGTTATCGTCTTGATCACTCATGGTAATTCCTTAAGGCAAATGGCTCAGGCCAGAAAAATGGATAACAAAAGAGCCAGAATCTAAGGCTCATTTTGTTTAGCTTGCTTTAAACTATAGATGTATTTTGACACTGTCAAGATTCAAAATACAAATGTGATTTACCAAGAGTTATAAATGGTGGTGATTTCTTACGAGAGAAAAATTAGCCTTTTTCGACGCTATTTTAGTTTGTTTTAGCCCTGCTTTAGGCTTTTCTTAGCCAAAGTCGTCGCATTTTTACAGGCCATACCATAAATTGATAGTTGTGGGTTCGCGCCAATGCTGGTGGGGAATACAGAGCCATCAAATACAAAAAGGTTGTCTAGATAATGGTACTTCCCTTGGCTATCTACTAGACATTGGTTTTTGTCTTCTCCCATGGCAAGGCCACCCATAACATGGGCGCTGCCCACAAGAGGCCGACAAGAAATATAAGGGAAGTTTTCGATTGCAGTTTTGCAATCAGACCAAGAGGAATACCACTCACTATCAATATGAGCCAGCTTGACGGCTTTAGCGCCAGCGGCAAATTGTAGCTCTGCCATTTTAAAGTGGGCATCTTGAATGCCTTGCCAAAGATAATCATTGATAGGGTAATCAATAATCGGGCTGCCATCCTCAGCAAGCTCAATAGAACCACCGATACTGTCTTCATTAAAACCATCACGCATCAAAGCTATCATGGCATTGAGATGCGGCAGAGACTGCATGTCTTTCACATGTTCTGGTCCATGGCCTAACAAAAGGGCCGAGGTTAAACTGGGGTGAAGTGGCGGCACTTCAAGCTTATAGCCCACTTTGCCTGTCACACTTTGCCATTGGTAATGGTCCGAATAAACCGATTGCGGTGCGCCATAATAAGGGGCGATTTCTTCATCAAATTTAGCAAACGAAAAGGCCACAGGGTGTAAAAAAGTACGTTTGCCAATCAGGTTTTCTGGGTCTGGCGCATCAGATCTCAGCATCAAAGCAGGGCTATTAATGCCGCCTGCTGCCATCACAAAAGTATCCGCTTTTATTTCAAGTTCGCCTGCTTTTGTTTTGATTTTAACGCCAAGCACTTTTTGTTTTTTATCATCAAAAATTAGCTGCTCAGCAGGGGCGTTATAAATAAGTTGTGTATCTTTTTCTAAGGCTGCAGGAATCGTGGTTACCAACATGGATTGCTTTGCATTCGTCGGACAACCTGTACCGCAATAACCAAGGTTCCAACAACCTAAGACATTACGCGGAATCGTCTTCCAAGGGATGCCAAGCGCTTCTGCCCCTCGGCTTAATACCGCATTATTCTCATTAGGAGGAACAGGCCAAGGGCTGATGTTTAATCGTGTCTCCATTTTCTCAAACCAAGGTGCCATCTCGCTTTCAGAGCAGTTTTTTAGCTGGAATTCATCCTGCCAATATTGCAAGGTTTGTTTGGGGGTACGAAAGCTAGAAGTCCAGTTGATCACAGTCGAACCACCGACACAGCGACCT
This sequence comes from Marinomonas sp. S3726, assembly GCF_000967665.1. Classification (NCBI taxonomy): domain Bacteria; kingdom Pseudomonadati; phylum Pseudomonadota; class Gammaproteobacteria; order Oceanospirillales; family Oceanospirillaceae; genus Marinomonas; species Marinomonas sp. S3726. Next base: position 14,964 of record NZ_JXYC01000039.1, on the reverse strand, counting down.
TGTAAAATCGACATACTGCCGTCTTTGTTCATACGGCCAGCATGCTCTTGGTAGAGGTTTTTATAGGCGCGGGTTTCGTCCATATCAAAGTCATTCGTGGTTTTAAGCGGGCCCGCTTCTAATATGATGACCTTCAACCCCGCTTGCGCCAATATCTCAGCACTGGTGCCACCGCCAGCCCCAGAACCTATGATAACAACATCTGCTTTGAGTGTTTGGCTTTGGCTAATTTGGCTGCCATCTAAGGTGCGCCAGCCTTGATTAATACCCTTTAAGACTGGGTCTGGAATACCGCGGATTTCTGCAAAGTTACGTTCTGCCATAGTGCTAACCTAATCTAAAAAGGGTTATAAAGAATTGGAAACGGGAGTGGGGATTTTGACAGGTGGCCCAGGATAGCCTGTTTGAGCAAAGCTCTCTTTTCTGGCGTACCAACACAAATTAATCAGCTTACAAACTGAGAGATATCCCATACGTTTTAATTCAAAGCGACTATCGCGCCAACCAATCAAAAAGGACTGGATATCCTCATGACTCGCTTCTGGCCAATTTGTCCAAGGTGCGCCCGCTACAAAGCGTATAGGTGCATAAGCCATCACATCAAAAAGCTGCTGCATCTGTTTTTGGTTAAAGGCATTAAAATGGAAAATCATCTTATCTAATGCCATCAGTAAGGCGTTATTCTCATCCTGATCGAGCGAAGTTTTCGCTAGCACAACCGGGAAGAGGGCTGCTAAAAACTCAGCAGAACTGGGTGTTAAAAAACGGTATTCAAGCTTTTCAGTACTACTCTCACTTGCCTCAGCCGCCTCAGCCTTAACTGGAGCAAGAGCAAGAACAGAAGCTAAGCTTAAGCCGATTGAAGAGGCGAGACTCAACTGCAAAAATCCACGACGACTCGTGCTTAAGCTCGTTTTATCTTTGTCTTCAATTGCTGGTGTACGCTCAGAATGGGGCATGAATTCACCTTTATTATTTTTGTGGTGAGGCACTGGCAATGACAGCCAGTGCGAACAATATGCTTGGAACTAGATTGAGATAGGGAAAAGCTAACGAATAAAAAACTTATAGATGAGCTTATGGATAGGGCTTTTATAAGGCGCGTAGGCAAACTTAGCGCTGTTGAAATGCCCTTTGGTATGTACCGCTTTCGCTTTAGAAAAGGTTAAGAAGCCTTCATAACCATGATATTGGCCCATGCCAGAGTCACCTATGCCACCAAATGGCATATCTTCTTGAGCAAGGTGTACCAAAGTGTCATTCACGCACACACCGCCTGCATGGCTATGTTGCAACACATGTTCACGCTCTTGTTTGTTGTAACCAAAATAATAAAGGGCAAGAGGGCGCGCTCTATCATTCACATAATCAAGGGCTTCATCTATGTCTTGGTAACTAATAATCGGCATGATAGGCCCGAATATCTCATCTTGCATGAGAGTGGATTCTGCATCCGCATCTTCCACAATAACAGGTGCCATCTTTCGGCCTGAGCTTAAATCTTCGTTCTTAGGGTTAACCTCATGGAGAATCGCACCTTGCTCTTTTGCTTCATCCAACCAGTTATTCAGCCTTTGGTGTTGCGCCTCGTTAATGATGGCACTGTAATCATCATTGTCTTTAATGCTTGGGTACATCTTGGTAAAGACTTGCTGATAGGTTTGGATAAACTCTTGCTCGCGCCCTTTAGGCAATAAAATATAGTCAGGGGCTACACAGGTTTGCCCTGAGTTAAGCGACTTACCAAAGCACAAGCGCTCACAGGCCTCCACCATGGGGGCATCCTGGCTAATAATCGCAGGGGATTTACCTCCCAATTCTAGAGTCACTGGTGTTAAATTTTTCGCCGCCGCAGCCATCACATGGCGACCAACCGAAGTAGAGCCAGTAAATAAAAGATGGTCAAAAGCTTGCTCGGTAAAGGCAATCGCGGTTGGCGCATCCCCTTCGATAACTGCCACCTTGTCTAGCTTATAAATACTGGCCAAGAGTTTAGTCAGCACTTTGTTTAGGTTAGGGGTAAATTCCGACATCTTAATCATGGCACGGTTACCCGCGCTTAATGCACCAACCAAAGGGCCTAGCGCCAAAAAGATAGGGTAATTCCAAGGCACAATAATACCCACAACCCCAACAGGCTGAAAATGCACCTTATTGCTTGCTGGCATAAAGAGTAAACCCACCTTACGTTTACTGGGTTTCATCCATTGTTTGAGATGTTTAATCGCATAGTTTATAGACTCTATCGTCGGCATAAACTCAGCCAGCAAGGTTTCATCTCGAGAACGCACACTAAAGTCTTGGTTAATCGCTTCAATCAGCGGCTCTTTATATTCAAGCAAGGCTTGTTTTAGCAGCTTAAGCTGGTGGATACGTTCTTGATAAGTGGGAAGCGGGTTTTTACGATAGGCCATTTTTTGTGAAGCGAGCAAGTGACTAATATGCAAACTTGGGCTAAGTTCGGTGAGTTTCGAGCATGATTCTACGATTCTAGGTTGCATGTAACGCTCCACATAAAACGGCGATTATTATTCTTGATAATTTAAATACTGAAAGTCAGTTTAGAGTAAATACTCTAATTTGCAATACGCATGCTATGATAATGTGATATAACTTAAACTGATTTTGTTTCGATGGCTTTTGTGATTAATCGCTTTTACGCTTATGGCTGTTTCGGTAAAAGCCATTTCTTTCAATAGCGAATCAGACTAATGCCTAAATAGAAATATAAAGAGCAAATACTATTTATGAAAACCCGTGACCGTATTTTAAATGCCGCTTTAACCTTGTTTAACGAGCAGGGCGAGCGCAAAGTGAGCACCAATCATCTGGCTGCCCATTTAGGTATGTCCCCGGGGAATCTCTATTATCATTTCAAAAACAAACAAGACATCATTTACTACTTGTTCTTACAGCACGAAGCCCAGATAGAATCAGCCTTAAGCCTGCCTAAAGGTGCTCAAGGCATCATGACATTAGAAGACAAATTCAACGTCATGCTAGGGGTATTCGAAAGCCTTTGGCACTACCGATTTATTCATCTTAATTTAAGCCAATTACTGAGTGATAACCCAAAACTCAAACAGCGTTATCGTGAGTTTTATCAAGCTTGTTTAGGTAAGCTAGATGCAGTTTATCAAGGCCTGAACGAAGCTGGCATTATCAGCATTAGCCAAGAGCAGAGAAAAGGCCTAGTCACTAATACTTGGATAAACGTCACAGGTTGGTTTGCCTTTTTACAATCTTGCGTATTAGAAGAAGGCCAAAGCATCAGTAAAAACATGGTAGAAGGGGGCATGTACCAAGTGTTACAACTGGAAAGCCCCTATATCAACCCAGACTACTTGGCTGATATAGATGCTCTCAAACAGGCTTATCAATTAGCCTTGGTTTAGCGCTTTTATTCTATAAGGGTTATTAAACGGCTACCAAGAAACCTGTACATCCATTTGTTGCTCACTCTCATGTATATCTAGCTTCCAGTTTTGCTTCTTAGTTACCTTATTAACCAGATGTAAGCCCAGGCCAAAGCCTTGATGCTGCTGTCCATGGGGCGGTATTTGTTTTTGAGTATAAATAGGGTTAGAGATAGAAATGCCATCTCTAGAGTGATGCAAAATAATTTTACCGCCAGCACTGTTCTCAAAAGCGTTACGAATCAAATTACTAATCACCACATCCACCAAGGCACGGGCTTGATCCACCTGAATATTCTCACGATTAAACACCACCTCAATCGCTTTATTTGAAATGAGATGATCAAGCTGGTGCAGGTGTAACTCAATCAATTCAGACAAATTAAACTCGCAGGTCTTAAAACTCTTCTCTTCTTTAGAAAGCCACAACAAGGCTTGAGTGAGCTGTGTCATCTGGTGATAACAGCGTTTTATTTGCAGTAACTTATCATCAAATCCCAAACCTTTTGTTTGGCGCAGATTAATCACATGTAGAGCACTGCCTATTGTCGCAAGTGGACTGCGCAGCTCATGGCTGGCGTTTTGTAGAAACTGCTTTTCTCTGTCTTGTTGTTCACGAATATTATGTAAAGAGTGGTTTAGCGCTCTGGCAACATCGCCAATTTCATCTTCTCTTTCTGCCAGCGTACTGGGGATTTCAATCGTGCCGGTTTCATTCTTTTTAGCGAACTCAGCCAACATATTTAAAGGCTGCATAATGTTCTTTGCCAATAAATAAGCGACTAAAAACATAAGCACCAGAGTCGCGAGGATATAAAGCAGAATCCCTGTATTTACGCCATTCATATGTTCGGGAAGGTCGTTTTTATCAAGTTCTAACAGATAGTAAATCACCTTATTATCACTGTTTCGATAAGGCAAAATCGCTGTAAACTTATTTACCTCAGCGCTTTCTAAACTCAGCCTATTTTCACTTAGCTTAGTCACATCAAATTGAGCACGAATGCTAATAGGCGCTAAAGACCAATTGTCATAACTAGTTAAGCGGCCTAAGTAAGCCTCGCTAATAATGCCGCCAGTATCCTTGTCTCGCTTTTCGGCTAATGCCCTCAGGCTTATCTCTAAGGTATTGATAACAGAGCTTTTCTGCACCGAATCATGCACTAAGGCACCAAAAACTAAAATAATAATAAAAGAAGATAAGAGATAAATGGTGCACAGAGATCGTAACTTAAACATTGGCTTCAACATGGCGTTTCCCTAATACCACTCCCCGGCCACGTACAGTGTGCAAAAGTGGTTTATCAAAAGATTTATCAATCGCCTGACGTAAGCGATAGAGGTGAACCTTGGTGACATCCGTTTCAGGGGTCGCATTATGCTTCCATAAGTGTTGCTCTATTTGCTCCTTACTCACAAGGCTAGGGCTTTTTCGCATTAAAAAGACCAATAACTCCCAGCAAATAGGCGATAGAAATATCGGCTTACCAGCACGGGTAACACTGTGAGTTTTAAGGTCAACCTGAAGGTCTTCAACAACTAAACGCGAGGGGTTGATGCGTTTTTTTTCCGAAAGAGAACGGATTCTGGCAATTAACTCCAGCATCTCAAATGGCTTAACTAAATAGTCATCCGCACCCACACTAAAACCTGTGACTTTATCCTCAATATGATCAAGGGCCGTTAACAGAAGAATGGGCGTAGTGATATCTAAAGCACGTAACTTTTTGCAAATGGTAATGCCATCCATTGCCGGCATTAAGATATCAGATACGATGACATCAAAATGGTATAGCTGAGCGAGACTAAGTGCCTGAACACCGTTTTTTGCATAGTCACACTCAATATTAAACTCCTTTAAACTCTCAATAATATTGGCAGCTAAAGCAGTATTGTCTTCAACAATTAAGACGAGCAACGGCGTTTGTTTGAATTGTTCTAACATTTATCATCATATCCATATCGAGTTACCTGGAAAGGCGAAACAGTCACCGCTTCTCAGTCTTCTCAGTGAAAAACTCAAACAAGGCGCATTTCGACGCAATGTAGGTACCTTACGAGAAGAGGCAAGACCAGCTGAGGTTCTCTCTTAAAGACCCGAAAGGCATGCTCTAAAGCGCGTTTAAATCGATTGAAAGTAACCGTCACACACCTGTGATTAGGTTTCACTTCACATCTGTTACTCAAGACGCTTTAGCCCCATGCAGAGGCGGGAAGACTTGTTTACGCCTTCCTTCGCACTCTATCAATATGAAAGTAAATGCTAGGTAAACGTGGGTTTGGGAAGTAGTCTAATTAATTAATCTTAAAAGATAAAAACCGTTTGTAGATCAATAAGTAACCAGCAATAGGATGTGTATAGAAAAGGGCGGGTAAAAGTAAGGCTAACGAGAACAATTCCTATTAATATTTTAGGAGAAGCGCATATATAAGTAAAAAAAACACGATTTAACTTAATGCTTTAAGTTAAACAAAAGTTAGCTAAAACAACAAAATACGAGCTAAAATCACTAAAAATGAAGACTAATTCACTTATTAAGATGAATCGCTCTTAATGAAACGTAAAGTGAAAAACTTTGAAGAGATTTGAGAAAAAATGGATATTTTTTATTACAAATAATTACAATAACGGGCTTATTTATTGATCAAAATCATGACAAAAGTGAGCTTGCTTATAAAAACTGCAATAAAAAATTAATTTTAAAATAAAGTTTCTTGAACGAACTTGGCGTTTTCTAAATCAAGCAAACGCTTCTTTAAAGGTAAACCGCCTGCATAACCTGTTAATTCACCATTCGAACCGATAATACGATGGCAAGGCACAATAATAGAAATGGCATTAGCACCATTGGCACTGGCGACCGCACGAATGGCTTTCTCATTATTTAACCGTTTGGATAAATCCAAGTAACTCGCCGTCTCCCCGTAGGGTACTTCTAACAAAGCACGCCATACACCTTGCTGGAATTCACTGCCAACTAATAAAAGAGGTATATCAAACTCAGAACGTTCACCTAAAAAATACTCATTCAGCTGAGCCTTGGTTTGCTCAAAAACCGGCACCTCAGCCGAGCCTTCTTCAACTACAAGGTAGTCCGCTTTTAACAAACGCTGCAATCTCGCATCCACCGCATCGCGAGATTTACGATAGCGATAATCCAACATACACAGCTCACCCTCATAAGCCCCCAAGATAAACTCAGCATATTTGGTTTTGTAATATTGGATGAGAATAGGGGAGTTGGATTGAGGCATGGTCTGTCCTTGGGTTTCGTACTTTACATAGAGGGTGTCGATTGTTGGTGAGGATAAAGTAGCAGATTAAGTACTGTTTGAACATACAGTAGTTTGCTTTGTTATTTAATGGATGAGGATGCAGAGGCGTTTAAAAAGACATTCAGCAAACAAAAGCCACAAATGAAGCCGCTTATTATTTTGTTAAATAAATCTTTTAAGACAGCAACTTAGTGTAATTGAAATGTGGAGAAGAGGGGCGTATAAAGGGAGGTTCACTTTAAAAGTACGAAAAACTGAAGCGGGTTTGGTACTAGCAAACCAGATGCTCAAGGATAGATAGTATGGATAAGCTAGAAGAGCTTAAATCAAAATTGCAAGATTTTGCAGATGCGCGAGATTGGGATCAATTCCATTCTCCCAAAAACCTTTCTATGGCATTGAGTGTCGAAGCATCAGAGTTGGTTGAATGTTTTCAATGGCTAACAGAAGCACAATCTCAAAACCTTACCCCTGAACAAAAGCAAGCTGTTGTTGACGAAATTGCAGACGTTCAAGTTTATTTATTACGTCTAGCAACCAAACTCGATATCAACATCCTAGATGCTGTAGAGCAGAAAATGCTCAAGAATGAAGCCAAATACCCAGCTGATCTAGTGAAGGGAAGTGCTAAGAAATATACCGCTTACCAAATAGATGAGAATACTCAGAGTAAAAAAGCAGAATAATTGAGCGAAACATCGCAAGAATGCGAGTAGTAGGAAGACGAACAAAAGCTCAAGCAGAGCGTTAAAGGATAAAGTAGTAGCAGTATGATTGTTTATTCAGCGACGAAACAGCAATTTGTAGATGATGTGAGAGCGAATGCCATTGCTGACATTATTGAAAGTGAAGTAGCGAGAAAACTAAATCGTAATTCACCAAGAAACGAATTCATTTCATGGGAAAACTCACTGCAATACATGTTCAATGTATTACACGATGATGAGATACCTGCCTCAGCTGGTGTGTCGATTGAATACAACATCCCACTAACTAATCGGCGTGTCGATTTTATCCTTACAGGTAAAGATGAAAACCGACAAGATACAGCCGTTATTGTAGAGCTCAAACAATGGCAAGAGGCGCAGCTCACATCTAAAGACGCCATCGTTAAAACACGCTTTCAACATGGCGTAAAAGAGACCAACCATCCTTCTTATCAAGCTTGGTCTTATGCTGCTTTAATCGAAGATTACAACCAAACAGTACGTGATGAAGCTATATTACTTCAACCTTGTGCCTATCTACATAACATGAAATCTGCTGAGGTTATTAAAGATGACTTTTATGCAGAGCATGTAGAAAAAGCCCCCGTTTTTATCTCGCCTGATGCTCTCAAACTCGCTGAATTTTTAAAGAAAAGTGTGAAATACGGCGATAGCGATAACATCATGTATCGTATTGAACATGGAAAAATCAAACCCAGTAAGAATCTCGCGGATGCCCTAGCTTCCATGCTTAATGGCAATCCTGAATTCTTAATGATTGACGAACAAAAGCTGGTTTATGAAACAGCCTTAGATCTAGCTCACAAAGCCCAGCAAGGTAAAAAACAAACCTTAATTGTAAAAGGTGGCCCAGGAACAGGTAAATCTGTTGTCGCAATAAACCTGCTAGCAGAACTAACCAAACGAGAGTTATTGACTCAATACGTATCTAAAAATGCAGCGCCTCGTGAAGTATTTAAGAAAATGCTGACGGGAACGCGCAAGAAAACCCATATCGATAATATGTTTAAAGGTTCTGGTGGTTATATCGACACACCTGAAAACCTCTATGGTGCACTTATTATTGATGAAGCACATAGGCTTAATGAAAAATCAGGTTTATATGGCAACCTTGGTGAGAATCAAATTAAAGAACTCATCAACGCCAGTGCTTTTAATGTTTTCTTTATCGATGAAGCACAAAGAGTCACCTTACAAGATATCGGCAGTATAGAGAGCATTCACTATTGGGCTGATACTTTAAGGTCAGAAGTGACTGAATTAGATCTAGTGTCCCAGTTTCGCTGTAACGGCTCTGACGGCTACCTTGCTTGGATAGATAACAGCCTTCAAATTAGAGAAACAGCCAATACCACATTAGAGGACATCGACTACGACGTTAAAGTCTTTGATGACCCAAATGACATGCGTAAAGCCATTATTGATAAAAACCGTATCAATAATAAAGCGCGCATGGTGGCTGGTTATTGCTGGGATTGGGCCAGTAAGAAAAAAGAAAATAAGAATGATATGGATATCATTATTCCTGAGTACAGTTTTGAAGCGCAATGGAATCTAAATGATGATGGCAGCCTTTGGCTGATCGCAGAAAAATCCGTAGAGCAAATCGGCTGTATTCATACCAGCCAAGGTCTTGAGCTGGATTATATTGGCGTCATTATCGGTGATGACTTTGTTATTCGTGATGGCAAGGTTGTGACTGATGCCCTTAAACGCTCCCGTAATGATAGATCGGTTTTAGGCATTAAAAAACGTTTAAAAGAAGATGCAAATAAGGCTAAAAAACTGGCCGATGAAATTATCAAAAACACCTACCGAACCTTGATGACACGTGGTCAAAAAGGCTGCTTTATCTTTTGTACCGACCGAGAAACTCGTGAATATTTCAAGCAAGTTGCAGATAGAAATCTTGGCCTTGATGAGACAGCGGAAGACCCAGATTTTGGCTATAAAGGGCTAGAATTCCCCATAGTGAGTTATGAAGAAGCAAAGCCTTATCAAGGCTTTGTTCCTATCTATGATCTTGAAGTCGCAGCAGGTGGTTTCAGTGAGCAACAAGCTATTTCAAACCCAGATGAGCTTGATTGGGTGCAGCTACCTGAGCATATCAATACGACAGAGGGAATGTTTGTAACCCGTGTTGTGGGTGAGTCCATGAACAAACGCATTATCAATGGCTCATGGTGTCTGTTTAAAGCTAACCCAGGTGGCAGTCGTAATGGAAAAGTTGTCCTTGTTCAACATCACAGCATTGAAGACCCTGATCATGGCGGCACCTATACGGTGAAAAGGTATGAAAGTGAGAAGGTTGTTGAAGATGGAGAGCTGGTTAACCAGAGAGTTTTGTTAAAACCTGAGACTAATGCTTATGGTTATTCGCCGATTGTGATTGAAGAGGGTGAGGAGTTGGTTGTGGTTGGTGAGTTTTTGTCCGTACTGTAACGTTTAAATGGGAGTGGGAGTTTTTGCATTTGGCAAAAGGTAAGATTTGACCTTTCTGCAATTTGTTAAGTTCTACATGGCTACTGTGAGTATATATTTCTCATTCACCAATTTTGTTTTCAGATTAAGAGTCAGATGAAGTAATGGAATTATTTTATGAGTAAGAATTCAGAGAAGAAAAATCAAAGACGTAAAAAGAGAATAAATCGTGAGAAATCTAGAAAACTAAAAAACATGGAAAAACGTAGCTCAATGCCGGAAGTATCATTTACTAATAGGGCTACTATTGATCTAGATTTCACCGATAGATTACGTGATCTAGTGGATGTACTCTCTCAATATAAACCTGCGGACATTATAGTAGCACTAGGTATTTCTGATCTATGGTTACCAAATATTAGTAGTCCTATTAGGCATCAAATCGCTTATAGGGTTCTGGCGTCAATGAGCGAAAGTGAGTTTCGTGGTGAGGTTGAATTAGATACATATGAGAAATTCGCTGAATTTTCTCATGCTTTCTATGGGATTATCCAGCATAACCCTATGCTTGAAGATTATATTCCAGAGCAAGATTGGGGTGAAGTATGTATTAAATTTGAAGATGATAATTACAAGGTATTTTACGGAGGTAATGTAGAGCGAATACCAGATTTTTTTGAAGCATTTAAAATAATTCACTCAAATAACGCACAAGCAATGAATGACGTTAAGCTTGTTTTGATGATGCAGAATAAGCTAATTAATTCATTAGAAAGTCAAATGCCCGTAAGTATTGAGGTAGGTCATATAGAGGTGCCAAGTGAATTGTTTTGGACTAAAGCACGAGGGGTGCTGTTATCTCTTAGTACATGTATAAAGGAATTTGTAGGGGGTGGTTATAGTTCAAAGCTCTTTACTACGTTAGGCGGTCTGGAGCAGATTTCAAACTTTCATGATGTTGGGGATTTAGCCTATTCAGGTGAGCTATTTAGATATTGTGGTCTGAATGTTGATGGAGAGTATTATCTATCTTCTCCTAGAAATCTCATTAATATAGTAATTGATATTTGGGCAGGTGGCGTACAGGATAACCTCGCTGAATTTCCCCCTGTAATGAGAAGGTTTAATGAATTTCTGTCGTTAAGATTTAAAGAGGAATCAATCATTGATGGACCGTTTGTTGTTGTGACACCGAACGATTCTTTTCAATGTGTTTTTTCAACTCTAATTCGATCGAATGATGAAAGTTACTTAGTTCTATTGTCTGATTCAAGTAGCATTGATAAAAAAGTGGATATAAAGTCTGACCTTATTGATTTTTTGAAAGGTCAAAAAGAGTGGAGGTTACTAAACTTAAGAAATAAGAAAACTCTGGCAATACAAAATGAACAAGGTGAATACCTTTCAATAGAAGATTTAAATGTAGTTTGTATTTTGTGCGAGTCTTCTAGCGAGCCTAAAATGCTAGGGTTTGATGAGAAATCTTGTCATCTATTTTTTTTACCCGATTTCATAACAATTTTTGACTCACTTCAGGATGTTTCAGAATTTTCTAGGTTCATAGAGTACTTGAACGATAACTCAGGGGCTGTAATGCATGGGATGATCGGCAGTGCAGATATGTTTGCATCGTTTCGAGATTCAGATGAATTACTTGTCGCTGGAGCTAACAAATTTGATTTTGTTATGCTGGATACTTCAATGGGTACAGATTGGCGCTTTAAGGTTCTAAGGGAGTATTGGGCTTCGTTACCGGCCGAGTTACCTAATAACTATGCGCTATGGAGGCTGGCTGATTCAGATAGCGAAGTGCTCTATCGAATGCATACCAGAAGCTATAATCAATTCTCATGGTCAACAATGATCGGAAAGTGCATGTTACACTTTGTTTTCGATTTTAATGGTATTGAATTTGATCGTGAAAATGCCCATTTAATTGAAACAGCTTGTCATTGTTTTTCTGACTCTATAGTGCAACGCTCAGAGTACTTAAAAGATCTTCAAATATTTAAATATAAAAATATAGTAATAAACTGTATAGCTGATATTGAAAATCTAGCTAGAAATGATGAGTCTAAATTTACAGATCTAACTATCGATGTATTTAACAATTGTCAGTTATCTAGTGTTGATGGAGAGAAGGCCGAGTTTAATTTTAATGTTAATCTAAATTGCGTTCAGTCTAATATCTTTGATGCGAAGACTTCACAATTTGAATACAAATGTGCGGTAGAAGTTTGTTCTCGTATTTCTGATTTATTGGGTTTTGATGCTTGTAATATAGCAGAAGACCCAACCTTATTTGAAACGTCTAAGCTACCACCTAGATTTCGGCAAGGTGAGTATATTAGGGCGTTTGATGTCCCAGCTGATGCCAATGTTAAATCACCTAGTAGTAGGCATTTCAAGCTAGCGAGAAAAAACCTCGCAATAATATTTAAAAAATTAGGTGTTACACCTGGAAAATATGAATTGTCGGAAGCAAAATCCGTCATTGATCAGGCAAAGGTTGGATTACAAACAATAGTTCATGATGAAATTTCTCAATACAGACGTGAGCCATTGTTGAGATATTGCATAAGACAAATTGATGCATTGACCGCAGAATATGATTTACAAGTTGAAAAGAGTCGTCAAAGTTTGTGCCACGAAGTGGACTATGACCGAGAAAATTATGTTAGTTCTGCCTATGAAAAATTTAGTATAGATACTAGGCGTTACAAGTACCTTTTAGAAAATAGGTTGTACTATGCTGACGGAGGAAGTAATGAGCTAACAGATGACTTGTTAGCTCATTGTCTTGCGAATATAGATTGGTTGCTAGTTCTTTTTGGTGCCAGTGACACCCTTCATAATGGAATTGATGTAGGGGGAGTAAATCTCGATGATGACTTTATACCTAGTGTTTTCTTTTCTGAAGATAGAGCTGACAAGGAGAAGGAGTATACTCAAATAATGGCTAGTAATACTTTAGGGATTAATCATGTTGAATCTGATTCGTTAGACTTTACGCCTAATGAAAAAATTAATTGGGATATATTAAATGATGCTTTCTTAAAGGATAACCTGTTTACATTTAAAAATATGCTTGGAATATTATCCCTATTAGCTAAGTGGAAAACTTATGGAGGTGACACTGAATTTAGGTGGCACTATGAAGCTTCAATCGTGGATGTTATCTCAATTTCGAATAAAGAGTTTCCTGATTTAGATAGAAATGAAATTGAAAGTATTCTTAATTTTTTAATATTGAATCCAAAAGAAGTTAGAACGCTTCTTGGAAGGAGTGATGGAGTCGTAGAATCTGATGTGCCGATATGGGATCACTTTAATCGTGGCAGTAGATACACAATACGTCCGCTAATTGAAATAGGAGGTGAGAGGATAATATGGGGGGCAGCTTCAGTTAATAAGGCTTTGGTTATATGGGCGGGTAATGTGTCAAGTGGCTATTTGCCTGCTAATTATAAATGGGATAACACGCAGACTGAAGTGGAAAAAATAAAGATCTCTCTTGAAAAAGAACTTGAATCGAAGTCTTTTGAAATTTTTCAAAGATATACCGAATACAATCGGAAAAGCATGGATTTCATGCGTAAATTCAAAAAAGAGAAATTTGATGATGTTGGTGATTTTGATGTACTAGCATACATACCTGATATAAATACTTGGATTGCAGTCGAGTGTAAATATAATCAGCCTCCATACTGTATGAAAGATTCTAGAAGATTGAGGGACTTAATATTTACTCGAAAGAAATCCCACGTTAGTAAAATTGACAAGAGAGGGAGTTTCCTTAAGAAACATTCAGGTCGAATTTTGGAATTGTTAAATTGGCCTAAACCCCAAGGTGGAGTTGAACCTAAATATATTGACCTTTATGTCAGTCGTGAAACATATTGGTGGATGGTCAATCCTCCATATTCTACTAACATCGAGTTTGTTAAAATTGATTTGCTTGATAACTGGCTGAAAAATTTATTGAGTAAAAAATAGTACCTATCAATGATACCCACGTTTACTGCTATGGAAACTAGAGTAAAACAAAACACCATCCTCCGCGTGGGGTTGCATGAATTACCATGAACATCCAACATAATTTGACTGAATTAACAATGGATAGTTATGAGAGACTTAGCTGAAAAACTTGCCAATATCGAAGATATTGAAAAATGGGGCAAAGAAGTTAACGGGCTATCTTCAAGAGATATGAAGATAGTTTTTGGTGAAGCAGAACAGTTATGGATTCAACGAAAAATAAAAGATGGCACACTTTTACTTCATCCAGATGCCCGTGCTGAACTAATTGAACGGAATTATAAACCTAGAGCGATACACCGCCGTATGGTTTTGGCCAACGTACTGGTAAATTACAATGGAAGTGATAGTAAAGAGAGATTTAGGCGAATAAAGGAAAAAATCATACGAAAACATAGTGATAGATATTGGTTTGATGTTTATAAGCGAATTAAACCTACTTATGCTGCAAAAGAGCGGATTATTAAACATAAGTTAAATACCTCACCAATGCTTTCATATGCGGCGTCTCAAAGCATAGTGTTTAACAATTTTGTAAATCATGAAATTAATCAAGCACTACTAGGGAACCTGCGATTAAGTCAGTTTATTCGAAGGTTTAAACCAAAAGCGACTATATGACGTATTTTTAGCTGATTTGTTTCCTATATTGTCCAAGTTTGGTCTTATTTGACCTGACTTGGTGTACTTTGGACGCATTAACCCTTTGCCGCTCGGATCATCTGATCGATTCGTGCAACATTCGCCAGTGCAAATAACATGGCGAGTTTATTGTCATTTTTCGCGAGGCCTCGGTACCTTGCTTTCACAAAACCAAATTGACACTTAATAATACGAAACGGATGCTCAACCTTGGCTCGGATACTCGCTTTGATAAATTCGGTTTTAATCGGATGTTTATTAATACGGGGGTGCTTTTTCAGGGCTTTCATTTTACTCGGCATCTCTGCTATCAACCACTGAGCCGTGACATCCTTTAGTTCTTCACGCTTTTGCGCCCCGCGATATCCTGAATCAGCACCGATAAAGGTCTCATCGCCATGAATAAGGTTCTTGGTTTGATTAATTACCATGGACATCCAACA
>NZ_JXYC01000038.1:0-306 GCF_000967665.1 Marinomonas sp. S3726 | reverse complement strand
CCGTGCCACCCGCTTCGGTGATCGAACCGGTCGCACTTAGGCTCACGGTCGTTGTGTCTGTGGTATCTGTGATCGCTGTTGTTGCCGCTGTGCTATCAACCGCTAAGTTTTCGAAGTTACCGCCTGTCGCGCCAGTGATGCTTGCGCTAATGCTGGATGCATCAGTGTAAACATCTTCATCCGCCGCAACCGTGACATCCACTGTGCCTGTGGTTGCACCGTCGGCAATCGTGATGGTCTCACCATTATCTAGCGTCACGGTCACATCGCCTTGCGCTGCATTCGTCAAGGTCGCTGTGTAGGTAA
>NZ_JXYC01000037.1:0-8242 GCF_000967665.1 Marinomonas sp. S3726 | reverse complement strand
CTTATCAATAGAATAACTATTAAGTTACGCTCCTCGCCATAAATCTAGCGGCTTTTATCCTCACGCTGAGGCGGGAGGACTTATTCGCAGGTTCCCTAGATCCTTTCCCCTATATTCTTGCTGTACCACTATCGAGCGAATTAATGCCACACGCCCATAAATCTCAGTACCACCCACTGCAATAATCTTATTATCTTCCCGACAAACAATGAAGTTTGAAAGATGTTTTTGACAATCTTCATAGGGTAAATCAGACTCTTGCAGTAACCTTTCAATCTCATTTAAGTCTTTAATTTCTGCTTTGCTAAATGCCATTTTTTCATCCTTATAATCTGCTTTATTAGCGTCACTCGTTCACCAGATAATAGACGTTAACAGGCATTCTGTAAGGAAGTAGCAAGATAAAAACGGCAACTTAAAAGCAGCCCCTTTAGTAACGAGAAACCTTTAAGTTGCCAATAAATAATTCACTAGTTAACAACAGCCAGAAATATTATCTTCTTTCGCTTCTTTTTTAGCCGGCTCAAATGTACCAATTGCAGCGACAGCAGATTTAAGAAGTTCAAACGATTTAACTATGTTAAAACGAGAGGTTGCTACGTTCATACGCATGTATTGCGGGCTCTTAGCACCAAACCAAATCCCTGGGGTTAAACCCATTTTGGCTTGTTTGAAGACTAAAGATTTCAGTGTTTCTTCATCTAGACCAAGCCCTGAGAAATCAAACCAAACTTGATAAGTGCCCTCAGGTTTAAAGACCCGTATTTGGGGAATATTGTCCGTTATAAAGTCTTGTATCCAAACCTGCGTTTCTTCTAGATAAGCCAACATTTCATCTAACCAAGCAGCACCCTTTTCATAAGCTGCTATCGTGGCAAAACTTGTAAAGGCATTACCGTGATCGAGATACATACCACTGACTTCATGCTTAATTGTGCTAAGGAGTGATTGGTTATTCGTATATACATACCCATTTGAAATACTGTGCATGCCAAAAGTTTTAGCGGGTGAGCCAATCAGGGTAATAATATTCTCATAATCAAAGCTGGCTAAACTGATGAATTTGCTATCAGAAAATATAATGTCTGAATGTATTTCATCACTGATAATCAAAACTTGGTGCCTTGCCGCAATTGCTACTAGCAGCTCAAGTTCAGCCTGAGACCAGACTCGCCCTGTTGGGTTATGAGGATTACAAAAGATCATGGCTTTAACATTTTCAGCTTGGATTTGGCGCTCGAACTGCTCAAAGTCAATTTGGTAGCCGTTACCGTCGACATCACTCAGTTCATTTACATCATCAATAATAAGCTCGCTTTTAACCAACTTACGATCTGCTTTATTAATTAAATTAGCAAACTGATGGTAGGCAGGTGTATGGATTAAGACAGCATCACCCGTTTGAGTGAACTGTCGGAGCAAGAGCGCGATACCAGAAAGTACACCTGGTACTTGTACAAAGTTTTTCTCTGATAATTCAATTTGATGACGTGTTGAATACCAATGACTAATAGCACTAAAGATCCCCTCTTCGTTAAACTCATAGGCAAATACACCACGTTTAACTAATCGGTCAAGCTCTTGAGTAATGGGTTGAGCTACCTGAAAATCCATATCAGCAACCCAATAAGGAAAAATATCCGTCGTGCCATAAAAGTTATTAAGCATCTCAGGCTTAGTTTTGATAAAGGTATTGTCGCCACGACTTAAAGTGTTATCGAACTGACTCATAGGGTCTCCGTTTATTATTAAAGGTTGAATACCTAATAAGACGGAGCTGAAGAAAAAAAGACGACGTTAATGGTTATTTAGATGAAATTAATGCTCAATGGCGTTAATAACACTATGTAAATTTGCCCTCTGTAAAAACTCAATCCCCTTGAATGATCTTATCAAGCTGTACCAGTATCGCCCTCATCTGTTGGTTCATTGGCGTATTTGTTGAGAGACACAAACAGAGCTTTTCGCTTAAGCGTTTTTCCTTTAATGGATGAAAGCATAATTCGTTATTAGCAAGCTCTTTTGCCACATCAAACTGAGTGAGAAAAGTCACGCCTCTACCCGCGATTACCCACTGTTTTAAAACATTTACCGAGTTACTTGTGGCACACAAGGTATGGGCCTTTTTCTGTCGCATGATTTCGGCGTAAATTCTGGGTTGAAAGGAGAGCTCATCATCGGCTAAACAAAGCGGCCATTGTAAGCAATCAGCCAAGGGAACCGGGGTATTTGAAACTAACTTTGATTCAGCAAGGTTTAAACTTGGCGGATAAATTAGGCCGATTGGGCAGTCAACATGGCTAAAAAGGCGAACTTGGCGATTATCTTGTACATTAAACGCAATAATGACATCTAGCTCACCTGACTCTAATTGTGCCAATAAACTATGGGTATTGCCGACTTTAATATCCAATCTATATTGTCCAAGAATGTGGTCCAACCCTTGCTCAATTTGTTGAGGTAAGGTTTGGCTTAAACATTCCATAATTCCGAGTTTTAACACCTCTAGACTTTCTTTATTAATGCGCTGCATTTCAAGTCGTAAGTGTTTATCTTGCTTGCGCCAAAACTCAGCTTTATTCAGCAACTCGCGACCAGACTCAGTTACCTCGATGCCCCGAGGTAAACGAATGATTAATTTAGAGCCATAGTCTTCCTCTAAAATACGCATTTGTCGGCTTAAAGCAGACGCAGAAATATTCAACTTATTGGCAGCTTTTCGCACAGACCCTTCGTTCGCTATTTCGATAAAAGAAATCAGCTCTTTTGAAAATGCTGTAATAATTAACTCCTTATCAAAGCTTAAGCGTGCTAATTTTTAGAACGCATTTTACCAATCATTATAGTTCTTAATAAGCTTTTCATAAAATAGAATGTCGCCATCTCTCAGACCATCCCTCCCTAAAAAGCGAGACTCACAGAAGAGAAAGAAAAGAATGGCTAAATAGAAGCTAAACAGGCACACATTGAAAAAGGTAAAAATATGAATCAAGCAGAGCAAGATAACCATTGGCTTAAGCAAACGCTAAACCTATCTCAAGCTGCGGTCGATGCAGGCAACCACCCTTTTGGTGCCTTATTGGTAATAGATAATAAACAAGTATTAAAGGCAGAGAACACAGTTAATAGCTGTCACGATGCGACTCGCCATGCTGAGATGAACCTTGTTAGCCAAGCGTGTCAAAACTTAAGCGAGAGCCAGCGTAAAGAGGCTGTACTCTATACCTCAACAGAGCCCTGTGCCATGTGTGCTGGTGCCATTTATTGGTCTGGCATCAAGCAAGTTGTCTATGCTTGTAGCGGTAGTGAATTAAACGACATTGCTGGTAAAAGCTTAATTTGCCATAGCGAAGACGTGTTTACAGGCGCGGTAAATCCACCAAGTGTCAGATCTACTCAATCACAATTACTCATTGAGCAAGCTTGTGAACAACATAAAAAATATTGGATTGAAGACTGGTCATGTCTTTAGGTTAAACACTCCAAAAACTAAGCGCTAAAAGACTAACGACTTAAAGACACGTTATAAAGGTATCAAGACTGTTACACATTTGCTTAATAGTTACACCAAATGCTGGCTTGTCAGACTTGATCGCCAGCCCGTTATTTGAGGATAATGAACTCATCTTAAAACTTGGTTTCTTAAGCTAAAACCTTAAATTGAAGTACACATTATGAGTAGAAAAAACACCTTAACCTTCGGTGCTATCGCACTTGCCTCAACTGCTTTAATTGCCTGTTCTACTCAACCTCATGACCCTGCATTTCAAACGGCTAAAACGCTACCTAAGTATGATCAAACAAGTTTTTCTGACTATGTAGCAGATACTAAGCAATGGTTAGAAACAAACCGGGTGTTTATGACTCAGGATAAAGAGTCTGAATTACTCGACGTTTTACCCAGAGAATACGAGCCACAGCAACCTAATGGCCAAGGTGTACTGCTTGTGCACGGCTTGGGAGACACGCCCTACTCTTTTATTAACGTTGCAGAGCATTTAGCGAAGAAAGGCTATCTTGTTCGCACTGTTTTACTCTCAGGCCATGCAAGTAAAGTTGGAGATCTACAGCTACCATCGCTGGAAGATTGGCAAGGTATTGTTGATCATCACGCAAGGCTATTAAAAACGAATGTTGATTCTATCTGGGTAGGTGGCTACTCCACGGGGGCAAACCTAGTGACCGACCTTGCCATTCAAGATGAGTCGATTAATGGCGTACTGCTTTTTTCTCCTGCATTTCAACCAAACTCCTCTTCGGTAAAGTATGCAGGGCTTGCTAGCTATTTTGTTACTTGGGCTGACCAAGACCCAGAAGATAACCCACTTAGGTATAATTCACTGCCCATGAGCGCAGCCGCTGTCTATTACGAAACCTCTGTCGAAGTGAGAGACCAGCTAGAAGACACCCAATATGAGAAGCCCGTTTTCATGTTAATGAGTGAAGGCGATAGCGTCATAGATACTCAATTTGCTATCGATATTTTCACACAACAATTTAATAATCCGAATAGCCGCTTAATCTGGCAAGGAGAAAAAGCATTAGCAGAGCCAAGGTCCACCACTTTATCGATGAGATTACCTGAACAGCGTATTTCAAACGGTTCGCACATGGGCTTACTGTTTGCCCCTAACAACCCAAATTATGGCGTTCAAGGACAAAGCCGTATTTGCAGCAATGGTCAGACAGAAGAGCAAGAAGCTGCATGTATGAACGGGGATGATGTGTGGTTTTCAGCATGGGGGCACAGAGAAGATAACAAAAACCATGCCCGCCTAACCTACAACCCCTACTTCACAGAATCCATGGCCTTGTTAGATCAAGTGATGGGAAGTGAAAGCACTAAAAAGTAAGTACTAGCCTGAGTTTGCTGACTTTGAAAACGAGTCAGCATCCGCTAATTAGCTAGAAAGCACCAGCCATATTTGTAATGTTTTTATCAGAACCTATCAGCAGGATGATTCACCCCATCATAGGTTGGAATATCATCTATCATCAATGGGTTTATGCCTTCCAAGCAAGCGACATTAAAACCATATTGAGCTGGGTTTGATCGTCTCTGATGATGAGTATAAATACCGCAGTTAGCACAGAAATAATGCTTAGCTGTCTTGGTATTAAACTGATACAAGGTCAGAAGTTCTTGCCCTTTAATGATATGAATTCCAGATAAAGGAATCGATGCCGCAACAGCTCCTCGCTTTCGACACAAAGAACAATCACAACGCCTTATATCAAAAAGGCCATCGGGCAAATCAAGTTCAAACTCGACAGAACCACAATGACACGAGCCTTTATGCCTTTCTTGAATAGCAACACCACCAACACTTTTTAGATTAATAGCCACTCTTGACTCCTTGTATAGGCATGATAACGCTACTTGCAGCTACCTAAATATTTTGAATATCTGATTTAGATAGAGTTTTTAACTGCTTTTTTCGTACTTTAATTTGCTCATTATTTTGCATGCTTTTGCGCTTGGTACGTTCCAAAAACAATGCAAGCGCAAATCATCAACATGTATATCGTGATCGACTCATTCAAAACAACGTTAGCAAAAAATAATGTAATAACAGGCATAACAAGCAAAATTGACCCAATACGCTGGATACCACCTCGACCTAAAGCTAAAAACCATAATATATATCCACCTAGCGACGAGCATAATGCCATCCAAAAGATAGCTCCCCAGCCTACTAGTGATACATTAGCCCAAAACGTATTCCCTGATATTTGAATAAAGGTCGGTATAAGAAAAATCAGAGAAATTGAAAGCCCCCAAAATGTTGTTGCTTCAGTACCAACTTTTGGCGATAACTTACCACCAGCGACATATCCGATAGCACACACCAATGCACCCGCTAATATAATCAAGTCACCTTTAATATAAGCTTCATTACTAGATGAAGTATCCAGTCCGAATCTAGAAAATATTAATATTACAGTTGCAAATAATGCGATTAAAGCCCCAATCCACCATTTTAAAGATGGTATTTTCATTTCAATTAAAGCACTGAATATAACAGTGAAAATTGGAATTAAAGCCATTATTAAAGCAGCATGACTCACGCTAGTTTGCTCTATTCCAATACTGATTAATGCTGGCCATAAGCCAAAAGAAGTAATGCCTGTTAGCAAAAGAAGAAGACGATCTAGCGTAGTTTTAGGAAATGGATATTTTAATAAGCAAGCAATAATCAACGCCAGCACCCCAGCTAGCATGGATCTAAGAATGCCGGCACTCAAACCGTCCATGTATATGATGGCAATTTTATTTGCAACGGCTGTAGTACTCCACAGTAACATTGCAAAAACACCAGCAAAAACAGGAAATGACTCAGCATAATTAAATTGCTTCTTACTCTGGATCACATTCAAACATACCTTGAAATAAAACTAGAAAAAATTACGAGTGCACTTTGAGAGATTTTTTTACCTTCTTCATAGCCATTTGACGCTTAAGTGGCGAAAGATAGTCAATAAACAAATTACCAGATAAATGATCAATTTCATGCTGCATTACGATAGCTAGAAAATCATTACTTTCGATTGAAATAGGTTTACCCTCTCGATCTAGTGCAGATACGACAACAGATGAAAAGCGTTCAACCTCAGCATAATAATCAGGAACTGATAAGCAGCCTTCTTGACCCATGACTTTATCTGAGCCATTAACAACTTCTGGATTAACCAAAACCAATGCTTCATTTCGACTCTCTGATAGATCGATAACAACAACAGCTTCCTTTCTACCTATCTGAGTTGAAGCTAAACCAATACCATTATCAGTTGCATACAAGGTATCTAACATATCGTCGATCAGACCTTGTATTAAAGAAACATCCTTTATCTTTTCTGACTTAATCCTGAGCCTTGCATCTGGTGCTTTAAGAATTTCTAAAACTGCCATATCTTTCCTTTTACTTCCTTGTATTTTATCGCTTTTTTTGATTGAGAAACCATCAGATTCAGTACTTTAAAAAAGATAAAGCCTAAAATCACCTGAATAATGCTCACATAAGTTACTAAAGATGCCCTATTTAATTTGCGATTTAATCTTATAGTAACAACCTCACTTGTTCACAAACACTCTGGCTGAACAAAATACACTTTAGTTTTTATCGTGTTATTCACGATCTTTACCTAACATGCGCTAATGTCATGATATCATCCACGCCCGAACTCTCATTATCTGATCAGTTTAATTTGATAACTTATGACCTTCTCCATGTTTAAGAATAAAACCGTACATTTTTCAGCTCGTAAGAAAGGTGTATTGGCATCGATAATCGCGTCTTGTTTATTTGCCATGCTGCCCCTTTATGTACAGTTTCAACCGAGCCTAACAGGAACCGCTTCTGAAGCAGGCCATTGGTTAACGGGTCAAAGAGTTTTGTGGAGCTCTGTCATTATGTTATTGGGATTAGCCTTGGTTGGGCGAATCTCTAAATTATGGGAACAATTAAAGCAGTGGCGGTTATGGCCGAGCTTTTTTCTTTCTGCCTGTTTGATTGCACCACAGTTTTGGATTTTTGTCTGGGCGCCATTACAGGGTGAAATACTTTCTGTGGCGTTAGGCTATTTTGCACTCCCTCTGACCTTGGTTGCCGTTGGCTATTTTGTGTATGGCGAGCAATTAACCCGAGCACAATGGCTTGCATGCATGATTGCAGCTTCTGGTGTAATTTATGCCTATGTGATTGCTGATGGTATCTCGTGGATTGTATTAGTCATTGCATTAGGCTATCCACTGTACTTTATGAATCGCCGACGTTTCTCAATCGCTAGCGACATAGTATTTACCCTAGACAATCTCTTTATATTGCCAATCGCACTGCTTGCCATGGTCTATTTACACCCTTTTAATGAGTGGCCACACATTGAGCTTTGGTCTTGGGCTTATTTCCTAGGGTTAGGGCTAATAGGCACTTTACCCATGCTTTTATTTTTATTCGCCTCACAAAAACTCCCGCTTAGCCTGTTCGGATTACTGACTTATATAGAACCCACATTGGTTTTTTGTCTTGGCCTAATTCTGGGTGAACGTATTGAGCTAATCCAATGGCCAATCTATGGCGCGATTATGCTTGCCTTGTTATTAATTGCTATCGATAGAGATAAACGAAATCGTTAGTGGGCATGATGAGAGAGCGGCTAGATGAGTGGTGATTCTCAGACAGTTATAGATTGCTACATAGTAAGAAATGAAAAAGAGAAATAAAAGACATATATGGACGCTCCC
>NZ_JXYC01000036.1:0-85242 GCF_000967665.1 Marinomonas sp. S3726 | reverse complement strand
AGTCATCTGTAGTACTGAATACGCTAGATCTATACCCTCTATTAGTGCTTAGATTAGAAATAAGTTTATCTAAATATATTACCTCTTCTATATTTAAACTTTTTATCCAGCTAAGTTGATTTAGCGGAATCATGTTAGTTTTAACTTGAGTAATAATTTTCTCAAATTCTGTTTCTACCCTAACGTTGTTCCTGATTTTTTGGGCAAGCTCATTTGACTCTTTATTTACGACAATAATCGGGTTTTTAGGTATGAGTGATTTGTAGTCGGCTGATTTGTAAAGCCAATAAAGGGCCTCCCTGTTTGTCATCTTTAAGCTAGTATCAAGAAATCCATCTGATTTTTCTATTATCATATTAAGTATGTTACTAAGTAATTATTGAGTTATTATTAAGTTTTTTATAAGTTTTATTTTACTAATTTTTAAGTAAAAATATAGTTAATTTTATTCTTTACGAAGCTTGTTTTTATTGACCTCTCACGCTTCTTAGTAGTTTTTAACCGTAAAATTGTGCCTTTAACTCCCTTGTGTTGTGGGTCTGTAAGCTAGTGCAGTTGCTAATTTTGCTTTTGTAATATGCTTGTGTGGCCCTTAGGGATTAAATGAAAGGGTATATAAAAGTTAAGCTACATTATGAAAGTGTGAATTTACGTTGTGCCTCTTGTATGAACCAATCACATACAAGAGAAAACTCATGAGTAAATTTGAATATCAAAAACTAGAAATTTTGTTCGCCCTTTCAGAATGTAACGAGCACTATTTGTCTAGAATAAAAATTACAGTTGATCAAAGTCTTAAGCGTTCCAAAAGGTTGGTTGCATTTAGGTTTGACCTTAGATTTCCAGCCAATTATCAAGGTGATACAGAGAAGGTTATTACTAAATTTTTTGATTCTTTTAAGGCAAAGCTTAAGGCTATAGAGAAAAGGCAATTTAGATTGGGTAAGAGAGTGTATAAAAGTAACTTAACTTACATTTGGGTGAGAGAAAGATATAACTCAAATAATGATCATTTTCATGTAGTAATCATGCTTAACAAAGATGCATTTCATTCGTTTGGTAAATTAAATAGTGTTAATCCAAACTTAGCGACTCGCATTATGGCTTCTTGGGCAAGTGCTTTATCCCTTAAAGATACAAATAAAGATGCAAGAGGCTTAATTCATCAAGCAAAAAATGGAATGTATGTATTTAATGAAAAAGATGATAACTACAGTGAAAAATACGAAGCTTTTTTCAAGCGTCTAAGCTATTTTGCAAAGGATAGAACGAAAGTGTATGGAACGGGGAGGCGCTCTTTTGGGTGTAGTCGATAAGTGCCTTAATTGAAGTGAATATATTTATTGGTGAACAGCCTAACTTGTATAGATGTTAGTGAAGCAAGTTAGGCTGTTTCTTTATTTTGAAATTAAGTTGCCTGCCATTACTTTAGCTAGCACTCTAGCTTTAACCCCACTAATCCCATAGACAACAACTTCAGTATCATCTATATCCTCTAAGTACGAAAGTTCGTATGTAAACTCTTTATTAGTACTTTTCTCATCGAATTTAAATGAAAACTTTCCAGAACATGAATAGAAGTCGGTCTTCTCGTTGTGAGAAAGGGTTTTTATTCCTTCAATAGAGTAGTTGTTAAGTCGATTACTCTCTTCACTTTCAATAGCATATCGAGCTTTTCTTACTTCGGTTGTAATAATGTCTAAAACCGTATTTTTTATATCTTCATTGTTACAAGGCAGTGTGCCAGAAGAACAGCCAGTCTATGTTATGGCTGTAATTGTTGATGCTAGTGCGAGTTTCATTGTGATTCCTTAAGTGGTGGTTTTATTGAGCACTAAGTATTTCTTAGCTATTAATGCTAAGTTATTCTTAGTATCGGATCAATCACTTTGCTAAGAAAATCTTAGTTTGGATTTGTGATGATTGATGTGCGATGTGAATGTATTTACGAAAAGGTTAAAAGAAGCTAGAAAAAATGTAGGCTTATCTCAAAAGCAGTTAGGGATTCATGCTGGTTTGGACCCATCAGTGGCTAGCCCAAGAATGAATCAATATGAGAAGGGTACTCATTTGCCCGATATCAATACAGTAGGGAAAATTTGTAGTGTATTAGGTGTTCCTGTTGCTTATTTGTACTGTGAGGATGATGAATTGGCTGAGTTGATTTCAGTCTATGATAAATTGTCAGAACAGGCTAAAAAAGAGATCAGAAGTTTAATCGTGAACTGTAGTATTTAATTTGAAAAGTCTTACTTCTATCGGTGACCAATACTTTGGTTTGTTAAGTTATAGTATGCTGTCTTGTAAGCCAAATTTTCACCTGAAAAACGTGATTTTTCTTTTTATTTAATAATATAAGTTTCAAATTAATTTAATTATGAATTTCAGTTGTAGTTCTTTTGAAAGTAGTGATAACTGTTGATGGTTAATGTAAAAAATTGCTATTTAGAAACTTTAATATCAGAGTTGTAGTGATCGCCTAATCTCTTACTGTTGTTGAGATAATTGCATCAGAAAGCCTAGGTATGTTGGTAGGCAAATGTTGGTTTAGTAATATAAGTAAAGTTATAGATCTTTGGAGTGCATAGCTTCTCTTATGTTTCCAACATGATAAGAGAAGCTGCATGATTCGAACTGACTATTTAAAGATTCTGTTATTGCTTACTTATTGCTGTAAGTTATAACAAAAGTTGATGTGGTCGATAGCCTATCCTGCCAGTATAGATTTTATTCTTAATTCCCTTTTTGATAAGTTTTTTTAGCAAGTTACTTTGTAAAAGTGACAAAGCTTCCTTGAATTTATCTATAGATATCCTCTTTCAGCTAATGATGTTTGACTTTTTCCCACAATAATATGATCAAGAGTTCGGATATCAATCAAGCTTAATGCTCGTCGTATTTTCTCGGTTATTGCTATGTCTGCTTGAGAAGGCTCCGCAATTCCTGAAGGATGGTTATGTGCCAGTATGACAGCAACAGCATTCGACTCTAAAGCTGCCTTAGCTATTTCTCTTGGGTAAACGGAGGCGCTATCTATAGTGCCGAAAAATAGCTCTTTGTACTCTAATAATTGATGTTGAGAGTCTAGCAGTAATACTGAAAATACTTCTCTTGAGTAATTCGCCATTTTGCATGCTAAAAATATTTTTGTGTCATCAACATTAGTGAAAATAGCGGTGCGTTTGAATCGTTCTTGAATGATGTCTATTGCGGCATCTAAAACTTCTTGATTTGAGTGATAGGTAAAAACTTGCTCCTTGTGCATTAGCTTCTCCATGGGTCTTTTAGAGGGTGATTACACAGAGATAATGTATGTTTGAGATTGTTTTAAATTAAACCTATTAAGAAGTAAAAGTTTACTGCCAGAGCATTTGATGGACTAATACGAGGACATCAAAATGCGAGTCATGAAATTAAACGAAGTCATCAACATAACAGGACTATCAAGGTCCTCAATCTACGCTTACATGGCTAAAGGTGTATTTCCTAAGCCTATTCAACTTGGACCGAGGGCTGTAGCTTGGGTAGAGGAGGAGATTCAGGGTTGGTTGCAAGTCCGCTTAGATGAGAGAAGCTAAATTAATTCGCTTTCCAAATTAGTATGACTTAAATAACAAAAAGCTACTTAAGGGTGCGTCGTTAATAAGTTATCCGAGATTAAGAATCATATGTGAATAAGCTAGTTCGTTGAGAAAATGCAAGTGTCAGCGTCGCCCTCATGTTGGATATCTGCTTTATTTCGACAATAAACTTAATGATTATCGAAGTAAAAATGATAATTCTTCCATCCGTGAGCGTTTTGATGCTTTTAGTACCTATCTGAGTGTTGTTTTTACTAAGTTTTTATTGCTCGATGAGTGTGCTTTAGGTAGTGTGTGGCTATTTAGGTTGTATGTGTGTGAAAATATTTTTTTGTAGCGAGTAGACTACAAAAGTAGTGTTTTTGAACTGAATAATTGAATTTAGCAATTCACAATTAGAAAGGACTTTGAGTTTAGCTAAAGATTGAAGTGTTTGAATTTGTTGATTTGATAAATATTGACGATGTCCTACAAGATATACATATTTTTTCCACGTGACAACGCAACATTGAGACGACGTGCATCATCGTAAAATTGTGCAGATCCGTTATTACGTACAAAAGAGAAGAATACAACATTAGCCTCTTTACCTTGAAAAGCATCTACAGTATCAATTTCAATAAGCATATTATTAAAATTCAGCTGCACACACATTTTTTTAATGGCTTTTTTGAGCCTTTTATGGAGTAATAATAGCGACATCTAAAACCTTGCTATTTAGAGAAGAGCTATGCTTTGTTGCTAAAAGAGTCAGTTTTAGTTTAATAATATCAATCTCTATTTTTTATTCAAAATTCGCTTATCTTTTGGTAACCGAGGGTTAGGGAATAATTGCTGAGTAACATATGTCAGCTGCCCAGATAGGTTTCTAATCCTTTAATGTTTCTGTTGGGACTCTGTCACAGCACATTTTTCTTTGATAATTTCACGATTCGTATAGTATCGTCCAGATCTTTCTGTAACACATCTATCGAGCGATATAACCTCTTTCTGATTGTCACTTGAAAGGACTCATTTAATAGCGTCACGTGGAAGTATTCGCAAATACCATTTGTTTGTGGCGACATCGCTTTACTCTTTGTGTGGTCGATATTATTGATAGCTAAATAGAGCTTGTAATAAAATTGATCAACATGACTGCAATATTCTGTTCCTCGGTCCATTACATTTTTAAGCATTGGCAGCTCATGACCCTCAAATAGTGGTATAACCTTTCCATTAAACATAAATACAGTAGTAATTGCTGTTTTTGTTATATATAGATTAACAAAGGGGACTTTGCTTTTGGTGTCTACAAAGGTCTGCCGGTAGGTACAATCAAAACTTTTCAAGTTGCCAACATAGAACGTATCTTAAAAACTGAGATAGTCTGATGCGTCTTTTATATTTAACCACACGCTTAATCATCGTTCTTTTTACGTTCCTGAGCGACAATTTGCTAATCCGTAAAAATGATACCACTCACTGCAACATGCTTTTCCAGTGCAATTAGTTACTTTATTAAGCTCTAAATATTTGACGAAGCCAAATTGAGCAAACATCACTTGGTGAGATAAACACACTCACTTTACGCAGCCAAATGCTTGTTCTCACTTGCCGTGAGAAGGGAAACCTATCGCATATTTGAGAACAGCTTGTTCTATTTCACTATCGACACGGTTCTTCAAGTTTAGTGTTCTGCTTTTTTGATTAATCTTTGCATCAATACCGCTGCTTTATTACCAGCTCTTGACAATAATAGAAAATATATTTTAAGATTCCATGACCAAAATTACCAAGTTATTGTGCAATATTGAGAAGACTAGTTTTGTGTTTGATGATTACTAATTAACAAAATTTAATATCAATGGGCAGCTTAATTGTTATCAAATTAAAGTGGCGGGTTCAGTTATAATTAATACATTTAATTATTTTAGGCTTTATCAGCAGTATTTAGGTATTCGATATTTTCAAGTTCCAAGCTTGTTGGTATTTCAAACATCTTGTCAGTAATTTCAAACATTTCGATAGATACATTGAACTCAAACGTTTTTCCTTTACTTTTGTTTCTTTCAAACACTCTATTTAATCTAATATTTTTATCTGCGTTAAGGTAATAGAGTTTATAATGAAAGTTTAAATCTTTACATATTGTTATAATTCTCTCTCTATCAGTCATTTTCTGTAGTCCTAAATCAAAAACTACATCGTTGCCTGTGTTTATCGACTGTTTTGCGATTGACCATATTTGTGATTCACAGCGAGAAATTCTTTCAAATGTCCATGTTAAATCAGGTATTCTTTCAATATCTCTAAAAAACAAAGTCTTAAACCATTCATCGGTTGAGAATTTAATTGCTTTGTATTTTTTAGAAAGTTCGAAAGCAAAAGTGCTCTTTCCAGCACCTATAGGGCCAAAAATAATATGTACACAGCCTCCACGCATTATAACCTCTTTATTGATAGTTTAATTTGATTAAATATACATTAACTAATATTCAATGTATATTTAAATTGAATAAAAAATATCTTTATAAATTTTCGTAAAATTTATTGTAATTATTATTTATGTTGAGTTTATTAGGTATGATTGATATTATCAATCTTATAATACACTAATTTATCAAACTTATAATAACAATTATTTAAAAGATTGGTCTGGTTAGAAATGAAATGATCAGTTTATTTTAGCTATTAAAACACTGAATAACCACCTTTATTTTAAGTTTTTGGTCCAACCATAATAAATTTTTGTCATAGCTACTTTTATTTTGAGTTATAAAGGTTAAAAATTTATAGAAATTGATCTTTCCATATTTTACATAATTTTATCAGACTATGTCTCTTAATGTATATAATGAAATGTTTTAGAAGTTAAGCATTGTTCGTAAAAATTTAGTGGTATTTGATTTGACGATTTAAAAATGAAAATGCTTCTATTAGGATGAAATTTTCCAAAACATCAAAAAAGTAGTAGGAAAAAATTAATGAAGATTGGAAACGAGGATAAAGATAAATATCACAAAAAAATTAGCAGTTCTATGGATTATATTCAAAAAAAACTTGTTCGAAGAGATTTTGATAAATTAAATTTGGAGGCTATTGCGGATTCGGCACATATGTCTCCTTATCATTTTCACAAAGTGTTCAAATCAGTGGTAGGTGAGACAGTAGCTGATTACATTCGAAGGCTTAAACTTGAAAAATCGGTTGGAATTTTATTTTATTACAAACAAGTGAGTATTACAAAGGTTGCTATGGAGCTTGGTTTTTCTAGTTCACAAAACCTTGCGAAAGCGTTTAAAAAGCAATTTAACTTGACACCAAGTGACATTAAATATTTTACAAAAAAAGATCAATTAACAGCTGTAATAAATAAATCTAGCAAGTATGGAAACGCGAGCAAAATAGATTTTTCATATTCTAACGACTCAAACTTACAACGAATGAGTCTAAAAAATATGATTGATGATATTTCGATAATTAACAAAGCAGTAACTGAGAAAAAGATAAATATATTAGGTCAGTTAAATATCAAGCTATTTCCTGCACGAACTGTTATTTATAAACGAGTAATTGGTGAATATAGTAATGGGGTTCAAAGTATAGCTGGAGAGCTACAGTCATTTGTTACTGAAAATATGATCTCCACTGGAGATCCATTGGTTATAAACTGGGATAACCCAGAAATCACCCCCGCTGAAAAGTGTCGAATGGATGTTTGTTTGACTTTAAATGATAGCTGCCATAATCCCGCTCCATTTAATATACAAACAATCGATACCGAACTATATGCTTTTATGAGAGGGTTATATAGTTTCGACTATGATTATGAAGAAGTTTGGCAACAGCTCTTTAAAGCTATATTTGAACAAGGGTACAAACCTTCTGGTACTCCTTGCTATAAAATTATGCATCTCGAAACTAGTGATCTTGTTAATGGGGTATTTGATGTTAGTTTTTGTCAAGCTGTTTTAAATAATAAATAATTGTTTAAACCAATTATTGAAATTTCAACATTTAGCTGAGATAGATCTCTATTATGTAACGAGAAATAGAGATCTCATAAGGTATAGCTTAAAAACTGATAAGTGTTTGAATAATTTTTATAATTCTTAATTAAAGCATGTAATGGCATAAAATATACATAAATTTACTACTGTTTTAATCTGAGAGATAAATAAACAAGCCTGAAGTTATAATGATATAATGAGAGTGCAAACAAACATTATTTTATCATTTACCAAAATATATTAATAATGAGTGTATATTTCAATGACAGCGATAATTTCAAAAAATAAAGCCACAGTAGCAGAACGAGAATTTTTTTAGATTGGGTCCGTGTATTAGCATTTACTTTACTTGTTTTTTATCATACTGGAATGATGTTTGTTGACTGGGATTTTCATATAGAAAGTGGACATAACAGTATCGTTCTAAAATCCATCATGATTCTCACCTCCCAATGGAGGCTTGATATATTATTCTTAGTATCAGGTGTTGCATTAAACTTTATGATCAATAAAGTATCGCTTAAATTTTTTGTTTGGAAGAGAGTTATGAAACTCTATGTCCCATTACTATTTGCAATAGTATTTGTTGTTGCTCCACAATCTTATTATGAAGCAATGCACAAAGATATTTTTAACGTAGATTTTTGGCAGTCTTTGGAGTGAGCACTATTTTTCTTTTTCATGGGATGAAAAAATGAATGCTCCTTTTCCAACTTAAAATCATATGTGGTACGTACTTTATTTATTTCACTATTCAATTGTTTTTTTACCACTTTTTCTAATTATTATGAGTCAGAAAGGTGTATTTATATTAGCAAAAATTGAAAGGTGGTTTGTTAAGAGGCTATGTATAATCTGGCTCCCAATTATCATCTATATGGTGATTTTTTCAGTGTTCACTGATCATTCTATTAATCATACTTTCTATAATGACTGGTATGCTCATACTATCTTTATTATGGCAACTATATTTGGGGTTATTTTTTCTCGAATGTCAGGGATTTGGTTGTATTTAGAGAGTAAACGGTATTTATCATTGATAATTGGAATAGTCAGTTACTTTTGTTTATTAATCTTTTTCTTTCTTCCAAATGAAATTATTCCTATTGATAAAGAGCTTATTTGGGGGTTAATCTGTTTGATTGTAAAATGGTCTTGGGTTTGTGTAGTAATAGGTTTTTCAAGGCGTTACTTGAATTTTACTAATAAGATACTGAGGTACTGTAATAGCGTAGTATACCCATACTTTATTTTACATCAAACCGTAATGATTGTTGTTGGATATTACGTGTTTAATTTATGTATGTCTGGTGTGCTCGCGTTTTTTATTATTGTTCTAAGTACGTTTGCTATCTGTTATATTGTCTGTGAATTATTTATTAAGAAATCATCTGTTCATATGTTTTTTTTCGGATTAAGGTAAATTGAAATGCTCAAATAAACTTTGATTTTATGATTTACAAATAATATATTAACGTTGATAGCTTTATGATGCTTTTATTAAATACATTGTATTTAAGATGGTTGATTGATTTTGTTATGAATTCTCTATATTAAATGATGAGTTTAACAAATAGCTTTTTATTAGTTTTTTTATGAGAGTTATAACTGTTTTAAAGATATTTACTGAATATGTGGAAAGAAAATATAGTTTTATTTTTTTAAGTTACTAAAGCTACTGACTTTATTGAAATACTTATGGTTTTTAAATAAAATTATCTTGCGTTAAGTTTTATAAATAACTTAAAAGCTGTAAGGAAATGATCACTGTATGCACGAGATACTTTTAGTTCTGCACCAGACCTCAATATTAAGATATAATCTCCTTTACTAATTTTTCAATTCGAACGATCTCTTTTAAGTTGATGATATGTGATCGATGGATACGAACAAAAGGCATTGGATTCAATTGGCTCTGAACTCCTGATAATGTATGTCTGGCAAAAAATGCTGTTCGGTCTAAGCAGGCTTTTATGTAGTTACCTGAAGATTTAATCCACTGTATTTCATCAGCCCTTACAACTTCTATTGATACTCCGGTTTTAGATAATAAATTGCATGTATATTGCTGCTTAGATAGGTTTCCTAAAGCATGTTTGGGGGGTAATGTGCGACATATTTAAAATTTTTAAGTGTTGAATTAACATTTTAATTAAATAAAAATATAGGCTTTTAGCATATTGTCGACAAATATTTTTAAATGAAATTCTATCAAATGTTTATAAAGTCAAAAAAATCAAGTTTCATTATTAATAAATATTGATTAGCCAAATGTTATTGACCTTATAATATCAAGAGTTTTTTGATGATTGTTTATATTTTTATTGATTTTTGTTAATAAGACTATTTATGTTTATTCTTAAAATAAACGATAAGTTTACCTTGTGAATAAAGTTTTTAGTATTAATAATTAAATTTTACTTATTAGTTTAAGTTTGTAGAGTGTTAAAAAAGTGGAGATATTTATATCTCCACAAAACTCTTGGGATAAGAGTGTTAAAAAATATTATAGCTCATACATAACGCTAAAATTTATTGATCCAGCATTCATATCGCCGAAATCTGAATTCTCAAGATCAATTGATGTGCTTAGATGATCGAAAATAGAATACTTCCATCCAAATGCATAAGAGTAACCTAGTCCATCTTCTTTTATAATCTTATTATTATTGTCTTTGATTTTATAGTTATATAAATCAGCTCCAATTTTAAAATATAAAAAATGGTCTTCGTTAATTCTATAGTTTGACTTAGATTGAATGAAAAAAGTGTCTATTTCAATATCGTCTTTGCTATCACTTTTGTCTTCTTCGTCTGAACTACTACCTGTAAGAAAACCACTTTCGATGCTAATACTATCATTAAAGCTATATCCGTAAAATAAACGTCCAAAACCATAGCCTTCACTTTTATTTGCAGTGCTATTGTAATCAACTCCAGCAGCACCTAAAGAGGCACCAAAATATTCACTTGCGATTATGTTTTCTGTAAATAGTAGTGGGATGGACAGTAGGAAGGTTTTTTTAATGTTCATAATAGAGTGCGCCTTAATATAAAATACTGTAATGATTATAATGTTGTATTAAACCGCTGGTAAGTGACAAATGTCATTAATCTAAAGTGTGACAACTGTTAAATTTAAATTTATTGTGTAGCTTTAAATAAGATGTCATTATTGAATTATACAAACATTTTTTTGTTTTTTTTTTTGAATTTAATGAAATTTAAATTTTCTTTATCAATCTTAGTAATTGTTTTTTATAATTGTAATTTATATTTTGATGATTTATTTTGATTTAGTAGGGGGAATAAGAAATACCTTTTATAGAAGTATGTTTCGAATTAGGTTAAAATAATAATTTTTAAACTTTAAAGAGTTATTTATATAATGAATGTGTTTTTCTTTTTAAGACCTAAAATTCAAAAGTATTTTAACAGAAACCTCCCTATGCGGATGTCTGCTTTTTTTACATGCTTTATTGTTTGTTATCTTTCAATATCAAATTTAGAAATGAGCTTGTCTGTTTACATGAGGATTTCTGCTTTTATTGTTTTTTATTTAGCTTTTTTTATTGTTACTTCAGAGCCACCAAAAAAATTCTCATTTTTTCATAAAAACTTATTTTACTTTCAAATTTTATTGTTGCTTATTTTAACATACTTTGATAGGAATGATATTGTTGCTGTATTATTTTTGATAGTAGCGACTCAGTTACCGATAAGGTTTGATAAGCTAAAATCTTTTATTATTATTGTTTTTATTAGTGCTATATATTATTTGATTTTGATAAATAATGGTCGAGAAAATGCTTTGTTTGAATTGCAAATATATTTTTCACTTCAGGTTTTTGGTTATTTATCAATTTATAATTTTCTTAGGGAAGAGGACTTAAAAGATAAGTTATCTAAAATAAATCAAGAATTAATTGCAACTCGTGCTCTTTTGAAGCAATCCTCAGAGCGTGAGGAAAGGTTAAGGATCTCTCGTGATTTACATGACGTTATTGGTCATAAATTAACATCTTTATCAATAAATATTGAAGTGATTTTTCATAATTCATCTGATGATCTTAAACCAATTTTGAAATTACAGCTTGAACAATCAAAAGATATTTTATCTGATTTAAGAGCTTTTGTGAAAGAGGAAAGAAAAAAAGATGTGTTTGACTTTCAAGAGGCTGTGTTAAATATTTTTGATAAATTGCCAGGCTGTACTGTAGAAGTTATATCGAATTTAGCTATAAGAAATTCAGATTTAAAAATACAATTGCTGTATTGTATTCAAGAAGGAGTCAGCAATGCAATCCGACATTCAAAAGCTAAAAATTTTATTTTAAAAATTGATAGTTTAGAAGGAAGCATTGTAATTAGGCTTGAAAATGATATGCATGAAAGTATTAAAAATGTTGTTAAGGGGAGTGGCTTAACTGGTATGCTGGAAAGGCTCGAGAGGTTTAACGGTTCAATTGAGACTTTAAGTTTAGATGGAAGATTTATACTTAAAATTACTGTGAAGAATAGTTTTAACTCTTTCAGTTAGTTTATAGAGAAGGCATTTATTCTCATTTTTGATAGTAACGATTTTAAGGTTGAAAAATCGTTACTACTTTATTAAGTATATTATAGATCTTTATTGAATATGTAGAGGGTTACATCTTTAAAACTTCCTCTTTTTGTTTCAAAGAATGTTCTCGATTTTATAACTTCGCAGTAATAAATTAATACAGGTATGCATGTATAAGCAAATGCGAAGTTTTTATCATATAAACTTAATGCCGATATTGATATAAAGCATATTAAATACAATATACTTCGATAATAAAAGTTTTCCCAAATAAAAAAAATTGATTTCTTCTTGTTCATTTCTCTATATATTTTGGTGGCTTTGTGAGTTCTGCTTCTTTCAAGAGGCTTGAGAGTGGTTTGATATCCAACAACTCTTGAGTTTTCATAGACTGGTCTTGTAAATTCTTCAAACCATCTGTTTTGTTCATAATTTTTTGCTAATTTTATTGCTGCATGCCAAATTTTGTTTTTAGCAATAGTTTTCTTTTTTTCAATCATTACAATTTTTGGGACTTCTTCATCATATAGATAATCAGCATTTATATTTAAAAATTTTTCTTGATTTTCACTCAAAGTATTGATCATAATTTCATCTATATAGGTGATTAAGTTATTTTTATCAGTAACATAGACGAGCTCTCGATTCAATTTATTATCTTTATTTACCTTAGTTGTACCATTCATTCATTCACCAATTTCACTTAATCACTTTAATAATTAAATTTTACTGCAAAATTGATTTTTCGATAGGTGTCAAATGTCACTAATTATCTTCAATACTATCAGATAATTCCATTTTCAATTGCTTTTAACACTGCTCTAGTTCTATCTCTTGATTCCAGTTTTTCTAATATAAACGACATTTGATTTCTTACAGTTCCATATGATTTATTCAAAGCATTAGCTATTTCTTTATTTGAATAGCCTGCTGCTGCTAATCTCAAAACTTGAATCTCGCTTACAGATAAAAGTTCTACCTCGTAATCTTTAACTTTCTCAAAACAAACTTTTTCAATGATTTGATTAGTAATTCCTGGTTGAAAGCAATTCACTCCAGCGATAACATTATCAATAGTGCTCATCAGTAAATCAAAGCTTGAATCTTTGCGTAAATAACCTTTTGCTCCAAGCTTAATAGAGTTAAGAACTAGATCATGCTCATCAAATGTTGTTAAAATAATAGTTGGAAGCTCAATTTGTTTGTCCTTCATTGCTGCTAATACTTCTATACCATTCATTTTGGGCATTCTAATATCTAGCAACATCACATCGGGTGTATGCTCTTCGATAGCCTCTAATACTCCAATGCCGCTGTTTAATTGGCCTACGATATTGATCCGCCCACTTAACTCAAGCAATGCACAAATCCCCATTTTGACAAGGTTCTGATCATCAACAAGTAAAAGTTTAATTGTCATTATCTTGGTTCTTATATAGTTTAATTTCTATCTGAATCGCCCCTAGTTTTATAGGTGCTACTTTGTTTTTAAAATTGTTCTTTTCATTCACCATTGGTGACATATCATTATTACCTACATGACATTTAGTTGGATTATAAAACAGCTAATTATATTTTAAATATTTTTCTTTTTGCTTTTATAAATTCTTCGATGAATCTGTTCTCGTTTAATAGTGTAAAAAAACTTTCTGTTCACGCATCGTTACTGCTGTTACCTCGATGGCCCATAATTAGTGCTAATTTGTTAGCTTCAAGCATGTTTTGCAAATCATAGCTAGTTGGTATTTCTGATCTAAGTGAAAATAAACTCATTCTTTGGATAGTGTTTTCAGCAAACTATTGTAGATTTACCCAGAATTAGGCCTGCATTAATCCGAATGACATTAGACTGCCAGTTACTTGCCTTGAATACAAGCCAATGGTCAGAGCAAGAAGGAGAAAGACTTCTCGAATACGGATGTACTTAATGACATTTACCAAAATTGTATTTTGCTTTCTAGCGTAAAACTTTCGTTAAGTTAGTTTGTTGATTAATAGATTTTTTCCTCAGCCATTGTTACTCTTTCTTATATAGTCTCGCGGAGCCTGAAACCCATTAGGCTAAATACGCAATTTTTATTTCTCATGTCATCTTACCAGTAACTCGTAAATCATTAATGACCTTGTGGTAAACATATATAACCATATTGTAACTAGTATGTTTTTAAGCCAAGTATATAATCATCCCCTTTAATGAATTTACCTACTGGTTTTGAAATCCAAGCATATAAACCACAAGGTTAAATATCTATTGCGCGACAAAGTGTGCTTACTGAATACTTTGTCGGCTAGCTTTTATTAAAGTGTATCTTTCTTAGACGCAGTATCGTTGAACATAGTATCTACTTTTAAGATGTTACGTTCTTCAGCTACACGTTTTTATTTTCTTTAAACCTAAGCTACTCATTATAATTGGCTTGTTGTTCTTGGTAGGCATGGGCGTTTTCGTTATAGATATCACGCTATATGAAAAGTTTTTTAGTTGTTAACCCGAAGAGTGAAGTAGCACTTGCAATTGAAGACGTATTTCAACAGATATTATCTTAAATTCTTCATTATATAGTTCATTAGTCACTTCTGCCTCCTCTTCAAGTTCATCATATAGTTAGAGTGTCTAAAAAGTTGTGTCGATTCAGTGATTAAACTATAAACAACCTTACAAGTAAGAAGATATTAGTCTAAAAAGATGTAAATTTAATTTTTAAAGATTATATGGCATTTTGAATACCAATCCTCCATCAATATCCTCCTTTTCTGTAGCAAGTCTCCTCGCTGATAGGCAGCTTCAACTTGATCTTTAAGCTGATGAGCTAGTGCGTGTTCAATAACTTCTCTCGGAAAACTGGTGGTTTCACCGGCCCAATCTCGAAAGGTTGATCTGAATCCATGCTGAGTAAGGTCTTTACGATCCATTCGTTTAAGCACGGCGGTAAGCGTCATATCAGACATTTGTTTACCTTGTTGGCCAGGAAATACTAAATTTCCACCAGTGATTCTAGGAAGCTCTTGAAGTATCTTCATTGCGCCAGATGATAGAGGAACGCGATGCTCTTTACGGGCTTTCATTCTCTCTGCTGGAATAATCCAAATCTTGTTATCAAAGTCTATTTCACTCCATGTCGCACCACGTACTTCACCTGAGCGAGCAACGGTTAATATTGAAAATTCAAGCGCTCTGGCTGCGATGCCAGGACGTTTGGATAGTTCTTTTATGAATTCGCTAATATCAGAATAGGGAAGGGCAGCATGATGCTTACGAGTTTGTATCTTACTTGGTTCAGGTAGTAGGGGTTTTAACATCCCTTTCCAAGCAGCGGGGTTATCACCTTCTCGATACTCTTTCGCTTTAGCGTAATCAAGAATGGTTTCAATACGACCACGTAGGCGGCTGGCGGTTTCATTTTTATCAAGCCAAATTGGTTGCAGTACATTTAAGACATGTGTTTTGTTAATTGTACTGACAGGGAGGTGACCAATAATTGGAAATGCGTAGTTCACTAAACTAGAACGCCATTGAGCAATATGCTTGGCATTTTTAGTTTTCGCTCT
Source organism: Marinomonas sp. S3726 (assembly GCF_000967665.1). Classification (NCBI taxonomy): domain Bacteria; kingdom Pseudomonadati; phylum Pseudomonadota; class Gammaproteobacteria; order Oceanospirillales; family Oceanospirillaceae; genus Marinomonas; species Marinomonas sp. S3726. Next base: position 69,556 of record NZ_JXYC01000036.1, on the reverse strand, counting down.
TTTATCACCAAGACTAATTCAGCACATTCGCTAAAAGATGTATTTCTACCTAATTGGCGTACTGCATCCGCGCGTTTCTCTTTTTTCTCTTCAATTGGGTTTATGCCATCTTTGATTTGACGACGGTTTTCTCGTGCTTTATCTCTAGCTTGGGCGAGAGAAACTTCAGGATAAGAACCGAGACCTAAGTACAAACGATTAGGTACTTCTTTACCTTGTTTGTTGAGCTTAGTCCCCATTACCATACTCAGTACCCAGCTTCGAGAGTTACCGATAATTTTGAGGTATAGACCTGCCACTCCACCAGCAGCATGGCGACCTTCAGCTTTTAACTTAGAAACAGCTAGGGCGGTTAGTTCTTTTGCAATTTTTGGCATGCAATTCTCCTGTACATCATAAAGTACACCATTAAACTCTAGATCTGAGTATATCCGGTTGGACACTATTGGAAAGGTTTGTTATGTAACATATTGATATATTGTTAATTAATGGGTTTTTAAGGATGTTACTGGAATCTAATAGGGCGGACTTGCTCACCGCCATTATTCTAAAAAACCGCATCTTACGAGATGCGGTTTTTTTTCGTCTATCAAAAAGATCTGAATGTTTGGTTAAAGTGTTCTTAAGTAAAGAGTGACTAAGGTCGCTTTCTCTCGTCTTTCATTTCGAGTTTTTTATTCAGGTAAAAGCTACTTAATCCTAAGCATGCAAATCCAATCATGGTAAATGCCATGGCGCTAATGGGGTTAAAGCTCAAAATCCCGATAATGCCACTGGCGGTGATAGCGCCTAAAGTGTGGTAAACCCCGTATACAGAACTAATCACACCGACTTCTTTTATAGGGCTGGAAAAAGCACCTGCCAAAGCGTTAGGAAAGACCATTCTAGAAGAAAGCATAAGCAAGAACACATTAGCGCTCATGATAATAATGTGGGGGCCGAATAGCTTGAAGCTTAAATAAATGCTCATACCTGTAAGTAACATTCCAATTAAAGCCCATAAAATGACTTGATTCGGGCTTAGATACTTTAGCAACCAGTTATTAAAGAAGCCGCCAATAATGTAAGACAAGGTGATAAGTCCAGCAAGCCAGCCAAACTCAATCATGCTTAGCCCAAAGATATTTAGAAAGATGAATGGCGCAGACACCATATAGGTCACAGCACAACCAAAAGCGCAGAACGTTGCTGTGCCATAAGTAAATACTTCTTTATCTTTTATTGCGCGGATAAAGAGTCTGCAAAGATGTTTGGGCTCAATCACTTTAGGATCAAGTTTCTGATTTGTTTCTGGAAGAAAGTAATAGGTAAGAGTTAATACAAAAAGTGTTAACAGAAAGAGCAGCTGAAAAATAGTCTGCCATGCATAAAAGCTAGCGAGATAAGCGCCAATCAATGGCGTAATAAAAGGCATCAAGGCAAACACCATATTGATGCTTGAGGCTGCTTTTGATAGCTCAACACCAGTAAATAAGTCTTTTAAAACCGCTCTAGCGACTGGAATACCTGAGGCCATACCAATGCCTAAAATGCATCTTCCAATAAAAAACTGCCAAATGGATTGCGCGCTAAAGCAAATAACTGCACCTACCGCTCCAATTACAATACCTAATAGAATGACCTTTCTACGGCCTTTAGCATCAGATAATGGGCCAAAGATAATTTGTGCAAAAGCAAAGCCAATAAAGTAAGCCGTGACACTAAACTTCAGCATACTCTCGCTAGTTTGAAAGTACTCAGTTAATAATGACAAGGCAGGCAAATAGGCATCAGCTGCAAGCGGTGCCAAAGAACCAACGAGTATGAGTAAAATGAGAATATGGTTTTTCTTATCAACTGTAAGCAAGCGACTTCCTTTTTGCTAAATATCTCAAGATTTAATGAATGGATGCTAAAGGGTTGGCAGTGAAATGGATAGATGCACTAAACTAGTGGTCGCATTTTTGATGCTAAAAAATAAAGAATTAAGGACGATATATGATTTATCCAGCCCCATTGGAACAAGGAAGTGTTATTGCTGTTACCGCCTTTTCATCTGGAATAAATGATGCTGCAAAGGGAAGGTACCAGCTTGTAGTGACAGACTTAAAAGAGAAAGGTTATGTCATTATCGAAGGCAAGTGTCTGATGGGTAATAGCAAGCATGTTAGTGCACCTGCAGCACAAAGAGCTGATGAGTTAATGTCATTTTTATTAGATGACACTCTTGATGCTATTGCCGCGCCTTGGGGTGGTGAACTTGCCATGGAGATATTACCTCTTTTAGATTTTGACCACTTAAAAAAGGTTAAACCTAAGTGGCTCTTTGGCTTTTCAGATATTAGTACGCTCATGGTTGTTATGAGTACAAAGCTAAATTGGGCAACGGCACATAGTCCAAATTTAATGAATCTAGTGGCAAATGAAACCGAAACCTTAACCGCTAATTTTCTAACAAACATGGCGACCAAAACAGGCGCTAGTTTTACTCAATATGCATCTCAACAGCATACGGATAAATGGCCTGATAGCCGTATTAATTCCGCTGCCATATTAGAGCCTTATTTGAAGACAAACTGGCGTTGGCTAGTGTCTCCCCAAAACGGATCATGTTTAGAAGGGCGTTTAATAGGAGGCTGTTGGGATACCCTAATACATCTATTTGATACCCCTTACTTAGACTTGAAGCGTTACGCTAAAGAATGTGATGAAGGGGTAATTCTTTATTTAGAGAATGTCGAAATGTCACCTGCCGACTTAGTTCGAAGCATTCTCAGTATGAAGTTTAAAGGTGTTTTTACCCATCCTAAAGCCGTATTGCTTGGGCGCTCAGCATATCCAGACACTCACGACAAAGATGATTTAACTTATCATGAAGTGATAAAGCGGCACTTATCTGATCTTGGTATTCCTGTGTTAATCGATATGGATATTGGCCATGTACCGCCAAACTTAACGTTAATTAATGGTGCACTAGCTAGGATAAGTTGCGAAGAAGGTAGCTGGAAACTCACTCAGAGTTTAACTTAATGTAGATTACTTTTAGGTTGTTTTTGCTCTGGTTTGAAGCTTTTATCAGAGGGCTTAATGCTTGTTTTTAAATCAGGGTTAAGCTAAGACGAATCTGTTCTTAATTCAATTAGCTGAACTACACTTATCTTTGGTATTCTAATTAGCAAAGTAACAAAATGGATTCTTTTTTAGGGACAGTGATTTAGAGGTGCTTGTTAGTAGCGCCATGTACTTGTTGGTAGAAATATGCTGAATCGAAAAGAGGAAGCACTTCTTAAAAAGCTAAAAAGAAGTGAACAAAGGTTAATTGCTGCGTACAAATTGGTAGCCTTAGGTACTTGGGATTGGGACCTTGTGACCAACGAGCAAGCTTGGTCTGATAAAACCTATGAAATCCTTGGGGTAGACTCAAGTGCTGAAGTAACACGAGAGTTGTTTGAATCCTTATTGCATCCTGATGACCTTGACTATGTGAGAGAAAAACTAGAGCAGGGCATAGCACAAGAAGACGATATTACTTACGGATTCCGTATCATTCGACCAAATGGGGAAGAGCGCTACATTTACTCCCACCTTACTTTTGAAAAAGACGCCAATGGTAAAAAAGTAAGAGTATTAGGCACAAACCAAGATATTACAGATCAAAAAAGAGCTGAACATGCATTGCGTGAAAGCGAAGAACGCCTTAAAGCCGCTCAGTCGTTAGTTAATCTAGGCTGCTGGGATTGGGATCTCAAGACAAATAAGCAAGTTTGGTCAAACGAAACCTATCGCATATTTGGAATAGACTCGGGTATAGAGCCAAGCCGTGAATTATTTGAAAACCTGATACATCCTGATGATCTAGAGCGTACCCAGCTTGCAACACAAGAAGGAATAGAGGCAGGCATAGACTTTAACTTTGAATTCAGAATCATCCTACCAAATGGCGTAGAGCGCTATATTTCAACCCATGTTGGTATTAAGTCCGATGATAAAGGAAACAGTATTCGCCTGTTGGGTACTAACCAAGATATTACAGAGCAAAAAGAGATTGAGTTGCGCATCATCCATCAAGCCTATCATGACCCTCTGACTCAGCTCCCAAACCGTATGAAGTTAAATCAAGAGCTAGAATCCCTATTAGAACAAGGTAAAGAAACAGGGAGTCCTTTTGCTATCTTGTGGGTAGATCTTGATTATTTTAAGCAAATAAATGATAACCACGGGCATCTAGCGGGCGATGCTGTTTTGCAAGAAGTGGCTAAAAGGTTAAATGCTCAAATACAGCGAGGTGATCTCGTGGCTAGAGTCGGTGGCGATGAATTTATCATCATGCTGCAAAGTGCGGGTAATGCACAAAAACTTAATACCTGTGCACAAAAGATACTAAAAGAATTCCAACAACCTATATTGTTTGAAAACCTATTACTCAAAGTGGGAACCAGTATAGGAGGGGCTATTTACCCACTTCATGGGCAAAGTGTTGAAGGCTTATTTAGAGCGGCAGACACTGCCTTGTATCAAGTGAAAGAAGGTGGACGAAATGCCTATACATTAGCTCAATTAGACTGTTGAGCTAATGAGAAAAGGGCAATAGGATTTAGCCTTGCTTGATGACTTTAGCGACAAGCCTGTGTAGCTCGTCGCTTTCTTCTGGTGTTAAAGCAGATAAAAATTCTTGATTACACTCATTTGCACGGCTTGTGCCTTCTGTTTCTAAACTTCTGCCTTTCTCAGTCAAAAATATTTGAAAAGCACGTCTGCTAGTTGGGTGTGCTCTTCTTTCTACTAGCTCTAATTTTTCAAGAGAGTCTAATACGCGAGTGGTGGTGTAATGGGCTGTCTGGCATCTATGTGCTAACTCTGTCTGAGTTAAACCTTCTTCTTCCCATAGAGCAAAGAGGGTTGGCCATAAACCAATGTGGAGCCCCATTTCTTTTAATCTGCTATCTAAACCGTTCGCCATTTGTCCACCTAAAACAGCGATTAACCAACCAAGACTATTTTGTCTAACTAATTTGTTTTCTGGTTTGTTTTTGCTCATTAAATTGTCTCAATTAGCGCGATAAGTTTAAAGCTAACTATACCCACTAATGATTGTCTTTACCAAAAAATGTAATTTAGACAGTTGCTTAGCTTTACTATTAAGAACCTTGCTCAGGCTAAAAATACAAAAAGCCTGATCACCAAAAAAGGTTAATCAGGCTTTTATAGGGATCATTTTTTAAAGAACCTTAGAAGGTTTAAGGAACCTACGATTAAGTCACCTCTTCTCAGTCTTTTCAGAAAACGTATCACGCAAGGCGTTACTTTGACGTAATGTAGGTACCTTTCGAGAAGTAACAATACAGGGTGTTACTTTTTCTGAAAGACCCGAAGGGCGTAGTTTAAAAGCCCTATCTCTATGTTGAGGACCTTATCAATAGAATAACTATTAAGTTACGCTCCTCGTCATAAATCTAGCGGCTTTTATCCACACGCTGCGGGAGGAGTTATTCGCAGGTTCCTTAACCAATATGGCTCATCTCGTTAAGGGTAAACTCAACAACAGCGCCTTCAGTAGCAGCCATATAGTCTTGTAAATGTTGGTTGCCCATGTGTGTTTGCCAAAGTTCACGTGTTTCCCAGTTCTCAAAAAACATGAAGTGAGCAGGGTTTTCGTTATCTTGGTGAAGGTCATAGTTAATGCAGCCTTCTTCAGCACGAGTAATGTCAATTAGCTTTAAAAGCTCAGCTTTTACTAATTCAATTTTATCTTCATGTGCTTTGATATTGGCAACAATCGTTAGCTTAGCCATTTTTAATTCCTTTCAATTTAATTTTAAATAATTGTAAAACGTTTTGATCAAACAGGTTTAGAAGCCTTCCAGAACAATCTTGCCAATAGATTGGCCTGACTCAATTGCTTCATGAGCTGCTCTTAGGTTTGCTGCATTAATCGGGCTTAATTGCTTGTTTACTGTGGTTTTAATAAACCCTTGGTCTACAAGGTCAGCGACTTTATTAAGCAACAGGTTTTGCTTGTTCATGTCTTCTGTTTGGAACATAGAGTGGGTGTACATAAATTCCCAGTGTAGCGACAAGCTCTTACGCTTCATCTTAGAAACATCCAATGTTGCAGGATCATCTATGAGAGCAATCTTGCCAAAAGGCTTTAAGATTTCGGTATAGGTTTCAAAGTAGCTGTCCGTGCTATTTAAACTAGCAACATGGGTAACAGGGCCAATGTCTAGGGCATTAATTTGATCTGCTAGATCTTTCGTATGGTCAATCACATAATCAGCGCCTAATTCTTTCACCCAAGCTTTAGATGATTCACGTGATGCGGTACCAATAATGGTTGCGCCAGAAATTGCTTTAGCCAGTTGAATCAAGATAGAACCCACACCGCCTGCCGCTCCAACCACGAGAATAACTTCATCAGATGCTGTGTTTGTGCCAGGTGCTTGGGTTTTGATTGCAAGACGATCAAATAGCAGTTCGTAAGCGGTAATGGCGGTTAATGGCAAAGCGGCGGCTTCTGCATTATTCAAGCTCTTTGGCTTATGGCCAACAATGCGCTCATCAACTAGTTGGAACTCAGAATTACTGCCAGAACGAGTGAGGTCGCCAGCGTAAAAAACTTTATCACCAGGTTTAAAAAGGCTGGTGGCCTCGCCTGTTGCAACCACTTCACCAACGGCATCCCAACCGATGATTTTATGCTCATCACCTTCTGGTGCAACATTCTGACGTATCTTGCAATCAACAGGGTTCACTGCAATCGAATCAATCTTAACTAATAAATCATGACCTGTAGCCTTAGGTTGTGCTACTTCAATATCTACCAAAGAGTTTGCATCTGAAATAGGTAAAGACGCTTTATAGCCGATCGCTTTCATTGTGTATCTCCTTTAAATTTTGAGTTCGTTTACCAAACTGATGGACACATGATAGGGATTGCATATTGATAGATAAACAGGATAATAATTGAATCTTTTTCTAATAATTTTGGATAATATGCTTTTAGAAGATTTACATGTCGTCCTGAAAGTGGCGGAATTTCGTAGCATAACGGCAGCAGCAACTAGTCTAGATATGCGCACAGGTACTGCAAGCGCTGCTTTAAAACGGGTAGAAGCTGAGCTCGGTGTGTCTTTGTTTGTGAGAACAACAAGGCAGCTTAGAATCTCAAGTGCGGGTGAAAAGTATATTCCCCAATGTCAGCAGGCTTTGCAGATATTATCCCAAGCTAAGCAAAATATGAAAGATGGGTTAGACATAGTTGAGGGCGAGTTAAGGCTTGCCGTCTCATCAGATTTGGGTCGTAATCTTGTTATCCCTTGGCTTGATGAATTTATGGATGATTACCCAGACTTAAGCTTGAGAACAAATATTAGCGATTCTAATATCGATTTCTATCGAGACTCTGTTGATATTGCTTTGCGTTATGGCTTCCCTGATGATTCTAATCTTTACGGTTTTAAAATCTGCAATGTGCCAAGGCTAACCTGCGCGACTCATGAATATCTTACTCAACACGGCACACCTAAACATCCCCATGAGCTCTCTGAGCATAATAGTTTGCATTACCAGTTACAGGATGTAGTTTATGATGTCTGGAATTTTAGGCATGAAAGTAACGACATCAAAATGAAGGTTAAAGGTAACCGTATCTCTAACGATGGTGACCTCGTAAGGCGTTGGTGCGTTGCAAGCAAGGGTATAGCGGTTAAATCTAGTTTAGATATGGCGGCAGATTTATTGGCGCAAAGAGTGGTTAATATCATGCCTGAGTATCACCCGACGCCCACAGAGCTTTGGCTCATTTGCCCAAGCAAGCAATCTATTTCACCCGCAGTCCGGTTACTAAGAGACAGGCTAAGAGAAAAGAGTCGTGACTTATTAAGCCAGTTAGTGGAAAAAAAGATTCTTGATGAGAGCGTGCTTAGCTAGTTTTTAGCTTGCTCTTTAGTTTGATTTTTAGCTAAGCACGGCTAACTCTTGTCTTGGGCTATTGCCAAACTTACGAGAGTATTCTCGACTAAATTGAGTTGGGCTCTCATAACCAACTTCAAATGCCGCACTAGAGACAGAGGTTTGTTCCTCTCTAATCAAACGTTGTGCTTCTATTAGCCTTAATTCTTTTTGATACTGTAAAGGGGTTGATTTAGTGATTTGCTTAAAGTGCTCGTAAAACGAAGAAGTGCTCATTCCCACCTTTTTAGCCAACTCTGGGACAGATAAGGTAACTTTAAAATTGGTGCGGATTTCCTCAATAGCTTGAGTGACTTTACTTACGTGGCTGTCTTGCCCTGCCAGGTGTCGTAACATATTGCCATTGGATGACTTTAATAATAAAAAGTGAATTTCTTTTAAAATTAATGGCCCCATCACCTTCATTTCTAAAGGTTTACCTTCTAAGGCCAAATAGCGGCCCATAGCATCAATCAGTTCATTGGTGGATTGCGCTGTACTTAAAGGCTTGAACTCTTTATCGAGAATCTCAGGTTCGCCCATTTCACGCTGCAAGCTGCGAAGTATGCCCAAATCTAAGCAGATGGCGAGGCCAATATAAGGGGCTTCTTCACTCGCTTCAACAATACGAGAAAAGGCAGGTACGCTGTGACTGGCGATTAATGACATACCTGCTCGATAAGATATTGTCTCATCTCCAACGATCGCTTCTTTGCTCCCCTGCAGAATGATGCAGGCTATAGGGTGATAAAAACAGGCATTTAATTGAGTGGGCTTTTTCGACTGATGTAGAAAAAAATCAGGAAGGGGTGATACCAGTTCATCTTCGCCCATTGACTTAGATTCCATGTAATTCGTCGCTAACTCTAACAGCTCGGTTAATGTCATTTTGGCCCTGTGTCATCTGTGTTCAAAAATAAAAAGTATATTGAATGTTTTGGAATAAAGCACATCAGATGGAATCTCTCTGGAGAATTAGGCAGGTGTTTTAGAGTATTTGATAAGTTCTCTTCTGCTAAAGCCTCTAGTATGAACTAAGTTGTAATGGCGCTCTTAATAAGAGTGAGCATTTCACATAACAGACACACATTGAATATCACCAAAATAAAGAACGGGCAGGTTTGGGTGGTATTTGGTTAATCGGGCATGGGAGACGGTATGTTATACAAACTAAAAGTTAACGGAAAAGCACAAGAAGTCGAAGCAGAACCAGGTACACCTTTGTTATGGGTTATTCGTGATGAGCTAGATCTAACGGGTACAAAATTTGGTTGTGGTGTTGCCGCATGTGGCGCCTGTACTGTGCACTTTCAAGGTGAGCCAATTCGTTCTTGCTCTTTTCCAATTGATGCAGTTGGCGAAAATGAAATTACCACAATTGAAGGTCTAGAAGATAAAACTGCTAAGGTTGTACAAGCCGCTTGGAATGAAAAAGACGTTGTGCAATGTGGTTACTGCCAATCTGGTCAAATCATGTCTGCAGTGGGTTTACTTAAGCAAAACCCATCACCATCGGATGCCGAAATAGAAGCTGCGATGCAAGGTAATGTGTGCCGTTGTGCCACCTATGTGCGTATTAAAGACGCGATTAAAACCGCAGCTAAAAACTTGGAGGCATAAGATGAGTCAGACTATTTCAAGACGAGGTTTCTTAAAGTCAGCAGCAGCGGGTTCTGCTGTAATGATGGTGGGTCTAAATGCCGGTGGTTTATTAGCCGTGGGTTCTGGCGATGTAGTCGTTAACCCATTTGTAAGCATTAACCAAGAGGGTGAAGTCACAGTTGTCATCAAACATTTCGAAATGGGCCAAGGGACTACAACAGGTCTAACGACTTTGGTAGCTGAAGAGCTAGATGCTGATTGGCAAAAAATGAAGATAGACTTCGCTCCAGCCGATGGTATTCGTTATAAAAACCTTTTCTTTGGTGCCCAATTAACCGGTGGCTCCACTGCCATTGCTAACTCTTACATGCAATACCGTGAAGCCGGTGCCATGGCAAGAGATCTATTAGTGAGATCCGCAAGTACCGCATGGGGTGTAAGCCCAAATCAAATTCAAATCCGTAATGGTGTTATCAGTGCTGGCAATAAAACTGCTCACTTTGGCGAGTTTATAAAAGAAGCTATGGCGCTTAAGCCAATAGATAAACCTGTTACTAAAACACCTGATCAGTTTAATCTGATAGGTAAGCTCAAACTGCCACGTAAAGACTCTCAAGCAAAAACCACTGGCCAAGCTATGTTTGCCATGGACGTGAAACTACCTGGCATGCTGTATGTAGCGATTCATCGTTCACCTAAATTCGGTGGCAAGGTGATTTCATTTAATCTAGATGACGCTAAAAAAATAGGTGGTTTTGTCGATGCCAAACCACTTGCTAACAAAGCAGGTGTTGCTGTTTATGCGAAAAACACTTGGGCGGCTTTCAAAGCAAGAGATGCATTGAAAGTAAGCTGGGACTTCTCTGGTGCAGAAACCCGTGGCACAGAAGAAATGCGCGCTGAGTACAAGCGACTCGTCGACGAACCAGCCATGTTTAATGGTTTACCGACAACCAAAGAAGCTGCCAATACTGCCATGCAAGATGCCGAGCATTTGGTTGAAGCGGATTTCCAATTTCCTTTCTTATCCCATGCCCCAATGGAGCCTTTAAACTGTGTCATTGAAAAAACAGCTAATGGAGTGAGATTCCATGATGGTTGCCAAGGCCCAAGTCTAGTGCAAGGTGTGGTTGCTTATGTCTTAGGGCTAGAGCAGTCACAAGTTGAGGTGAAAACCTTCTACGCGGGAGGCTCATTTGGCCGTCGTGCCAATGTAAACTCGGATTATCATGTAGAAGCTGCATTGGCATTCCAAGCTTATGGTGGCCAAACGCCGGTTAAACTTGTTTGGAGTCGTGAAGACGATATCCGTGGTGGTTATTACCGTCCTATGTCTATGCACAGAGCGAAAATCGGTCTGGATGCAAACGGTCAGCTACTAGGCTGGGATCATCACGTTGCTGCTCAACCTATTATGAAGGGCACACCGTTTGAAGCCATGGTGGTTCATAACGGTATCGACCATACCAGTGTCGAAGGTCTATCAGACACCTTATACCAAGTGCCTAACATGTCTATGGGTGTAAGTGACTTTAAGTCTGTGATTCCTGTGCTTTGGTGGCGTTCAGTTGGCCATTCTCATACGGCGTTTGTCATGGAAAGCTTGATAGATATGGCGGCGGCAAAAGCCAAGCGTGACCCTGTTGCGCTTAGATTAAGCCTGCTTAATCAAACTGATGCGAAAGGCCAACGCATGGCGAACACCATTAAAACAGCGCGCGACATGGCGAATTGGAAAGAAGGTGATAAACGCGGTTTCGCGTCTCACTTCTCCTTTAATACCTATGTGGCAGTGGTGGCTGATGTCAGTGTTAAAGCCAAGCAAGTCCATGTTGATAAGCTTTACATAGCCGTTGATTGTGGTGTTGCCATTAACCCAGATGTTATCAAGGCTCAAATGGAAGGTGGTGCAGGCTTTGCGCTAGGTGCGATTGCTCGTAATGAGGTAACACTGGATAAAGGCGAAGTAATTGAAGCTAACTTCCCACAATACCAACCGACTCGTTTTGGCGATATGCCTGAAATAGAAGTTGAGATTGTTCGCTCTAACGAAGCGCCAACCGGTGTAGGAGAGCCAGCCGTTCCACCAACAGGGCCAGCGATTGCTAACGCAATTTATGCTGTTACGGGTGTACGAATTACGGATCTTCCTATGACAAAAGCAGGTTTCACATTTAGCTGAGGTACCTTCCTATGAGCAACCAACTGACTGCCATGTTACAAGCATGGCAAAAGGGCCAAGATGATGCTGATTGGGTGCTGGGGACGGTTTATAAAACACAAGGTTCCTGCTATCGAAAAGCAGGAGCCTTGACCCTTATAAACAGTCGAGGAGAGCAATACGGTTTGTTAAGTGGTGGTTGCTTAGAAGCTGATATTGTCCGCAATGCCAGAAAAGTACTGCAATGGGGTAAACCCTTATTACTCAGTTATGATGCAACCGATGAGGACGATTGGTCCTATCAGTTAGGCATAGGCTGTGGCGGTAAGGTGTATATCATGCTGCAAGCTATCACTAAGGAAAACGACCTAGGCCTCGGTGCTATGTTGACGGCGTTAGAGAATCGTCAGCCAGGCTTGTATCATCAAAAGATTAATGCGAATCAGGCTTATTTTGAACCGCTGGCTGACAAGCCTTTTCAAAAGGTGGTTATTCAACACCGCAGTGACGAAAGCCGCAATGGCGAAAGCAGCTATGCCGAAAAACCTATTGAAGAAGATTGGTTAGTGCAGCCGATTGTGCCAGAACCACATTTACTGATTGTAGGTGGTGGTGTGGATGCCAAACCTTTGGTTAATATGGCTAAAGAAATGGGCTGGAAAATCACACTTGCGGATCCAAGAGCCAGCCACGCCAGAGCAAAGAACTTCCCTAATGCCGATATGATATTGGATGATGTGGGCGAGCCTTTGTCTGAGTATCTGCTTAATCAAGGTGTGGATGCCATGGTGATCATGTCTCATAGTATGGAGATTGACGCCAAAGCATTAAAGAGTGCTCAGGTTAAAGCAATTGATTACGTGGCCATGCTAGGGCCTAAGCATAGATTTCAAGAGGTGCTTGGTATCGCGACACTCAAACCCTCTCAACTGGTATCAAAAGTCGCATCGCCAGCAGGGTTTGATATTGGCGGACAGTTGCCTGAGAGTATTGCTCTATCTATTCTGGCCCAGTGTCATAGCGTGCTGCATCATAGCAATGTGTCCCAAAGTGAGCAGAGCGAGCAGAATGAAGAGACGAGGATAGCCAGCTAATGAAAATAGCTTACGTGCTATTAGCGGCTGGCAATGCGAGTCGCTTTGGCAGCTGTAAACAGTTGGCAGAAGTACACGATAAGGCCATGATACTACATAGCCTTGAGACCTTAACTTCCTTAGCGACTTTAGCTGAGCAGACTCAAAACCAGCCGACTCAGACCAAGCAAACTCAAATCAAGCCCTTTGTAGTATTAGGTGCCTATTATGAGCAGATCAAACCAATCATAATGGGTAAGGCCGAGGTGATTTATAATCCAGATTGGTCGCTCGGCTTGGGTGCGTCTATCGCCAAAGCAAGTGAGGTTATTCAAGGATTAGGCGATTATGACGGGGTGCTTTTTACCTTGTCTGATCAAGTAAAGGTCAACCTTGAAGATCTTGAGAGTCTCATCAAAGGTTACGATGGACAGACAATTCGAACCGCTTACTATGCCAACAAACCCGGTGTGCCTGCGATTTTTCCAGCTAGCCAATTTACTGAGCTAAAAGGTCTTAAAGGCAAACAAGGTGCAAAACCTATCTTGATGGCAGCGAAAGATAATCTAAGTGTGCAAGTGATGGATAATGCGCTTTTTGATATCGATTACCCAGAAGATCTCGAACAATACCTGTCTGCTATCAAAGCTTAAGGCGTCACTCAAATAAAACTTTGTATGTCACTTAAAAAAAAGCGTCGCTCAAGCTTTAATAAACCGTCACCCTGTGTAGTTTTCTCGGCTCATCACCATAATCAATCACAGCATAATGTTGCGTGCTACGGTTATCCCAAATGGCGAGTGTATTTGGCTGCCATTTAAAACGTACCTGATACTCAGCTTGCCTTGCTATAGCAAATAGCCGATTAAGTAGTGCTCGGCTTTCGGTGTCGTTCAAGCTAATGACAAAGCGGGTGAACTGCTCGTTGATAAAGAGAATTTCTTCGTCTGTTTCAGGCAGTTTAGTGACCATAGGGTGCTCAACAGGCGGATTCGCCGCCGCTGTTTTAATCACATCTTTATGCCAGTCGGCATTTACCTCGTCTGTTTTTATGTTTTCAAATGCATGCAGTGAGTGCATCGTCTTAAGCTGGCGAGCGCTGTTTTTATCCTCTTCAGACAGCGCATTAAACACGGCTCTCATAGAGCACCAAATAGTATCGCCACCCACTTCTGGTAAATGCTGGGCATGTAGCAGCGAGGCTTTAGATGGTCTTGTTTGCCAAGTTAAATCCGTATGCCAAAAGCTTTCTAGTGGAGCTTTGCCTCTCACTGTTTCGATAACACTCACTTGCGGCGCCTCTTTCACATTCGGGAAGAAAGGATGAACTGGTGCAAGTTCACCAAAACGGCTGGCGATTTTGAGATGCTCTTCAGGCGTCATTTTCTGATCTGGCAAGAAAATAACCCCGTTTTGATACCAAGCTTGATAAACCGACTCGAACTCAGCGTCACTGCATTTTGTGAGGTTAACCCCATGAATCATGGCGCCAATATGCGGTGTTAATCGTTCGATATGCATCTGGTGTTTTCCCTTGTATCGATAATGCTTTATTAGAAAATTCTATATTAAAGTGTTGAGGCACTTTTTACTTTTTAAGAGGCACTTTCTAAGAGACTGTTTTAAAGATAAAGTTCACTCTCTAAAACGAGGCATCTTATTAATGTCTCAAGTTTACCTATTACCGCTTTAGCAAAAGAGAAGAGACTATGATCACTGCCGCAATTTTTGATATGGATGGTTTATTGTTTGATTCAGAGCCCCTTTGGCAAGAAGCAGAGTATCAGGTTTTTAGTCGTCTTGGGGTTAGAGTAACACCAGAGTTAAGCGCCATCACAGCGGCGATGACAACAAAAGAAGTTACTGAATTTTGGTATCAGCAACACCCTTGGCAAGGTGATTCTTTAGCATCTGTTGAGCAGGCGGTAATTGATCAAGTCGAACGGCTTATCAAACAAAAAGGCGAAGCCAAACCCGGCGTAAAAGAGATTCTTAATTTCTGTAAAGAACAAGGCTTAAAGATAGGCTTGGCAACTAATTCACCCTATCAATTAATCCCAGTGATTTTAGATGCCTTAGAGGTGAGCCATTACTTTGATGTGATTACTTCGTCTGATCAAGTAGAGAAGGGAAAGCCCGCACCCGATGTTTACCTTAAAACTGCACAAAGGCTCAATGTAGAGCCTAAGCGATGTATGGTGTTTGAAGATTCTCCATCTGGGCTAGCGGCTGGCGTTGCAGCGGATATGAAGGTAATCGTTGTGCCCCAGAAGGAACACTATGACAATCCTAAGTTCGAATTGTCACAGTTTAAGTTAGCTAGCTTGTTAGATTTTACGAAGCTTCACCTTGCGGCTCTTGCTTAGGCCAGAATTTTCCCTTGATGACATCGTAAGCCCAGTTATAAGCAATGGCATAAATGATGAAGAAAACTACTGCGCCAATATCAAGCACAAACACAGTCCAAAAGCTCATTTTTGTGACCCACATAATCACAGGGAAAGAGGCTAAAATCATACCTCCTTCAAAGCCTAAACCATGACCCAAGCGTAATTTAAAACTTCTTTTGAGCCTATCGCCCGGGAAAAAGCGGTCAAAGATCACGTTATAAATATAGTTCCAAGCCATTGCGATCACAGAAAGGGCGATGGCAAGCCCAGTCATGGCTGAGGTTTCTTGACCTGGGAGCAAAGAGGCGAGGCTAATTAATAAAATGAGCGCCAGCGCTTCAAAAAGCAATGCATGGAAAATACGTTCTTTCGTTTTCATTTCAAACTCCTAATAGAAAATCTCAGCTTGTTAATGGGTATTCTATTATTTATATTGATTAAACCAAGTTAATAACTATCACTTTTAATGATATGAATAATGTAGAACAGTTACGCATGTTTCTCGAAACGGTAGAGCAAGGCTCTTTTTCTGCCTGTGCAAAAAAGCTAGGGAAGGTGCAATCTGCGGTAAGCCAAGGTATTGCTAATCTAGAGATAGATCTGGATGTGCAGCTTTTTGATCGAACCACAAGAAAGCCAAGCCTCACACCAGAAGGAGAAAGGCTAAAACCCTATGCTGAGGCTATCTTGCATCAGGTCAATGAGTTTCAAGCCGTGGTGGATTCCATCAATAAAGAAGAAGAGGCGCTAGTTCGTATCACCTTTGATAACGCCTTATTGATGCCTGCTCTTACTAAAATTTTGGCCGAGTTTGATCAGAAGTTTCCAAATACCTCCTTAGAAGTAAATACAACTTCGAGTCTACAAGTTGCGAATGAAGTGCGTTTAGGTCGTGCTGATATTGGCATTATGTTGGCCAATCCAAGTTTTAATAAGCTGGTGGATTTGTGCTTTATCGGCCATTTGCCTTTTTATGCTGTGTGCCATGCAGAATACCCACTTGCCTGCATGTCTAAAATCAATGTGGGAGATCTAACGGCCCATAAACAAATCGCGTTAAAAGAGGATAGAGTCGAAACCAATCAAAGTACGCCACTTTTATCGGCAAATTTATGGTGGGCGAATGACTTTCTTAATATTAAAGCCATGATAATGCAGGGTTTAGGTTGGTCTTATTTGCCAGCACACCTTGTAGAGCAAGAGATAGAGGCTGGTAAGCTTTGTAAATTAGATTTAACTTTCGACCATAAAATCTGGAGTCCACCGATTGATATGGTGACAGAAAAAAACCACTCAAGAGGCCCTGCTCAAGAGTGGTTGTTTGAATCGCTAAAGGGGCTTTTCGACTAGTTTCTTAGCCATGCTTTTAAGTTGAGCCAGTTATAAAACAGCGACAAACTGATAAGCCACAAACCAAAGTAGCAGTGCCATCACACGGTTTATCCAAGCCATAACTCTGGGGTTTAACGCAAAGTTTTTAAGCTTGTGCCCAGCCAACAAATATAGGCTAGGCGCGCCACAAGCCATCATGCCCAAAATAAAAGACCATACCGCAATCTGGTTACCTTCGATCGCAGCCCGTGGAAACTGAATCGATACAATAGGAATGATGGCAACCAAGGCTTTTGGGTTACAGATTTGCAGCACAAAGCCTGTTTTGAAGAAGAGCTGAGTATTATTTGTTTGCAGGTACTGGTTAGCAAAGCTCGACTTCATAATCTTAAACCCCAAGTAACTAATATAGAGGGCACCTAAGATGGCGATTCCGGCTTGATAATGTGGCGGTATGATATTGCTGCCCAAATAACCGACCAGCAAAAATAAGATGAGCATGGCAAAGCCAACCCCAACGCAAAACAGCAAGGCTTGTTTGCCTTGGTTATTAACCCCAGCAAACAGAGCAAGCATGTTCATAGGCCCTGGACTGTACATGATGCCAAAGGCAAAGATAAGAATTTCGAGCATAGTGATCCCTCAAACTGAATTTGATGATTAAAAATTAAAAGGTGGATAAGGAGGTTGTTTAGCTACTTACTTTCGAAAATCACTTCTCTTGAAACAATTTCCCTTGAAGCTATTTACCTTGACGCTATTTACCTTGGAGAAAGTCTCGCTGGAACTGATAAGGGGTTTTGCCATAAGCGGGTTTAAAGCGCCGATTAAAATGGCTTAAATCATTAAAGCCATAATCAAACACAATATCTGCCAAAGGCGTGCCGGCTTCTAAGGCATCTTTCGCACGATTGATACGATAGTTAAGCCAGTATTGGTGTGGCGTCATGCCAAAGTAGTCTTTAAAGCGACGCAGAAAGTGAAACTTAGACATATGCACCTCAGCACTTAATGCATCAAGAGAAACTTCTTGGTTAAGGTGAGCATGCAAGTATTCTCTGGCTCTTTCTAATGCGGAATCTTTGCGACGATAAATTTGCCCTTGGTGTATGCCTTCTTGTCTTGCCAGTAAAACAGCAAACTCATAAAGAGCAGAAGAATAGGCCATCGCAGGGGTATCTGGGTTTTCGACGAGAGCAAACAAACGCAAGATATGCTGTTGCATAGCTGGATTGTCTTGTACTGTTTCTTTAATGCGAAAGCTGTCTGGTTTTTGAATGCCAGCTTGCTTTAGCATAGGGCTAAGCTGATCTGGGTGAACATAAAGCATCTTATAACGCAGAGTATCACTAGTGCCCACATGGCCATCGTGAGCGTCGTCTGGATTAATCGCAATCACATTACCTGCATGGCTTTTGTGGTGCTTTCCGAGAGAAAAGAAGTCCTGTCTACCCGCTAAAGTAATACCGAAAGAGAATTCTTCATGAGCATGTTTGCAAAAAGTGAAGTCCCGCATGGAGGCTTCCAATAAAATGATATCCCTATGGTTATCGCTTTTAGCAAATTGAAAATGATTCTCTACCGACATGGGTCTCACCTAAGAAGTAACGCAACTCAATTTAATAAGAGTGATTAGAGTATACAAGCTTCTTAGGTAAGACTTGGATAAAATTGCTTTATCTTCTTTGCTTTTGTTCTTGAGGTCTGCTTTTATTGTCTGGTCATTTATTCTTAGCTCATTATTCTGGGCTCTTTCATTTCTGGCTTTTTAATTCCTGGTAAGCAGTAAAAAGCTGCTGCCAAATCGGGCCGGGTTTGCCAGAACCTATGTTTTTACCTTCAATGGCGATAATCGGTTTTAGCTCCTCAATGGAGTTTGTTAACCAAACCTCGTCAGCATCCAATAGCATCTCTTTAGTGGGTGCAATCTCTTCAAGCTCCAAGCTTGCTTCATGAATTAACTTAATCACTAAATCACGGGTAACGCCGGTTAAAATGTTATTAAGTGGTGGCGTATAAATAACCATATCTTTTGCCATGAAGAGGTTGCTGCTTGGCGCTTCGACGACTAAGCCATCTCTCACTAACAAGGCTTCATCATTCTCATGACCTTGCTGATAAAGTTGCTGATAAGCCAAAATATTACCCATCAAGCTGGTGGATTTAATATCACACTTTTGCCATCTCAAATCCTCTTGAAAATAGGCATGAGAGCCTTGGTAATCCAGAGCAAAAGGCACGTCATAAGGTTGAGAATAGAGCAGGATAGTTGGCTCAGCCGTCACAGGAAAACGGTGTTTTCGTATTGCTTCAACACCACGGGTGACCTGAATATATACAAGCTCACAAGCCTGCTGCTCACTTAAAAGGGGCTGGCAAACGCTCATTAGATCATTAATTGAATAGGGAAGGTTAAGATCAATTTTCGCTAAGCTTTGCATTAATCTCTGCAAGTGCTCATGGGCACCTAGCAATTGGCCATGAAAAGCAGGAACTACTTCATAAACACTGTCGCCAAATAGGAAACCTCTATCCATGGGGGAAATACTAACCTGACTCAGAGTCATGAAGTCGCCATTGTAAAATGCAGGTAATGACTTATCATCTAACATGATTTTCTCCTAATTTGTCCTCAATATAAGGAATATGTTGAATAATGATGGAATATAATGAGAGGTTAGAGACTTAACATGTCATCAACAAACGAGTTCTGGTTCTTATGGTATGACTGAAATTCATGGTAATAAACGTTATTTAAGGCTGCCTGCGCAGCAATCTATTCGCGTATTCGAAGCAGCAGCCAGGCATTTAAACTTCACCAAAGCAGGTGACGAACTTGCACTTACTCAAAGTGGCGTGAGTAAACAAATTAAAGGGTTAGAAGCTTTTTTAGGCTCAGCACTTTTTGTAAGAGAAGGGCATCAACTTGCGCTAACAGAATCAGGCAAGATACTGCAACAAAGGGCCAGCCAAGCTCTCGATTTACTGCAACTTGCAGTGGATGAAATACAAGGCAGCCAGCCTCTATTAAGGTTACAGGTGCCGCCTACTTTTGCGGCGAGATGGCTTATCCCTAAAATGGGCGAACTTAAGCAGTCCAAGCCTGAGTTAGATTTGCATATTGAAACCACCTGGATGAGGAAGATCACTGATATCGTCAACCTGAAAGGGGATGAGCTCGCTTTACATGCTTGTCTAGATTACACAGACAAAGACGCCTCAATAGTAAAACTAAGGCAAGAGTGGCTTTGCATATTAGCGTCTCCCGCTTACCTTGAGAAAAGTGAGCCAATAAACTCAGCTGAGGATCTTATTGGGCAAACCCTGATACACACTCGTTTAGATGGGCACATACACTGGCAAGCTTGGAATGACTTGCTAGGAGAGCAAGCCCTAGAAAGAAAAGGGCAAGAAGGAATAGAGCTAGAAAAAGAAGCGCTTGATGTTAGCCAAGGTTATGAGTTTGAAACGCTAGATATGGCTCTGTCAGCCGCAGAAAATGGCATAGGGTTAGTGGTGTGTGATGTGTTTTATGCAATTAAAGCCTTAGCCGAAAAACGCCTCGTTATTCCTTTCAATATGCCGATTTTATTAGGATTAGATTATCTTTTAATCTCTAAGCAGCCTAGCAAAGGTGCCATGGCAAAATACCAAGATTGGTTAGTGCAGCAAGTGCAAGAAGATGAAACACAATTAGTGCAAGTATTAAGGGAATTAGGCATAGATGCTAACCAGAGAGTCGAGGCCTTTAAAAAAGTGAAAAAGCGTCTGAATTAATCAATTGTCTAATCTAGCCTTCGATATTTTTCTTTAGTTAGATCGACTCGTTATCTCATTGTTTTACTTTGCTATTTTGGACCTAAATCACTCATTTGTTAGACTTCTCAAAAATTGAGACAAACCTTTTGATCTCTCCCTCCGTTTCATGCAGTATCCCGCACGATTTTATGGAACTTGAATATAAGGATGATTATTCATGAAACGGATTTTGTTGAGTTGTCTTCTAACGGCAGGTGTTTCTATGTCGGCAATGGCCTATGACGAGTCTCAGGAGTTCAGAATTCAATCTGAACAATACGAGTCAGTGATGACCCTGTCTGACATGATGGACATATTCAAAGTGCAATCCTTTACCGTCTACGATGTGTCTTATCATGAAGATAAAACATATGAAGGCATTTCACTAAAAGCCATGCTAGAACATAACAACTATTCATTAGACGACATAGCAGAAATTACCGTTGTTTGTGCCGATGGATACAAGGCGGTACTGGATGGCGACATTCTGCGTAAATACCCAGATGCCCTGATCAGCTATCGTCAGTTGGATCAAAACGGTAAAGGCATTATCGGTGATTTTGAGCCAATGCGAGAGGGCAAGAAAATTGCTAATCCTTCGCCTTTTTATATGGTGTGGCCTCAAAAAGAAACATTCGGTGTTTTCCCTTGGCCTCATCAAGTGGTTGCTTTAGAAATATCTGCCAAAGATAGCTATCAGGTGATTAAGCCAGAGCAATCTGCATCTGCTTCTGTTCACGAAGGCTACAAGTTATTTAAAGGCGCTTGTTTAGCTTGTCATTCAGTCAATTTAGTCGGTGGCGTGATTGGTCCTGAGCTGAATATTCCGCAAAATATAACCGAATATCGCACGAAAGAGTATATGAAGCAGTTTATCCGTAACCCAGATAGCTTTAGAGCCAGAAGCAGAATGACAGGACTGCCTGATTTATCCGATGAGGATATAGACAACGCTATTGATTACCTTGTGTATATGAAGGAACACAAGAATACGAACAAGCTCTAAACAATAGGAAAGTCATCGTCACGTCATAGGCTAATCATTTAGCCTCAACTGCAGGTATTAAAACGCTAATTACCAAGCGTTTTAATACCTGCTAAATCAGTAAACTTTTAGCTTGGTCTAGCTCCTATTCTTGCTCTAAAATGCCTGCTCTTGCAGATCATACTCATTATGATCAATAAGCATATCAACCCGAACCCAATTACAAGGAAGTGAGTAAATGGAATGGTTTACCGAGATAGACCTATACTGCGAACGAGTCGGGACGGCATTTTGGGCCGAACCAATCAATGCAATATCTAACCTAAGTTTTGTGATTGCTGCACTTTGGGCTGCATCAAGTGCTCGAAAAAGAGGACAGTTTGATATCAGTACAAAGGTATTATGTCTACTCGGAGCTTGTATTGGTTTAGGCTCTTTCCTATTTCATACCACGGCTAATCTTTGGTCATCCTTTGCGGATGTCATCCCTATTTGGAGTTTTGTCGCTCTTTATATACTGGTGGTGTTTTTGAAACTTACAGGCCGTGAAGGTTTAACAGCCACTCGTTTGTTAATGTTTTTACCACTTCTCTTCATCAGCCTAGGTTGGATATTTATCTCAGGCAGTGCCACTCAAGTGAGCGCCTCAACAGATGCCTTAAATGGGTCAGGTCAATATACGCCTGCGCTTATAGGGCTTTGGGTTTTTGCCCTAATCAGTATAATCAAAAAGCGTCCTGTATGGCCTTGGGTAATGAGTGCGGCAATTGTATTTACCTTATCCCTTGTCGCAAGAACCTATGACCTCGCTTTGTGCTCCAGTTTTGCCTTAGGTAGCCACTTTCTCTGGCATTTACTGAATGGCCTAATGATTGGATTCTTATTGCAGGCTTTGATTCGTATTGAGTCCACGAACAGTCTAAAAGAAAGCAGAGTTTAGCCGTTCTGGGCTATGACATATTTGCAATGAAAGATTAGCGATAATGTTATAAATTGTATTTTTTTTGCTTGATCATAGCGAAATAAATTGAAATGTGAAGGGAAATGAGTAGGATTCTAGTAATTTATATATGAGATAGACTGTTAGTGGTTTTTGACCATTTATCAATAAATGAGATTTTAAATTTCAGTTTGTAGGGCTAAGGACGGCTTTTCAAACTGCTTATCTTTTGGTTTTAATGATCTTTTCATACCTTTTTATTGTAAAGTGACTAGATAGAAAAGCTAAATCTTAAAATTTAAGAAACTAGTCATTTTTTATTATAAAAATCAAACTTAAGTTTGTTTCCTTAAAATATTTTATACTAAAAAAATTAAGATATGAGGATTGTTTTAAGTGAATATATAAAAATATTAGTTAACCGGGATACTAAGCTTAGGCATGATGTATTATATAAAAAACATATATTTTAGCTCTAGAGAATAATATGCGCGATTTTAAAACAATACAAAATTTAATGGGTGATCTACCAGAGGAAGTCACAAAAGCTTACTTGATTGGTAGCACAGGGGCAGGTAAAAGCTCATTAGTTCAGCAAATACTTGGAACAACGGAAGTTAACTTTCCAACTACAACTCAACGCAGAACGACTGTTGCACCAACTGAATATGTAATTAACAGTTTATTACCTTTTAAAAGTACTATTTTATTAAAGAAAAAAGAAGACCTTGTTTTTGCAATTGAAGATTTGATTTTTGAAGCAATAAAAAAAACCTTGGATAAAAACTCTAATTTAAGTGATATTATTTATGAATTTGAGCAGTCGCCTGATGAAAGGTTTAAATTAAAACATATAGTTTCAGATTCAATTATAGAGAAACAAGCTGAAACATTAATAAATAAGCTAAGGCCTTTAAATTTAGATGTAAATGATGATGGTTTTTTTGATAACTTAAAGGTTAACAATATTGTTGATGATATAAAAAAGAATCTTATTGGTGAAATTGAATTTAATTTTTCAAAAACATGTCCTGATTCGGGAAATCTTTTCGAACAAGAAACAATAGAAATAATAGGGATAAATGATAAAGATAAATTTATTATTAAAAATAAAGATTTACTCAAAAATGAATTTGGCTCCATATCTGCATTAGTTGAATATGTTAGAATTGAAGGTGACTTGTTATCTTCAAAATTTCATAACAGTTCAAATTTTGTTTTAATTGATGGGGAAGGCATTGGCCATTCTTACAGTGAGAAACGTGATACGCTGTCAACAAGGCACTATGACTATTTTGATTTTTGTAATCATATTATTCTTATTGGTGATGCAGAGGAAGCTTTTGCAACAGGTGGGCAAGGTGTAATTGAAAGTATATGCTTAAATGGCTATCAAGATAAATTTCAACTAGTGTTTTCTAAAACAGATAAATTGGATAATACTGATGTAAACGGTTATATAAGAAGGAATTTACATAATTTATCATCAGCGCTTAGTAAGCAAAGTATAGAATTTAGTGTAGAAAATAAAGACACCTTTAAATTTGGAGAGTTAAATAAAAAAGAACTCAGTCACCATACTTCAGGGCAGATAATAAAATTACTAAAAGTAATAAATAGTAAAATTGAAAGAAATATTATTGATTTAGAGTATGATTATTCAGTTTTTTATTCAACTATTAATAATAATGAATTTCATGAAGAGTTTATAAATCGGCTCGATAATGAACACTGGGCAGTGTTAAAAGCTTTCAGTAAAAGGCTAAGTTGGAAGGATTTTGAATATCGCCATCTAAAACCTTTAAGTTGGGTTCTAACTTTTATCATGAGAGATATAAATTTATTTTTGACCAAAAATAATTTGGTTTCAGAAATATGTGACTCACAAAATAAAATCAAAAGAACTTTCTCTAAAAATTTGAGAGATTTTATTTTCAAAGAACTGATTATAGAGAAATCTCACTTATGGAAACAAGCCTATGAGATGAGAGGAAGAGGTTCTCATCAAAATAGAAAAAATTTCATTTTCGATAATATTATAACAACTTTTTTGCCTAAAGAAAGTTCAAAAGCCTTTCTGGATTTTAGAGAAAAACTTAAAAAATTATTGATAAATTCAGGTGCTTTGGAAATGAAAGAACCAATACGAACAACAATATGTAAAATTAAAATAACAAATATATTTGGTAATCGTGATATAGAGTGGAATTTACAGGATGATATTAATCTTCTGGTTGGTAAAAATGGATCAGGAAAAAGTACTGTATTAAATTTACTTAGTGCATGTATATCTAATAATAAAGAAATACTTGACTATTATAACTACCCATATGTTGAATTAACAATAAAAAAAGAGTTTGAAAATGGTCAAAATTCTGAACAAGTATTAAAAGCAAATACACCTTCTTTAAACTTAAACCCAATAATTATTCCTTCA
Organism: Marinomonas sp. S3726; assembly: GCF_000967665.1. Classification (NCBI taxonomy): domain Bacteria; kingdom Pseudomonadati; phylum Pseudomonadota; class Gammaproteobacteria; order Oceanospirillales; family Oceanospirillaceae; genus Marinomonas; species Marinomonas sp. S3726. Next base: position 44,909 of record NZ_JXYC01000036.1, on the reverse strand, counting down.
CTTAATGATTTAAGTCGGTTTTCTAATAAAAATGAAAGTTTAACTTTGGATTTAGTAATTGAGAATTTGACAAATAAATTTAGTAAGTATCAAAGAAATGTTAAGCAGATTATAAGTAATAGATCAGAGGAGTTAGAAAGTAAAAGAAATAAAATACTTGAAAATATTACCGACAGTACTCCTGAATCTTTGTTAGAATTTAAGAAACTTTCTGTTGAAATTAATAGTATTATAGATAATGAATCAAAAGTTTTACTTAAATTTAAAAAAGTAATGGATAAATATTTCTTAGATACTGAGAAAACCATAATAATAGATGACGATAATGATGCGCTAGTAATTGAATTGTCATCACCGGAAAAGAAGAGAATAAAATTAAATCAACTCTCTTCAGGTGAAAAACAATTACTGATTATATTTCTAAATGTGATTTTAAACTCTGGAAAATCATCTATTTTAATCATGGATGAGCCAGAAACATCTCTACATGTTGAGTGGCAGTCTTCTTTTATTGACAATGTAAAAGAGTTAAATCCAAAAATGCAAATTGTATCAACTACACATAATCCACTGATTCTATTAAATCGTAATCAAAATGAAATTGGAATTATAGATTATAAAAGTACTTGCATCGATACTAGTAAAATAGGGACGAAATACCTAGATATTTCGTCAGTTCTTCTTGAACACTTTAATTTATCGTCTCTAATTGGAAAAGATATGAGAGATAAAATAAAAGAGTACTCATCGTTGCAAATAATAAATTCGCCTAATGATGAAGAAGTAGAACGAATTGAAAAGATAAAGTTAGAACTTGATAATAGTTTCTCTAGTGAAATTCTTTATAATAGAAATTATTATAAGTTTTTAAAGTTTTTAAGAGATAATAAAGAAATTGATTTTAATAGATTTGAATCTATTGAACCTGAAGATATGGAAGAATTTCTTGAAGAGTTTGGAGAGTTTTTCAATGATTAGTATGAAAGATCTTTATGAACATAGTGACTACGAAAATACCAAGAAAGAATTTCTCGCTTCGAATAATGCGAAACGGTGGTCAATTTTTAAACCTGTTCATTTAAAGGTAACTAAGAATAAGTGCCCTATATGCGAATGTCGTTTAGATGGTTCATTAACTCGACCAAGTAATAATAGTCAAAGTATTTCTATTGAGGCTACAATTGATCATTATCGACCGAAAAAAAATGGCTTGTATCCATTCCTTAAATATGAGGATAAAAACTATATTGTGATGTGTTCTGATTGCAATAACTTATATAAAGGATGTGAATTTCCCCTTTTTCCTCCTGCTATTCGAGGCACATGTTCAGAATCTATCAAGAAAGAACAACCATTAATAGTTAATCCATTAACAGACAACCTTAGTGAATTATTTAATGTCCGATTCGTTATGTCACAAACAGGGCGTAACTTATTAGAGCTGACTCCTAGAAATAATAATGGCTATGAATATGAGAAAGCTTTGAAAACAATTAAAATGTTCGGGATTGGTCATTATGATGAATTTCTTCATTCAAACAATAATGCTAAATTACTTAGGCTTGAAATTTTATCTTCACATTATCAAAAATTTAAAAATTTTATAAGGGCTTTGAAAACTGGAGATAAAGAAATGGCTTTATTAGAATATAAAAACAATAACCTTTCTGAATTTGGTTTAATTAATCTTATAAAAAAACAGCAGTTCTCAGACTTTACATAATATTGATAAAAATCACAAAGCAGCCATGATAAGCCTCATAATTTATCATGGTTTTTTTTGTCCAAAAAAGCCTCTAACACCGAATTTTCATCCATAAATCTGCTTTGTATCTCTTGCCATTTAATATATAATTTTTAACTGAATCTCATTTCAAATTTTCTGTTCCTAAATTCAGATATAGATAGCGTTTACAAGGATTTTTATAATATTTATCAGGACAGCAATCCTAATTTTAAAAAGTATTTTATGATGGCTGTTTATATGATTCTTTTAGAAATCTTCTGTTTATATTTAATGCCTATTCATTAATCTGAGCTGCCATATTGGCATTATTACGTAGTTTACTCATGATACTATTACCAATATGTTCTGTGTGCACTGCATGATAAAGCACGTTGATCATATTTTGCGTAATATTAACAGGTAATGTGTATTGTCCGCGAGAAGGGTGACTTGCTCCATTGGCCCAAAGCTCATACACATATTCGCCAACTCGTGGTGGATTATTCCAACCATTATTTGTCATAAATAACCGCGTTGCAACGATGCCTTCTCTCAGCTTTGCACGATTAGGTTTCGCCGCATCAACATTCGTATGCGTATAGACTTCAACAGGATTAACATGCGACTCCACTGCTGGCCCTGATGGATGATTAAGGCGTATGCGGCCATTATTGCCTGCTGCATCGTCAAAATAAATACTGCCTACAATCCCATTACTAACAGACACATATTGTAAATTCGCTAAACTAAACAACGCTGGAGCATTATTATTCTGGTAGGTATTCCAATAATAATCCGTATCGGGGTTTTTGCACAGTCGTGTGCTTGCTATCCAACCTACTTGGCCACCATAGCTAGCCCAACGGTGATCCCGAGGAATGAGTTTAACGGCAAAATTATTCACTCTGTTATCTAAAATCTTAACTGGAACCCCATCGGGTACTGCAATAATTTCATCATGAGGCGCTGCAGTTTGCCTAAGACTAGTTGCTTCTTTTGTTCGGTACCAGCCCTCTGCTCTTTGCAGTTGAATGATGGCAGTCAAAGGGTTGACTTGACTAGGCTGGTACGACAACTCATATCTTGGTGAATTGGTTGTCTTGTTCATAGAAAGTAGTCTGTTTTGTTGTGTGCCTTTCTGTTTTTGAGCATACATATTACTCTCCCAATTTAATTAACATTAAATAGATATAGACTTAATTGATATTTATTAGATATACACTCACAACAAAACGTGAGTTAAATCGAAGTCGGTGATGCTTAATCAAAAAGCAATTAAGAGGATCAAGAAATTAATATGGCCGCCGTTAAAAAAATAACTATTTAATTTCCTACCATTACTTAAGGGCGCTAAGTAAATAACCGTTTCATTTATTTAATATTACCCACTTGAATGAATTAACCTCTGCCTAGTCGACGAAGTATTCGGCTTTAACTATGTAGTATTTGTAGGAAGTAATAGGTTTCTTGGTCAGGTTGAGAGAGAAGTTTTTGTAAAAGAGAAGGGGGAGTGAGTTTGTATGAGAGTAAATTTTTCACCTCGTTCCCAGAGAGGAAGGTCGTGGGAACGAGAGTGAGTGGTTTGGTGTAACTTGCTTTTATTTAACTTTGCTCAACTATTGGTTTTGCCTTTGCTTTATGACTGCTTTGGCTTAGGTGTGTACCTAACAAAGACAATAAGCAATAGCCTGTAAAATAGTAAAAACCTGCTCCCGCTGCAGATAGAGTTTGACTACTGATGAGTAAATCAATGTTTAAACCAAAGGCTGAGATGGCTTCTCTGTTTGCTGTTTCACTGTGGTTAGTCGATAAGATAGCCAGAAAAATAGCGACAGTGAAAACATCTGCCATGGACCACTTTCCGATACTGGCGACAAACTTTAAAATCTTGGTTTCTTTATCGGCATTTTTAATGAAGTATGAAAAGCTAACCAATGAAGTTTTTAGTAAGGGAATACAAACGGAAAATAAAAAAATCAGTACTGCCACGATAAAACGTTGATCTAGCCATAGCTCTTCAACTGTGGCGATAATGGATAACTCTTTATCGATCAAATTGGGTGTGAAGTTAGAGCCCATGACATTGATGCCCATTTCCATGGATAAAGACAGCATGGGCAGCATTATCCCAGGGATGAAGAGGCCAATGGCGATAATGTTAAGGGCAAATCCTAGATGTTTTTTCATTCTTTATTAGCGAGTCAGTATTAAGGTGGGCTGATTATGTCGCAGCTGTAGATAGCTTCTCAAGTAAATTGGCTATTTATAGCCTTTCTTTACGTTGATAAGAACTTAACCAGATTGATTAGCATCTGTTTTTCTTAGTACCTTTCTGTGTTAAAGCTCTTTTAGCAATTTTTCCAGCTTAGGCATTTGCGCCATCATGGCTTTGTAACCTGCATTGATCGCATCTTTTTTCGAGTTAAAATTTCGATTCTCATCTGGTTCATAATCAGGTCTGATAACTATGTCTGCACGATTGATTTCTGCTTCACTGAGTTTGCAGGCAAGTAACCTAAAGGTTGATAGCTGCATGCTTAAAGAGGTGTTTTTAGCTGGTTTTTGGTTGCCACAATATATGTCCACTGCAATGACTAAATCTGCCCCCATCGCTTTGGCATAATCTACTGGTACGACATTCAATACTCCTCCATCAACTAGAAGGTGATCTTTATGTTCAACAGGGATGAAAGCACCAGGAATAGTGGAAGAGGTTTGTACTGCTTCTCCTGGGTTTCCATCTCTAATTAGAACAGACTCTAGGCTAGTCATATCGGTTGCAGTGATCCCAATTGGGATGACCATGTCAGACAGTTTTTGCTGTGGTACTGAATTATTGATCCATTGAGCTAGGTTTTGGCCGTTCATAATCCCTTTACGTGATAAAACGATATCCATAATATCTGTTTCACTAAAATCACTGATGATCTTTTCTAATTCGTCATAGGTTTTTCCCGATGCATAAAGGGTTGCTGCAATGGAGCCAGCAGAAGAACCTGTGACTATATCTGCTTTTATTTTGGATTCTTCCAAGGCTTTGATCACGCCAAGGTGCATATAACCTCGAATGCCACCACCGCCAAAGGCAATACCTATTTTCTTTCTTTGAATAGCTTTTTGGCCTTTGGGTTTGCTTTCAACCCTTTGGCTTGCAGCCATTTGCTTTTCTTTCGAATGAGCTTTCAATTCAGAAGCTTTAACTAACTCTAATTGTTGATAGTTATTATTCTGGGCACAGCCTGCCACCGTTAGCATGAAGAGGGTAATAAGTAAGAGCTTAATTCTCATTTCAGAACGACCAAGTAAGGCCGGTTTTTTCCTCTGACAAGCGCCAAAGTTTATTAGCCATGCCTTGATTTAACGCGACTTCGTTTAAAGAGCACTCTCCAATAGGACCAACGGTTTCGGCTCTTTTAGTTGGGCCATATAAACGCTTTAGAACGAGTCCATCTTGAGTCGCACACATAACTTCTGGCCAAGCGCCTTTTTCGGCAGATTGCGCAATGATTCGAGAAAGTAGTGACCAAAGCACTTTGTTAAAGGTGCTTGCTGTGTCCATGAGTAAGTTAGTTCTGGATGCGCCGGGGTGACATACAAATACCTTTGTTCTTTTACCTGCTGCTTCGATACGATCTTGTAGCTGGTAGGCAAACATCATTTGAGCGAGCTTACTTTGTGCGTAGGAGTCCCAAGCTGTATATTTTCGATCAAAATTCAGGTCGTCAAATTGGATTTTCTTTAAACCCATTTTGTAAGCATTGCTGCCTACAACAACGATACGTCCTTGGGACGCTTCTATTCGATCGAAAAGCATGCCACATAGGAGAAAGTGACCAAAATGATTTACGCCAAGCTGGCTTTCGAAGCCATCAAGTGTGATTTCTTGTTTGGCAACTTGGGCAATGGCTCCATTACAGAGTAGGGCGTCTATTTGTTTTGTAGTTTCTAATACTTTCGTGGCGGCTTCTCTTACCGAATCTAATATAGAGAGATCCATTCGAATAAAGGTAACTTCTGCTTTATCGCCAAATTCCTGTTTCAGAGCTGTGATGGCTGCTGCGGATTTTTGTGTATTACGGTTAAGCATGATGACTCTCGCTCCTTTGCTTAACAGAGTGCGTGTTGCTTGGAAACCTGCGCCACTATTAGCTCCAGTAATCACATAGGTTTTGTCTGTTAAAGAGCCAAGCTGTTCTGGTGTCCAGCCTTTAGGGCCAAATGCGTTTATTTGCTTCATTGTTTATGATCCAAAAATTGTCTGTCTTTGAAGGTCTGTAAATCTGTGTTTTTCATCGCAGACAAATATAGCTCTCAGCATTGAGCGCAAATAGGCGAAATAATCTCTAAAATATGCCTATTTGTATCACTGAATTGAGTTCGTGAATCCTTGGTGCTAATTTGGATGTGTGTTTTCTAGATGTTTTATTTACGTCTAATTGACCTGTTTATTTATTCGTTAATAGAAGGTTTGTAAAAAGCTAAGCCACATTAAAAGATAATTGAGTTGTGTAGCCAGTATGAGTAAAGAATTAATCAAACAACTCGTTGAAATGAATATTCGTGACGATGGTATGGTGGAAACGGGTGTGAAGGGGGTTCAGCTCTTTCGTGTTACTAGTCCAGTTCGCTGTGCGCCCGCTATCTACGAGCCGACAGTTGTTGCCTTAGTGAACGGATCGAAAGAAGCTATCGTCAATGGTCAAAGGTATGCTTACGATAGTAGTCAATTCATGTGTTGCCCTATTTCTATGCCGGTAGAAGCGGGTACGCCAGAAGCTTCACCTGAAAACCCTTTGTTAGGTGTTTATATCTCTTTAGATACAAAAGTCATGACTGAACTCGCAATAGAGATGGACACAGGTATAGGCGCTATTCGTCAGCCTCAAATAAGTCACTTATCACCTAGTTTGACGCTTTCTCACTGGGATGAGTCTTTTACTGAGGCACTTTTGCGTTTACTTAGATTGCTGGAGAACCCTGCTGATATTTCGATCTTAGGAGAAGGGCGACTGCGCGAATTGTATTATGCCGTGTTAAAAGGAGAAGCTGGCGTATCTGCAAGACGTGCATTTGGGGTGGGCAACGATATTGCCAGAGTCATTGAATACTTAACAGCTAACTTGGACAAGCCGATAAACATAGAGGTGATGGCTACTCAGATGGGGATGAGTAGAGCTGTTTTGCATCGTAAATTTAAGCAAGCCACCATGATGTCGCCGATTCAATTTGTAAAATCCATGCGACTCAACACTGCTGCAATCAAGATAGTTGGTGGCATGAACGTAAATACAGCCGCGATGGAAGTTGGTTATGTCAGCTCTTCTCAATTCAGCAGAGAGTTCAAACGTATGTATGGACAGTCACCTAAGCAGTGGATTCATTCAAGGCAAACTGACACTGATTAGCGCTACTTTTAAATCAATCAGTAATCAAGTGAATTGGTTATGTCACGGCCACTTAGATTAAAAGGTGTTTTCATACCTATATTCTACTTGGGAATGCCTATCTATTAGCGTCAGTTCAAATATCTCTTTGTTACTCTAAGATAAATGGAAAATGGCAAGGTATAAGCCAGAATTTTGTACTCAAACCTTATTACACTGTATAAAGGACTTTAATAAGGTGTGAATTTCAGATCACCCGCTCTCAAAGTAGCGCAATGGATTCCAGCAAAGGATATGTAACTCAAGGATGATGTATGAGTAGATACTCAAATATAGCCATTAAATCAGTTGATGATTTAAAGAAAGACCAGTCTTTAACTCCTATGCAAGCATGGGCAAACAACGCCAAATACTATTATCCTGAAAAAATAAGCTCTCAAAAAAAGGGTTGCCCAAAATCTACTTTTTTAGGTTTGTGTGAAGCTGGAGAAATTATAGGGGTAAAAGGTGGTTCTTATACTCGATCCAAACTCAACAAGCAGTACGGGTTGAAGGCACTAGCGCTCTTGAGAAGTCAGCCAAAGCTTAGTGAGTCCGAGTTGTGGTCACTCATATCGAATAAAACTCATAATCAACAAATGAAAGTGGTCAAAGCGCTGTTTGACCATGGCTATATTCAACCCTAATTTACTTACATTGTATAAAGAGTCATAACATTGATGTTATTTGATATAAATCGTCATGAAAAACTTACTGAAAGTTTATGGGACGAAAAATGCGTAAGGTCAGAAATATCAGCAATTATTGATGATATTCAACAACATTCATTACCTAATGCTAGTTGGCCAACACATCAGCTAGATGCTGAAAGCTATTCTAATTCTGGACCAAAATGGTCGGCATATGCTGGTGCCGCAGGCACTATTCACGCTTCGCAAATTTTAAGAAGGTACGGCTATCAAGTGGCGGATTACTCCGATCTGTTAGAAACTGTCTATCAATCTTTCTTAGAGAATCCTGATGTCTCTGTTGAACCGGGTTTACAAATAGGTGAACTAGGCATTCTTATGCCTGCTTTATTAGCCCAACCAGAAAATGAAGAGTTATCTAAAAGAGTTATACGATGTATGGAGCAAACACTTCACCTTCCTTTGTACGAGGTAACTTCTGGGCAAACAGGTATGATGCACGCTGCTTTGTCTCTTTATCGATCAACAGGAAAGAATTGTTGGAAAACCTTGTTTATTAAAGGTGCTAATTCTTTGATGGAACACTGGTTGCAAGATGAAAACACAGGAGAGTGGCTATGGCAAAGCCAAGTGTTTGGGCCAAAGCGTCATTATTATGGTGCCTGTCATGGCTTAACTGGTAACGCTAATATTTTATTAGAAGGTGCAGACCTATTGCCAAATGATTATGTTGAGTTAATCATAAAACGTACGGTTTCTACTTTGGAAATTTCAGCAAAACATAGTGGTAATTTAGCTAACTGGATTTTATGCACAAAGCCAGATATTGATAAACTGCTCGTACAATGGTGTCACGGGGCTGCAGGAATAGTGACGGCAATGGCGAGAACACCTCAATCGAGCTCCCCTGAATCAGAGCGACTTGAGCGGTTATTACAACAAACTGGAGAATTAGTATGGGAAGCTGGGCCTTTAGTAAAAGGTTCTAATATATGTCATGGTACGTCTGGAAATGGTTATTCCTTTTTGTATTTATATAAAAGGTGGGGGAGAACTGTTTGGTTAGATAGAGCTCGAAAATTTGCAATGCATGCAATAGAACAGTGTCAAAAAGACCGCCAGCGTTATGGTGTAGGGAGGTTCTCGATGTGGACTGGCGATGCGGGCTTAGCTATTTTTTTGCATCATTGTTTAAACCCTGAACAAGCTGCAATACCCGGTTTAGACCTGTTTTGATAAAGTTTGTATTTACAAAGTTTTAATCTGTATAAGGGTCTTTAATAAGGTGTGAATTGCAGTGCACCCACTCTCATGTAGTGCAATTGATTCCAGCAAAGGATATGTAACTCAAGGATGATGTATGAAGAAATTTGGAGAGACAGCAGGTAGGCTGTCTAAGAACCCATTAGGTATCCTAGCTCTCTTGATCGTGTTGGTGTATGCCATAGCGGGCTTGGTTGCCTCGTCGGATAACTTTTCAGGCAATGATCTAACCATTCTTGTGTGGTTTCTCGTTTTGTTCCCTTTGGTGGTGTTAGCCTCTCTGGTGTTTTTGGTTTGTAATCATCACGACAAACTCTATGCTCCCTCTGACTTTACCGATGAAAGCCACTTTGTCTCTTTGGTTGATCAGTCATTATCTCAATCTGAAAACTTTAACCGTTTAAATAACTCTACAAAGAGTATTGAACAAGAGCTAGAAGCTATTTCTGATAAGGACACAGACCAAGATGAAGTGATAGAAGAGCTGAGTTTCGTGAAAACCGAGCTGCTACATTTATCTAAGGAGAAAATTTCTGTCTTGGAAGCCCTAAGGGACGGGGTGAACCTTTATCGTTCTATTTCTGGCATTGCCACAGATTGTCAGCTCTCAAAAACGCAGGTGCGTGACCTTTTGTTTACTTTAGAAGAAGAGGGCCTGATTAGCTCAAGAGATAGAGGGCGCGGAATGAAGTATTTTATCGTAAATGAAGGTCGCAGTGCTTTGGCGCTTTCTAGTAAACCTTTGAATGCCAATGCTTAATGGCGCTGTCTAGATGTCTTGATGAAATTTGGTATTCTGTATCAGGAGTCTGAATACAAATTGAAAATGCATGCTTTTTATCTGTTAGTCTTTAAAAAACGTGAGATTAAGCATTTCAACAATATTGGGATATTTAAGGTTTAGGTTGCTTTTGTGAACAAAATTGCATTGATAATTTTTACTATCCTATTTTCTGCTAGCGCTATGTCAGAGGTCTCTATTGATTTAGCAAACGGTGAGTGGCCGCCTTACCATTCAAAAAAGTTAAAGCATTATGGTGTGGTTTCTCATATTGTTAAAGAAGCTTTCGCTTTAGAAGGTATTAAAGTGAATTATCACTTTCTCCCTTGGAAGCGGGGGATGAAGATGGCCGAGCATGGCAAGTTAAATGGTACAGCTGTTTGGCGATATCAGTCTGATATCCAAGAGAAGTTTTATTATAGTGACCCTGTGATAACAAGCGAAACTGTCTTTTTTCATCTAAAATCTTTCCCATTTTTATGGAATGAATTTACCGATCTTAAAGGGCTTCATATAGGTGGGACTATTGGTTATACCTATAATGAGGAATACCGCAAAGCAGAGGCCTCTTCTGACTATAACATTCATCGTATCGCAAACGATGGGCTGAACTTCACTATGCTTCTTCGAAATAGAATTGATATTTTTCCAATAACAAAAGAGGTTGGATACTTTTTGCTGCAAACTCAATACGAAGAAAGTCAGGCCAACTTAATTACTTATCATCCTAAAAGTATTACTCCGATGAGTGAAAAGTCATTGCACCTCTTGTTATCAAAAAATGATAAGCAAAATGAGCAATTTATGGCTTCTTTTAATAAAGGGCTTAAAAAGTTAAAAGCCAGTGGGCTTTATGAGCAATTTTTAAGAGATCTTGAGAGTGGTAAGTATTTGCCTAATTCGAAGGTTGATTAGCTTTTTCAGTTTGCATATTAAAAGTACTCAATTTAAGCATTATTAAATTATGTTTTTGGAGTGATAAGTAAATGTTTTAAATAAATGACTGAGCTGGTAGCTAGTTCTACCAGCTCAATCATTTCAATGGTTAATAATCTTTTACTTCAAATTGATCATCAGCAGGGTCAGCAGTATATCGGCCTTCAACCTGGTCCCATTCATAACTATTGCCCATCATGAACTTTATGCGGTTATCTGATGTTGAAGCACTTGCTGCGTCATAGCCTGTTTCGCTGCGTGTTCCCCACCAATTAATACTAACTTCTTCTGGCGCATCTGAATCCATAGATTGAAAGTACCATCTACGTGCATGGTTATGTTTGGATGTGATATCCCAAGCATTGAGATACCAAAAGCGGTTATTGATGAGGGCAACATCACTTTCTAAAGCAGTATTTTGATCACCAATCCAGACATCAAAAATAAGGGAGGTTTTATACCATTCGACGGCAATGTCTTGATCAGCAATCATTTCATTGATGGCCCAGTGAACTCGTTCACCTGTCCAGTCATTTTGGCCGTCGCCATTTTTATCACCTAAATAGCTTTTTCCATCTTGAGACCAAAAAGGGTCTAATAAAGCAATTCTTTTGGGCATGAGGTTGTTAGCTAAGGTACCGTTATTTATTCCATCATTGATTTTCTGGGCGACAAAAACGGCGAGTTGATTACCTAAAGAGTGGCCTGCAAAGCGAAGGTTATTTGATGTGTTGTTGGCTAAAACAGAACTAATTTGTTGAAAAGCAATTTCGCCAACAGATATGGCCGGTGATTGGGTTGTACTATAGCTGCCATCGCTTAAGCGATAACGCATGCCTTTATTGCCATTTGCGCTCCACATTTTTGCTTCCGCATCTTTTACTTCGCTTTCGTCTGCAAACTGATTCCAATGGAATATGCCTACATTCCAGCCTTGTTCCTTCCAAGTTTCCATGGTGTTTTCATTAATATCTGAAAATTCGAAGTCTTCTCGGCTATATCCTTCTTCAGCTGATCCACTTTGCCAACCATGGAAGTAGATCACTGTTGGTTTGCTATCGTCATAGTAGCTAGTATCTTGGGTGATGAGAGAGCCGTCATGATTAACGGCTTTGACTTGGCTTTCATTGCCGCTCACCATTTTGGCCCAATGTAAGCCATAGTCGAGATAGTCTTGTGCTGCATAGGTTAAGCCTGACATTGAGATAGACATAGAGATAGATGAAAGGCACAAAAAGCGTTTTAGTGGTTTGCTAAATGCAGTCGAATTTTCAAACATATTATTTCCCTTAATTGAGAAAACGCACCTCATGGATGATTTGTTAAATTAAATATCCTTAAAGTGCATTTTTATGCGTTTTATTTTTATTGAAAATCGAGAATATGAAACTATTGTGCATAAAACAAACAATTACAGATATGAGTTTTTGTTATTTCTTTTGGATTAAGATATTTTTAATTGGCTATATCTAATATTAAAAGTTCATAAGGTTTTTTATTGATTGATTTATTAATCATTTATTTCTTTGTTAATCAGTAGTTTATATAAAAAGCATTTTTTATGAGTAATCATTTACTAATCATTTATATGTGCTTTTCGCTCTTTCTAAAGACATAATTAAATTTTCTCTGACAGGATTCTATCAATAAACCAGCGGGCAGCTTTGCCTTTGTTGTTACTTTTCCAAGAACAGTATTGAGGCGTTATTGCAGTAGGTTCTGTGGTTTCTAATGTGACTAATGTGCCTTCATCTAGTTTGTTTTGAATCTTGTGCTTGGGCAAAAAACCTACACCAATACCAGCCTCGATCAGACTTATTTTTTGTTGCATTGAAGCGACTTTAATCTGCTTTTGTTTATCCATAAGGCGATGGGACTTGATCGGAGAATGTCTGGATGAATCTTTAATCACAATGGAAGTATATGGAGCAATCATTTCATTCGTTAATGGAAGGTTTGTTTGAGTAAGAGGGTGATGATTTGCTGTCACAAAACACCATTGGCTTTGTATCACTTCTTTAAACTGTAAGCCTTGAATGGGCGTGTTTGGTGCTGGACCACCAAGGACAATATCCGCTCTGTCTTCTATCAAAGCTTCTAAACTGCCACCCATGACTTCTTCTAAGAGGTTGATTTCAACACCTGTATTAAGTTGCTGAAACTCAGTCAGAATAGGTAAGAACTGCTGTGTATCCCAAACTGTATCTAGTGCAATATTGAGACGAACCTCCCAGCCTGAATCCACCTGATGGGCTTTATCTATCATGGCTTGGGTCGCTAGAAGAAGGCTCCTTCCTTCCTCTAATAAAACTCGACCCGCTGGTGTTAGTACAGAGCGTCTGCCTTCCTTTCTGAAAATAACAAAGCCTAAATCCTCTTCTAGCTTTTGTATTGTATAGGTCAGGGTGGAAGGAACACGAAAGAGGGCATTCGCTGCGGCGGCAAAACTGCCTTTTTTATCTATCGCGTCGAGTACTTCAAGTGCATCTAATGTGAGTTTCATTTTTTGCCTCCTTGCCTTAAGCTAAAACTATTCAGTTTTATCGAACAAATTGGTTAATTTATTCTGATTATTTAATTTTATTTCTTTATTTACAATGGTTTTAGCTTCAAAAAAACAAACAAATATAGATAAAAGGAAATGATTATGAAGATTTTACACAGAGATTCTCTTAAACGTGGTGGTTTTGCTGGACTTAAAGAAACACGTTTGATTGTTGATAACAAAGTAGGAGGTAATAACTCGACTTGGAACGGGTTAGGGCAGTTTATTTTCCTAGCGGATGCAAGGTACTTACCTCATGGGGAAACCAGAATGCACCCTCATCATGAGGTGGATGTAATTACCGTGATGTTAGAGGGCAACTTGCAACATGAAGGCTCGCTAGAGCATGGGCAATCGCTTTCTGGTTATCAAGTTCAAGCGCAAAGAGCTGGGGCTGAAGGCTTTGAGCACAATGAAATTAATCCAGATGCCACGGGGAATCGCATACTTCAGCTTTGGGCTCTGCCAGAAACCTTGGGCGAACCTGCAGCTTACAAACTCTATGAACCAAAAGAGAATGAGTTAACCCGTATTTATGGTGGTAGTAAGTTGCAAACTGAGACTTTTGATAGTCATACAACAATCGATATTGGCCTACTGAAGAAAGATAAAAACATTCAAATTAAAGGTGAATTTCTCGCTTATATCAGCCAAGGCGAAGGATTATTAAATGGCGAGGTTGTAAAAGACGGTGACCTAGTGAGAGGTGAGAGTATGGACCTTAGGGTAACCAGTGATCTCCTACATATTAGCCTGATACAAGATTCATCGCTTTAAGCCGAAAGCCAGCTTTAGATTAAAGGAGGTAGAGATGTTTCATGCAAAATACTATGGGCACTTGTTTGGATTTTTTATGGCGTTATTAATGTCTGGGGCTATGTCGTTCGCTATGACACTCATACAACTGGGAGTAGAAGACTTAATGAGTTTTCTATTGGCTTGGTTAGCCGCTTGGGGGATCTCTTTTGCAGTTGCCTTACCTGTAACTTTCATGATTAATCCTGTGGTGAACTCAATCGTTAATCGTTTGATTAGTAAGCCTTCCTTAAAGAAGAAAAATTATTAATCAAACACTTAGCAAAAGGAAGTGTGAGTTTAGTGTAAATAATTTGCCTGGATTATATGAGCTATTCGGTAGCATGCTAGTATCCGCACACAGTTTTTTTATGGATCTAATTGATGGAATTTATACTTTCACTTTTCCCAGCAGGTTTTACTTGGTTTCTGCTAGGTATGGCAATTATTACAAGCTTCTTTAAGCCTAAGTTTGGGCTTTTAGGTTTAGGTGTTTGTGCTTTAGCCGCCTTGTATCAGTCTCATTTGGAATTAATCGGAATTCTATATGGTGTAGCTGGTTTAATTGTGGCCGCTTATGGTGCAAAAGCTAAGGGAGTAAAACGTCTTATTTGCCATGTGATTGTGGTTGTCTGGGCGCTTGCATTAGTCTTACATCTCGCACCTGGTTTTAATAATTTACAGGTTTTAGATCAGGTGCAAAGCGGAGCAAATAGCTCTACCTATACATTATATTTAAACCTTGATAAGCCGCTGATATTCTTTGCCTTGCTTTTACTTGTACCTAATTTGCTTGGACGTGCTAAGGCAATGACTCAAATGCAAGTACGAACGCTTGCCGCTTTGTTTGTGAGTGTTTTCTTACTCGCTTTCCTTCTGGGACTGATTCAATACGAATTGAGTCTACCAAATTGGTGGTTGGTATTTGCCTTTAGTAATTTGCTCTTAACCTGTGTCGCTGAAGAAGCATTGTTTAGGGGTTATATTCAAAACCTATTAACTCGTCGCTTTAATCCTGTTATCGGCGTGGGTATTGCCAGTGTTTTATTTGGTTTAGCGCACTTTGCTGGTGGGCCTGTCTTTATGTTAGTGGCAAGCTTAGCTGGGCTTTTATACGGTTTAACCTATTATTGGAGCGGAAGACTAAGTTATGCCGTGGCAGTTCACTTTGCTTTTAACTTAGGGCATCTGACTTTTTTCACTTATCCTTTATTGGCATCATCATAAGTTGAAAATGTTTTCGGTTTATTTGTGGTCTTCTGTTGGTAAGATGGTGTTTGAAATTAATAAAAAGCAAAGGTAATTGTTAGCTTATGGCATTTAAAAACTTTTTTGAGCAAGGAATCGACTTTAAAACCTATTTGGCGCAAGGCTCTGAAGACGAAGCGCTTGCTGTCCTTAAAGCGGCTGACGCTTTAACGGGACAGTTTACGCAATCACTTATAATGAGAATTGCCAGTTTAGAGCAGGGTGCTAATATCCTAATAGCCGGTGAAACTTGGTGTCCGGATTGTCAGCTAAATATTACGGCAATCAGTGCAATGGCAGAGCTTCACCCTAAGATTAATATCTCTATTATTAGCCGAGATTTTGCTCAAGAAAACTTGTTAGATAAGTTAGATATTACAGAGGTTAAAATTCCTTTAGTGGTTGTATTAGACCAATATTATCAACCAAAAGGCTTATTTATCGAACAGCCAACTAAGGTGAAGGAAAGCCAAGATGCGGCATTGCAAAGCGCTTATGACAATGGTGAGCTTTTAACTCAAACCATTGAAGAAGTGCTGGATATTATCGCTCGATAAACTCTCTTCTCATGCCTTATTTTATATATCTCCAAGGATGGAGATAGTGAGTCTTCCCACTTTAATTCACTTCTGTTATTTACGCTGTTTTTTATTTAATCTAACTAAATCAATTAGTTATTTCTAATGTTTCTGTTTTTTCTTTCTTTTATTAAAGCCTTGAAAGTTTTAAATCTATTCGTACCATCTAGTTTTCGAATAGAAAACGAAAATGGATAGGATTAAGGAGAAGATCGCAAATGTTGCAAAAAAATTGTGTGTACTTAGGAGTGGGGAATATGGGGTTTCCTGTATTCAAAGCGACATTTCCTTACTTTTTAAATACTTGGCAAGTGAGTGTTATCGACAAAAGTGAAGAAAGGCTAAAACTTGCGCAAAGTCTTGGTGATATTGAGATGAGAGAAGGGCTCCCCGAAAATACACACATTCTCTTCTTAGGAATAAGGCCCCAAGACTTACCTAATCTAGCGATGCAAAACCGAGATTCGGGCGCTAACGATCCTGCTTTAATTGTTTCTATGTTAGCTGGTGTGTCGTGTGCGGAAATTCAGCAATACTTTCCTAACTCTCAAGTGGTGAGATGTATGCCAAATACGCCTTGTGAGTTTGGTGTAGGAATCACGCCTATCTATTTTAGCGGTACTTTTAGTGCTCATTATTCTGCTTTTCTTGAGGCGGCTCAGTTTATGGGTGAGCTTTTCTTTGTTGAGAAAGAGAGTGATATAGATGGCGCAACAGGCATCAGTGGTGGAGGGCCAGCTTATGTCATGCTAATGGCTGATGCCATGATTAAAGCCTCTCAAGCATTGGGCTTTAACTATGAAGAGTCAAAGCGATTAGTGGGTAAAACCTTAGAGGGTAGCGGTAAAATGCTGCAAATGTCTGATAAGTTGCCTGCTCAGCTTGCTCAAGATGTGATGACGCCAAATGGTACCACTGAGCAAGGAGTGAATGAGCTGAAAGCCAAAAATGTGGAAGCCGCTATTTATGATGCTTTGTTAAAAGCGTCTCATAAAGCGGTGGATATGTCTGATCCTGACAATAGGGATTAATGGCTTTTTAGTTTTGGATCTAATAAAGGGGAGAGAGCCAAGACGTTTAGGCTCTCTCAACCTTTCTCAATGTAGGTAGGAATCATAATAAATGGGGTCTAATCCATAGGCTTCATCTAACCAAGTTTTGACATGAGGTCGGTTTAATAAACGTTCTGCCCAAGCCTTTGTTAGGGGGAAATGATGAGATGGTTCAAGGTGTGAAGTAAGCCTTAATACGCTAGGTACTAAGGTAAGGTCCGCAAGGGACACGTTGCCAAATAAATATGGACCCTGGTATTTAGATAATAGACCTTCCCATACTTGATAAAGGCCTTCGGCGCTTTTGACATTATCAGCTGACAGTATTTTCTTATCTGGATAAAAGCTGCTTTCAAAAGATAGGCTAGGGCAGATCTTACCCATATCAGCATGTTGCCAAGCAATCATAGATCTGGCTTCAGCTCTTACAAATGTATCATCAGGGAGTAATTGGTTATTGGATAGTTCATTAACGAATTCCATGATGGCCTGAGAATCATAAATGACGTGCTTGTTATTATTCTGACTAATCGCTTCTTCAACCACTAGAACAGGTACACGAGATGCGGGTGAAAAAGTGCTAATTTCAGCTATGTTTCGCCATCTTTGAGGGCGTCTAATATCAACAATAATCTCTTCAAATTCAATGTTTGTTTCCTTTAGACTTAACCAAGCTCTCATGGCCCAGCTTGAAGCGTTGCGTGTGCCAGAATATAGGGTTAATTTCATGATTCACTCCTTAATAATCAAATTAATGCATGTCATTATTTTAGTGATATTTAGGTTCTTTCGCGCTGCAAAGCTGCTTTAGTTGAGTGCGTTATTATGCATTTTGGTGTTAAAAATGAAGAAAATCTTCCCGATAGTTTATTTAAATGGAATAGTGATGAGTTGCAATAAATGCGGAGCTTCAAATGAGAAGAGAACCTTATAAACGAAAGATAGGGGTAATGCTAGTCCCCCATCTTTGGATAGGTGCCACTATTTGGCCAACTCTCTTGTATCTTGGTTTATCTGATTTAACAGAGTTTTACTTTTATCTTTCTCTCTTTTTTATTGGTTCTACTGCTTTCTGCATTCATCAAGGCTGGTATGCATTTAAGCACGGGGAGTATTCAGATTTTGCGGTTTTGGCTGTCGTTCCTATCTTATTGCCTATGCTATTATTCGCTTGGTATTTAATGCGTAACTGATTGGAATGGTGAGTTATTGAGTTTGAAGTTTATCTAGAAGACTTGAGTCAGATTTTATCTAATATTCGCAATCAAATATTTAAGTGAGTTTTGGAGTGAAGCGCTTTAAAAACTCAATATAAAAAGGAAAGTAGTTAATGATTAAACTAGCCATGTTAGGTGTTGTTATGGTTTTAGTGACAGGCTGTAGTAATAAAGACTTGTATGACAATATTCAAGCGAATAATCAATTTGCTTGTAACAATGTGGCACCTTCCCAATATGATGAGTGTATGGAAAGGTCCAGCATGTCTTATGAGGAATATGAAGCAAAGAGAACAGAAGACCCTTATGAGTCGAGCCTAGGCTATTAGGTCTGTATCTAGCTAGCAATAAGACTGACTTATTGGCAGGTGCTTGAATAAGCGGTAAGCCAGTCTTTTACTTTTAGATTAATGCTTAATCTTGATAAGCGCCTGCTGAGTAAGTTAACTCGTAAGAGTGTGAGTAGATCTCGATGATGTTCCCCCACGGGTCTTCACAGTAAACCATGCGATATGGCTTTTCTCCAGGGTAATAACTGCGAACTGGCATACGCTGTTTACCGCCCGTTGCGACTATCTTCTCTGCTAAACCCTCTACATCAGGATCAGTAATGCAGAAATGAAAAATGCCCGTCTTTTTATACTCTAAATTATTTTCAGGTGTTTGATTATCTGGGAACTCAAACAATTCGATACCGATTCTATCTGCTGTTGCTAGGTGACAGATTTTAAATTTACTCCAGCTCTCACCAAATACGTCATCACACATAATGCCAATGGCACTGTCATCTCGTGCAATTTCTGTTGGCTCCATTATTGGGTAAAGCCCTAAAACATCTGTATACCACTTAAAAGCGGCGTCGACATCAGGTACGGATAAACCTATGTGATTAAAGGCTCTTGGGTAGGTCATGTATTTTCCTTATTAACGGTTTAGATAGGTCTTTCTCGTCGTGTTTAACGAGTGAATAAGGCAAGGTTACATACGTATATTAATAATGTTAAATTATCATTTAAAATGAAAATAAGTATATTTTGTTATGATTAATCCTGTCCTTTTAAAAAGCTTTTGTACTCTGGCCGAGCTTGGCCATTTCACCCGTACCGCTGATAAGTTGCATATGACGCAATCTGGCGTAAGCCAACATGTTCGAAAGTTGGAAGAGTCTCTTGGGCAGACTTTACTAATACGACAAGGGAAAAAGTTTAGTCTGACCCATGCGGGCAATCAGGTTTACCAAAAGGGAAAGCAGATATTACAGACCATGGAAGAGCTCGAAACCAGCTTGCAAGACGACCCTGAATTTGAAGGGGAGGTAAGTGTCATGTCGCCTGGAAGCGTGGGGTTAAGACTTTATCCTGATATTTTGTCTATGCAGCAAACTCATTCTAAGTTGACGGTTGATTATCGTTTTGCGCCTAATGATTCGGTCGAATCACATTTAAGCCAAGGCGTGTTAGATATTGGCTTGATGAGTAAACTTACAGCAAACCCTAAAATAGACGCTAAGGAAGTGGCAAAAGAAGCGCTTGTTTTGGTAACACCGGCTGATTTTGACGATTGTGAACTATCTTCTGCAACCACATCAATGGCTATGTGGAATCAGCTTAAAGAATTAGGCTTTATCCAGCATCCAGATAGCGCTTATCAAGCCGCTTTGTTACTAGGGGCTAACTTTCCTGAATTTAGCCATATTGATGATATCCGAAAAAGTGGCTTTTCAAATCAAATAGGCTCGATTCTAGAGCCGGTCAGCTTAGGTTTAGGTTTTACTGTCTTGCCTGCTTTTGCTGTTGATGCCTTTGTTTATCAGGACAAGATTAAACGGCATACACTTCCAAACCCAGTAAATGAAACCATTTACCTTTGTACTAATCGAGAGCATGTATTGCCGAAACGTGTAATAGGCTTACTTGCAAGATTAGAGGAATGGTTAGCTTAGCTTAAGGAATGGTTTAAGGAATCATCGATTGATTTAGCGCAAGTTCTCTAATCTAATCTGAGACCCTTGATCTAGCTATATTAGCCTTTTTAACTTTTGCTCAGCTACGGCAAAAGCATTGCTAGTATGTTGATCTGACTTTGTGAAAAATCAGATCAAAAACAAACTAAAACAATGTGTTATAAAAAGGATTTATCATGATTAAGAAGGCTTTAACTGTCTCTGTTGTGGGTATGAGTATGGCTTTATCTGGCCTGTATGCTTCTTCATTAATGGCAGCGGATGCGAATATTATTTATTTAACACGCCATGCTGAAAAGTTGGATGCTGGCTCGGACCCTTCCTTGTCTGAAGCGGGAAAACTACGTGCCGCTAACCTCGCTAGTACACTCAAGCATGCAAATATTAACGCGATTTACAGCACTTCTTACAATCGTACCTTAGAAACAGCAGCATCTTTAAGTGAGCTTATCTCAGTTGGTGTTCAGTCTTATGATCCGTTCGATTTGAGTGGCTTTGCGACGACTTTAAAAACCTTGGTTGGTAATACCATGGTGGTGGGCCACTCTAATACTACCCCAGAACTTGTGACCTTATTAGGCGGCGAAGCAGGCTCTGCCATTGATGAAAGTGAATACGATAGACTTTATCAGCTTATCTTTAATCAAGATGGTTCTGTTACCACTGTGCGTCTTACATCTTTGCCTAGCGAAGATAAGCAAAGTTGTGAAGTATCTGACCTTGCTTTAACGAACTTATCAGGCAACACCGGTGAGTGGGCTTATTACCAACTTGATCTACCTGACTGCGTGACCTCATTTGAAGTCAGTATGAATGGTGGTACAGGAGATGCTGATTTGTATGTTAAATACGGTGCGCAACCAACTTCATCTGATTATGATTGCCGACCTTTTGAAACAGGTAATAATGAAACCTGCCAGATAGGTAATCCCGCTTCAGGTATTTACCACATAGGGACTTATGCTTATAAAGGTTTTTCAGGTGTGAACCTTTCTAGTAGTGCTCAATAAGTTACTTTGTTTACGAGGTTTGTTAGAAATTTCATAACAGGGTTCAATTGCTTTTTGCGATTGAGCCTTTTTATAAGCTTTGATTCTAAATGAGAATTTATCTCAACACCTATTAAGTTAATCTCATATGCCTTAAAGTATATCTATGGATTCACATAGAGCAGGGCGTACTCGTGTTATTTCGAAAACTCACTCCAGAAGATTGGCGACATTATAAAAAGGTTCGCCTTAAAAGTCTTGAAGAAGCTCCTCAGGCTTTCGAGTCTAGTTTACTTGAAGAATCTCACTTTGATGAGACTATTTGGCGTGAACGCTTGGAAGCGAGAGAATCTTCTTTTTGTCTTGGGGGATTTATAGAAACAGGCGAGCTTGTTGCTATCGCAGGGTTCACTCAAGGTCATAAGCTTAAAACTCAGCATAAGTCTTATCTCTGGGGTGTTTATGTTTTACCTAATGCGAGAGGCTTTGGGATTGCCTCAGGCCTGATGAAGAGCATTATCAAAGAATTTGATGCCTTAAAAACGGTTTCGAGTTTGCAACTAACGGTGACTGCAAATAATACACAAGCAATAGATTTGTATAAGAAGTTTGGTTTTAAAGAGTATGGGTTAGAGAAAGACGCCATTCGAGTGGCAGGTGTTTCTTATGATGAGATTTTGATGCATTTAATTAAGCCATTCAACTGAACTGATTAAGTGGCTCTTTTCGGTTTAACTTTTTTCAATAAAACGCTTTTAAATATAACGATGAGGGTAAGACTTATGGCAGAAATAAAGCTGGCTTGTGATTGCGGTAAAGTTCAGGGGCAAGCCCATGATATGGATGCGCAAAAGGGCAATCGCCTTACCTGTTGCTGTTATGATTGCCAGGCTTTTGCTTTTTATTTGATGGAGTTGGGGCGATCTAATCATCCGGCCATTCTTGATCAATACTCTGGTACGGATATTTTCCAAATGCCCATCTCTAATCTGACAATCGATCAAGGTATTGAAGAAATTGCCTGTATTCGCTTAAGCGATAAAGGCATGAATCGTTGGTATGCAAAGTGCTGTAACACGCCTATTGGCAATACGTTAGGGCGCAATATGCCTTTTATTGGTGTAGTACATAATTTTATGCGACATCAAACTAGTCGAGTAGATGAAATTGGTCAAAACCGTGCTTATGTGCAAACTCATGAGATTAAAAAGCAAATTCCGTCAGCACTAAAGGGTTCGTCTGCCAAAGCTGTGATGAGAGGTATTGGTAAAATTTTAAGTTGGAAACTGAAAGGGCTTAATCGACCTTCTGTATTTTTTACCCAAGAGGGCAGTCCTATCGTTAGCCCTATCATTAAACGCAAATCAGAAATAATGCAGAATATCAAAACGAACTAAGTATTTAGACAGCTCTGACAAGGAGTCAGAAACAAGGAGAAAGGGACATCAAACGCATTTATCATTTTCTCAGCAGTGAGGCTGGTAATTACTATATTATCAATGGCTTAACTGCGCTTTCATATGCTCTTATTATACCTATATTAAGTATTTTTTTAATCGATGGACTCGGCTTTGAACCTATTTATATTGGTATTTATACTGTGGCTTATACCGTTTCTGGAATCTACATTACGCAAAAATTTGGCGCGCTTGCTGATAAGGGAGTAGACCACAAAGTTTTGTTTATTATCGCTTTGATGGGAATAGTCTGTGCGGCAATGAGTTACGCTTTTTTAACCGCATTCTGGCAAATATTGATTGCTGGTACCTTGTTTATGGGAGTCGCTAGGGCGTCGATCCCTATGATACTGATTATGGTTAGACACTTTGCTGAAAGTTCGGCAACAGATCCAACTCAATTGAATGCGCAAATACGATCTTCGGTATCCTTTATCTGGATTCTTGGGCCGCCATTAGCCTTTTTATTAGTCGATAAAATAGGTTTTGAGTTCACCTTTCTTATGGCTGCGTGTGCTGGCGTTTTTGTCGCCTTATATGCTTGGGGAAAACTCCCTCAGCAAGAAAAAGCATCAGCGACTAAGGGCGAGTCACAAGCGCTGCAAAACCAAGCTATTCCGAGGGTTGTGTATTACCTAGGGGCGGTGCTTTTTCTTGGGAATGTGGCGAACTCAAATTACATTACAGCCATGCCATTATATTTGACCAATGACTTAAACTTGCCTGTGTCTTTCCCTGGGCTCTTGTTAGGTTTGACCGCAGCATGTGAGATCCCAATTATGTTGATGTCTGCTAAATGGGCTAAGGCAATCGGCACAACTAAGGTTTTACTCCTTAGTTTTATTGCAGCCATGGTGTTTTATATATCATGTACTTTAATTGAAAGCATGCTGAGCTTTATTTTGATTCAGATTATTAATGGTGTTTTCTATGGTATTTTTGTGGGTGTCGGGATTAGTTTATTGCAAGATAAAGCGCCTAACTGTATTGGTAAGGCTACGGCTTATTATTCAAATATGATGGCGTTAGGGAGTATGGCGGGAGCGTCTTTAATGGGGATTGTTGCGCAATACTTTGGTTACAAAGAAGCATTATTCATTAGCTTCGGGGCTATACTTATCGCCTTTATAATGTTGTTTTTTTATGAGCTTTTGATGCGAAAGAATCAAGCTTTACAAGAAGCTTGATTCTAAACCCGCTTTCTAAATTTTATTGGAATGCATGAAAAGTCAGGATTAGTCCTGACTTCTTCCCTTTGCTAGTGCCACTTTAGAGCCATTATTACGATTGATTTGTTCGCAAATCCAGAAGCCAGTATCGACCATGGCTTGAAGGTTTATACCTGTTTCGATGCCAAGTCCTTCGAGCAAATAAAGCACATCTTCGGTAGCAACATTGCCAGAGGCGCCTTTTGCATAAGGGCAGCCGCCAAGGCCTGCTACCGAACTATCGATAATAGCGAGACCTTCTTCTAGCACCGCATTTAAATTACCGACAGCTTGGCCATAGGTGTCGTGAAAGTGCGCTGCTAGTAAGTGCATTGGAATGACTTTGTTAACTGCTTCTAGCATGCGTTTGGCTTTTAGCGGTGTACCTGTGCCGATAGTGTCACCTAAAGAGATTTCATAACAACCCATGTCATAAAGGGCTTTTGCCACTTTAGCGACTTTGTCTGGCGCTATTTCACCTTCATAAGGGCAGCCCATCACAGTAGACACATAACCTCGAACAGGGATGCCTTGGGACTTAGCGGCTTCAATCACAGGGATAAAGCGTTCAAGGCTTTCTTCAATCGAGCAATTAATGTTTTTCTGAGTAAAGCTTTCTGAGGTGGCACTAAATACCGACACCTCTTGAGCATTGGCCGCAAGCGCAGCTTCAAAGCCACGCAAGTTAGGGGTAAGCACGCTATAGGTTATGCCGTCTTTACGCTTGATGCCCGCCATAACTTCACTGGCATCCTTCATTTGCGGTACCCATTTAGGAGACACAAAACTGGCTGATTCAATATGAATCAGACCAGTGTCGCTTAAACGGTTAATCAGCTCTATCTTGGTTTGTGTGGGAACAAAACAACCCGTTTCATTCTGCAAGCCATCTCTTGGGCTCATTTCTACCATACGTACCTTTTTGGGGTAAGAATGGGGGGACTGGATAAAAGTACGTTTATCTAGGGTCATGAGACACTTTCCTGTTGTGTTTCAATCGCACTCATAGCGAGGAGCTCTGCACCGTCGCTGACAAGTTCGCCTTCGTTAAAGTAAATGGCGTCGATGATACCGTCATGAGGTGCTTTAATAGCATGTTCCATCTTCATCGCTTCCATAATCACTAGGGTTTGGCCTTCGCTAACCTTATCCCCTTGAGAGACCATCACGCTCACCATGGAGCCATTCATAGGTGCGCTTAAGCTGTTATCAGATCCATGATCGCCTTGTTCATACTCAGCCGTGTACTGGTGGCAGTTAAACTTCTCGCCTTGATAGAAAAGATCTAACACGCCTTCTTTTAATGCTCCGTGGACACTAAGGCAGTGGCCATCAATAATAGCATCTAGCTTGTCATGACTAAGATGAGATTGCAGTTTGTATGAGCGACCATCTACTCGGACTTCATCATATTCATCAAAATGTTGAATTTCTAATGTATGTTTGGTGTCGTCTACCACGAGAATAAGCGGCTTTTGATATTGCTTATTCATTCTCCAATTTTTAAATTGGCTGAAAGGTGAGTGCTTATCTTGATTGCTCTTCTTGACCACTTTAGCTTGTTGTAAATAAAAGCCAGCAGCTAAGATAAGAGCCTTATCTAGTTCAAGGCTACTAGTATTAAATAAAAGGTTTTCGTGTTTTTCGATAAAACCTGTATCAAGTTCAGCATCTCTAAAAGGTTTTGCAGCTACTAGGGCATGCAAAAAGCGAATATTACTGGTGACGCCGCTAATGCGATATTGCTCTAGCGCTTGCACCATACGGTTGATCGCTTTGCTTCTGTCCTGATCCCAAACTATGAGCTTGGCGATCATAGGGTCGTAATGAATGCTGACTTCATCGCCTTCTAGTACACCTGTATCCACTCTGACATTTGAGTTGGTGGCTGGTGTTTTTAGGTAATGCAGCTTGCCTGTTGCAGGTAAAAAGTCATTATCAGGATCTTCTGCGTAAATACGGGCTTCAAGTGCGTGACCTGTGATTTGGATTTGATCTTGGCTTAAGGGCAAGGCTTCGCCATTGGCGATGCGTAATTGCCATTCGACTAAATCTTGCCCTGTGATCATCTCTGTCACTGGGTGCTCAACTTGCAAACGGGTATTCATTTCCATGAAGAAGAAAGAAGCATCCACATCATAGAGAAACTCAACTGTACCTGCGCCTACATAATCTATGGCTTGAGCCGCTTTTACTGCTGCTTCACCCATAGCTTTGCGTGTGGCATCTGAAAGACCAGGAGCAGGGGCTTCTTCAATCACTTTTTGGTGGCGTCTTTGTACCGAACAATCTCGCTCAGCTAAATAGACGCCATTGCCGTGAGAGTCGCAAAAGACTTGGATTTCTACGTGACGAGGTTGCGTTAGGTAGCGTTCTATTAGCATGTCTGGGTTGCCAAACGCATTGCTAGACTCACGTTGTGCAGCTGCTAAGGCTTCATCAAACTCAGTCAGTTCGTTTACCACTCGCATGCCCTTACCACCGCCACCTGCGATCGCTTTAAGCAAAACAGGGAAGCCGCAACGTATCGCTTCTTCTTTTAATAGCTCAGGGCTTTGATCATCACCGTGATAGCCAGGTACTAATGGCACCTGTGCTTTTTCCATAATAGCTTTAGCAGCAGATTTAGACCCCATAGCCGCAATAGCGCTGGCTGGTGGACCAATAAAAACAAGGCCATTCTCGGCACAGGCTTCAGCAAACTCTGTGTTTTCAGATAAGAAGCCATAGCCTGGGTGAATAGCTTGAGCACCACTTGCTAAGGCGATCTCTATAATTTTTTCGTGGCGTAAATAGCTTTGGTTACTTGGTGCTGGCCCTAGTAAAAAGGCTTCATCTGCCATAGCAACATGACGAGCATTTACATCTGCTTCTGAATAAACAGCAACGCAGCGAACACCCATTTTGTGGGCAGTTTCGATAACACGACAGGCAATTTCACCACGGTTAGCGATTAGGATTTTATTAAACATCATCTGTCTCCTTGTCTTTGCCTGTTGTAGGTTGAATCCAACTAGCTTGACGCTTATTTAAAAAGGCATTGAGACCTTCTTGGCCTTCGTCACTAACACGTATGTCCGAAATGCACTGGCTGGTATAGCTAATGACTTCTGTGTCGATCGGCTTGTGACTCACTGCGAAAATAAGCTTTTTCGCTACTGTCATGGCTTGGGGGCTGTTTTGACTTAACTGCTGAATAAAGTGTTCTGCCGCTTGATCTAGCTGGTTCTGGTCATCAACTAAGTCGTGAACTAAGCCAAAACTTTGAGCTTGCTCTGCGTTGATAATTTCTGCACTCAAAAAGTAGCGTCTTGCTTGGCGTTCACCAATTGCGCGAATTACATAAGGGCTAATGACGGCGGGTACTAAACCTATTTTGACTTCGCTTAAACAGAATCTTGCGGTGCGTGTGGCAACGACTATATCACAACAAGCGGCAAGGCCAACGGCACCACCATAAGCTGCACCTTGTACAAGTGCGAGAGTAGGCTTGCTAAAGTTGTTAAGGTTTTGCATTAACTTAGCAAGTTGGTTGGCGTCATCTAGGTTTTCTTGATGGCTGTTGTTTGCCATACGCTTCATCCAGTTTAAATCTGCTCCAGATGAGAAGTGTTTACCTGTAGAGCGCAAGATAAGGAGTTTTAAATCTGCCTGCGCTTCTGCTTGCGCTAATTTCTCTATCATTAAAGAGATGATGTGATCGTCAAATGCATTGTATTTGTCTGCATTATTTAAGATTAACTCAGCGATACCAGGGTTAGGGTAATGCAAAATTACTTTGGCATTAAAATCACTGTTGGCAGAAGATGAGTTCTCTTCTGTGTTATCAAAAAGCGTGCTTTGCGTGGGTATATTGTTCATGACATTGCTCTCTCATGATCACTTAATAGGGATGGCTTTACCCAAATATGTTGGTAAAGCCTAGATTGGGCCAAATGGGTTAAACTTGGTTGTCCAAATCCTTACATTCTAAAGACACCAAATTTTGTCTCTTCTTTTGGTCGATTCAGGGTCGCTGATAAACTTAGGGCAATCACATCACGTGTTTGCGCCGGATCTATCACACCATCATCCCAAAGACGAGCGCTAGCATAGTAGGGGTGTCCTTGATGCTCGTAAGTGTCAATAATTGGCTGTTTGAATTCTGCTTCTTCTTCCTCGCTCCAGTTCATGCCAGAACGGGCAAGCTTATCTTTCGTTACCGTTGCCATCACACCTGCAGCTTGTTCGCCGCCCATGACAGAAATTCTGGCGTTAGGCCACATCCATAAAAAGTCTGGGTTATAAGCACGTCCGCACATGCCATAGTTACCCGCACCAAAACTACCACCGATTAATATGGTGATTTTAGGGACATTGGCACAAGCAACAGCCATTACCATTTTTGCGCCATGTTTAGCGATACCCTCGGCTTCGTATTTCTGGCCCACCATGAAACCTGTGATATTTTGCAAAAACACCAAAGGAATATTGCGCTGACAGCAAAGCTCAATGAAGTGAGCGCCTTTTTGAGCAGAGTCTGAAAAGAGAATGCCATTGTTTGCGATTATGCCGACAGGATAACCATGAATATGAGCAAAACCTGTTACTAACGTTGTGCCATAAAGCTGTTTAAACTCATCAAATTCTGAGTTATCGACCGTGCGTGCTATCACATCTCTTACATCAAATGGCTTACGTAGATCTGTACCAACTATGCCGTAGATCTCTTTGGCATCGTATTTAGGTGCTTGTGGTTCACGCACATCTACATGAGGTTGTTTTTTATGATTAAGGTGAGAAATACAACGACGCGCAATTTGCAGAGCGTGCTCGTCATTTTCGGCATAATGATCTGCCACACCAGAAGTACGACAATGCACATCTGCACCACCTAAATCTTCTGCACTGACTTCTTCACCTGTTGCTGCTTTAACCAAAGGTGGTCCTGCTAAAAAGATAGTACCTTGGTTACGTACAATAATGGATTCGTCCGCCATGGCAGGTACATATGCACCACCCGCCGTACAAAGACCCATTACCACTGCAATTTGTGCAATGCCTTTGGCAGACATGCGCGCTTGATTGTAGAAGATGCGCCCAAAGTGATCACGGTCAGGGAAGACTTCGTCTTGTTGAGGAAGGTTCGCACCACCTGAGTCCACTAAGTAAATGCAAGGTAGGTGGTTTTGCTCAGCAATTTCTTGTGCTCTTAAATGCTTTTTCACCGTAAGCGGGAAGTAAGTGCCGCCTTTAACTGTGGCATCATTGGCGATGATCATGCATTCGATGCCGGATACTTGACCAACACCTGCCACAACACCTGCTGCTGGAATATCGTCTTGATAAACCCCATAAGCGGCTAATTGGCCTAACTCTAGAAAGGCACTGTCTTCATCGATTAGCGTATCGATACGTTGACGTACTAGTAACTTACCTCTTGCAAGATGGCGTTCTTGATAAGATTTACCACCACCTTGATAAATATGTTCGATTTTAGATTTTAAATCTAATACCGCTGTTTCCATTGCATCGGCTTTCGCTAAAAACTCTTCAGAACGAGGATTAACTTTAGACTGCAATATAGGCATATAGCTCTCCTTAATCTTTTTGTCCTATCAACTCTTTTTTAAATAAGCAGGCCCTTAAATAAAGAGCCTTGACTAATGAGAATGATTAATAGGAATGAATGATTGGTCTAAGTTATTTGTTCATGAAAAGTTCGCGGCCAATTAGCATGCGGCGAATTTCTGAGGTGCCGGCACCAATTTCATAAAGCTTGGCATCGCGCAATAAACGGCCAGTAGGGTATTCGTTGATATAGCCATTACCGCCAAGTAGTTGAATCGCGTCTAAGGCAATTTGAGTGGCCATTTCTGCTGCATAAAGAATAACACCAGCGGCATCTTTACGGGTTGTTTCACCTCTGTCTGCTGACATGGCAACCATGTAAACATAAGATTTAGCAGCATTCATACGAGTGTACATGTCAGCAATTTTACCTTGCACTAGCTCGAATTCACCAATGGCTTTACCAAATTGCTGACGGTCACGGATATAAGGTACAGCCACATCCATCGCCGCTTGCATTATGCCAAGTGGTCCACCTGCTAATACAAGACGCTCGTAATCAAGGCCACCCATGAGTACTTTAACGCCACCGTTTAGCTCACCTAAGATATTTTCTTTTGGCACTTTGCAATCTTGGAAAACCAATTCGCAGGTGTTTGAACCGCGCATGCCTAGTTTGTCGAGCTTTTGAGCTTGAGTGAAACCTTCGCTATCACGTTCAACAATGAAAGCCGTTATGCCTTTAGAGCCAGCGTGTAAGTCAGTTTTGGCGTAAATAACATAAACATTGGCATCAGGACCGTTAGTGATCCACATTTTGTTGCCATTAAGTACATAATGATCGCCTTCATCGCGGGCGTGTAGCTTTAATGAGACAACATCAGAACCGGCATTAGGTTCAGACATGGCTAACGCGCCAATGTGCTCACCAGAAACCAGCTTAGGAAGATAAGTTTCTTTTTGCTTTTGAGTACCATTACGATAAATCTGGTTAACACACAGGTTTGAGTGCGCACCGTAAGATAAACCAACAGAGGCTGATGCACGGCTGATTTCTTCCATAGCAATCACATGGGCAAGGTAGCCCATGTCTGCGCCCCCAAATTCTTCACTGACTGTGATACCTAGTAGGCCCATTTCACCAAATTTTTTCCAAAGATCATTGGGGAAGAGGTTATCTTGGTCAATTTGCTCAGCACGAGGTGCAATTTGTGCTGCAGCAAAAGCATTCACTTGTTGGCGTAACATATCTAGGGTTTCGCCAAGTCCAAAATTCAGTTCAGAGTATTGAGAGATCATGTCAGTTTACCTTTATAGGGTGATTCTTGTTTTTAGGCCTAATTTGTTTAAATCTCTTTTGAAGACGTCAACATGTCAGCGGTATTGTGTGCTGATCCTTGCCCAGTTTCTTTACCTTGCATTAGCTCCTTGAGTGCGGAGCGGCAGCGCATTTCAGCATTGTCCAATTCTTGTTTGGCCATCTGTATGTCTTTCATTTGTTGCTCAAGTTGAGCCTGTTTAGCACTTAATGTTTCTAACATCTTATTTAGCTGTCTTTCACTACCGCTTGGGGTTTCATCCCATAAATCGAACAGTTCACGGGATTCTGCCAGGGAAAAACCAAGACGTTTGCCGCGCAAAATAAGTTTTAGTCTTACCTTGTCATGGCTGTAATAAATGCGAGTTTGTCCTTTACGCTCAGGCTTCATGAGACCTTGATCTTCATAAAAACGAATGCTGCGGGTGGTTACACCAAACTCAGCGGCAAGTTCGCTAATTGAGAAGCTCTTTTTCTGTGTGGTCATAATGTTTGCTCATAATGGATTTCTCTAATATATCTAAAGACTAAATGAAGTTGACGTTAACGTAAAGTAAATATTTTGATCACTTATAAAGCGAGCAAAAATCAGCAGATAGACAAGGAAAGTTTTGATCTAAATAAACGGATAACTGATATCACAAGGAAAAAATGAAACATGCTTTACGTTAACGTTAAGTCATGCTATTTATCTAATAATAGAACGCAGAATTATCAATACTTAATATCGGTTTACAGGCCGATTAATGGAGAATAAAGATGACTGATCATGTTGTGCTAGTTGGTGCTGCTAGAACCCCAATGGGTGGTTTACAGGGAGAGTTAAGCAGTGTTAAAGCGCCTGAACTAGGTGGGATTGCAATCAAAGCTGCGCTAGAGCGTTCTGGTCTAAAGCCAGAGCAGATTGATGAAGTGTTAATGGGTTGTGTATTGCCCGCAGGCCTTGGTCAAGCGCCTGCACGACAGGCCTCTTTAGATGCAGGCCTACCATTAGCAACAGGCTGTACCACGGTGAACAAAATGTGTGGTTCAGGAATGAAAGCCGTGATGTTTGCACATGATCAAATCTTAGCAGGTAGTGCTAATATCATGGTTGCTGGCGGTATGGAAAACATGAGTCAGTCTCCTTATATCTTACCTAAAGTACGTGAAGGTTTACGTATGGGTCATGGTAAGGTGCTAGACCATATGTTCGTTGACGGCCTTGAAGATGCCTATGAAGGCGGCCTAATGGGGAACTTTGCTCAGAAAACGGCTGACAAGTACGAACTTACCCGTGAAGCTATGGATGACTTTGCATTAGCATCTTTAGAAAAAGCGAATACAGCGATTAATAATGGCACTTTTGCTGATGAGATAACACCTGTGACGGTAAAAGGCCGTCATGGTGATACTTTAATTGAAGTAGATGAGCAGCCAGGTAATGCTCGTCCAGAAAAAATTCGTAAGCTAAGGCCTGCTTTTGCAAAAGAGGGCACAGTAACGGCCGCGAATTCGAGCTCAATTTCTGATGGTGCATCTGCCATCATCTTGATGAAAGAGAGCGAGGCAATTGCAAAAGGCCTTAAGCCATTGGCGCGTATTGTGGCACATTCTACTCACGCGCAATTACCTGCTGAATTCACTATCGCACCGATTTCAGCCATTCAAAAGGTTTTGGATAAAGCGCAATGGTCAAAAGATGATGTGGATTTATACGAGATTAATGAAGCCTTCGCCGTAGTAACCATGCTTGCTCAACAAAAGCTGGAACTTGATCCTGCTAAGGTCAATATTAAAGGTGGTGCTTGTGCACTTGGTCATCCTGTTGGCTCAAGTGGATCACGTATTTTGGTTACCTTGATGTACTCACTACAGCAAGAAAACAAAAAGCGCGGTGTTGCTTCTTTGTGTATTGGTGGTGGTGAAGCAGCAGCGGTTGCGATTGAGCTAATTTAGCTTAATTCGCTGCTAACCTTGTTTAGTTTCTGACCATTTAGTCCGTATTGAAAAAGCCTTATAAATTGTTTTATAAGGCTTTTTTTGTAAAATTTCGAGCTTTTTATAAGATAAGGATTAGACTTAAAAGAAACTTGTTAAAGCAATAGTTATAAAAGGACTTACTATGGCATTTTCACTGGCAAGAGAAGAAAATAACATCATAAAAGTGGTATTTAATGATGCGGTCGATTTTCAACAACGAGTGGCGGCAGTTGATCAGGTATGCCAGCTAGTGCAAGAAGGCGAGGTGGTTAAATTACTTGTTGATTTAAGCCATTTTGAGAACTTAATGACACTAGAAGAGCAGGAGAAGTTTGGCATTTATTTAGCAAGTCAGGATGAACTAGAAAATGCAAAGGTAGCATCTGTAACAGCTCACGCTTGTTCGGAAAACGTGATTGTTGAGGCGGTTGCTTTTACCAATGGATATCAAGTCGTCAATTTTCATAGTTTAAAAGACGCGCAAGCTTGGCTGCTTGGCGAATTTAATTAAAGAGGCTGTTTTTTTAGGTGTCTTCACTGTTTATCAAGGTTTCAGTATTTAAACCCAGCTATAAACTAAATAAAACATGCTTTCCTTTACCTTGCTTTTTAGCTTGGTACATGGCGATATCTGCATCTTTTAATAATGCCTTACGAATATTTGAGTCTAATATGGCTTTCTCTTCTGGGCTGGTTTCTTGAGGCGCCATTTGAAGCTTACTCTGTTTGGATGAGATGTTTGTCTTCGTCTTCGTGCTTTGATTATCACGGGTTTTGGATAGTGACACACCAATACTGGCACTTACTGAGATATTAACTTGGTTTGTGTTTAGTAAAATTGGCTGATTTATCTCGTCTATGATGCGCGTAATAATCTCATCAATTGGCTCAATTAAATGCAAACCAGTTAGGATAAAAACAAACTCATCACCGCCAACTCGCGCAGCAACGTCACTGTCTCTTAAGTTATCTAACAATCTGGCAGCAACGTCTTTTAATACTTGGTCGCCAGCATCATGTCCATAAACATCATTAATTTCTTTGAAGCCATCTAAGTCCATTACGCAAATGGCAGAAAAACTCTTATCTCTTTCTTCTAAGCTTAAAATGCGCTTGAGGTGCTCATTCAACAAAGAGCGGTTTGGTAAATGGGTTAATTGATCATAATAGGCAAGATCATCTAGCTCTTTTTGCCTTTCCAAAAGCGCAAGGTTAGCTAGCTTTAATTTCTCTGACTGTCTAAATGCATTAAAAATAAACGAAGCAAAAACCAAGGTAAGTAACAGCATGATTATTAGTAGCGCTAGGGGTAAGAATGAACCTTGTACCATAACTTTATCTGTATCTGAGTAGAACTCTAGCGTCCATTGTCTGCCAGGAACTTGCCAAGAATGCTGAATGATTTTTGGATCGGCTAAATTGCTAATTGCCAAATCTTCAGGGCTGTCAGCTCTTGGATAAATTTTTAGCTGTATTTCATTGGTTGTGTCTATTAGGCGGACTTGAATATCTTTTTTACTAAATTCTGCTTGGTATTCTTTTAATAAAAGCCCTGGCCTTAACATTAAAATAATATAGCCTTTTAATGCATCCCAGCGCTGTTCGGGAGTGTCTTGAGCTTTGTTTTTGCTGTAAATGGGGTGATAAAGTGCCACAGAGAGTGGGCCGTCAGGGTCCTGAACGATAGGAAAAGGTGGCGTTGTATCTTGCATTCCATGACGAGCAGCTTCGCGAATAGTGACGGTATTATATGGCCTCGCTAAGGGGTCAAGGCCAACCGCCTTACGGTTTATCTCTAAAGGTTCGGCGTAAATAACCGGAAAGTACTCTTCTCGTTTTGGTGCTCTTTCTAATTCATTGGCATCTGGATTGACGTCAAAAATACCCAGTGGTGCTAAATCAAGCGCTGCTAGTTGCGCTTCAATTGCGGCTCTGTCTGCATGTTTAATACGAGGAGTCCAATGAACGGCGAAAATCTCTGGGTGCTCATTTAATATCACTTCTGAAAACAAACGATATTCGTCTCTCGTTACATGTCCTTGGCTATCTAAAAAGCCAAAATATGATTGAAGTACCATGTTGGATTGTTGGATTTTGGCTTGAATTCTCAGGCTCTGCGCATGTATGTATTGCTCGTAATGTTGCTCTAATTGATCTTCTTCACTGTTTTGACTGTAAAAGTAAAAACTGAACGATAGAGTAAAACCAAAGATAATAATGAAAAGGGAAGAGAGGATGCTGATGCAGTTGGTAACTTTCTTAGGTTTAGGGTTTGCCATAAAATTAATGTACACAAAAGTAAATGCTGTTAAATCTAAAACTTAGTAAGTGATTAATATTACTAACTAATTTAATGAATATGAGGTTGTGTGATTTCAAGAAAATTTTTGATTTAGAAAAACACAAAAAATAGTTTAAATTAAGTCGCGCTTTAGACTTAAAGAATAGAGAAGTCAATTTCATAAGATTACAAATTAAGCTTCAGACAATCAATTTATATTCGGTATTTAAGTGTGTTTTTTCGTTATTTCTCAAAAAATAAGTGAGCCTTTATTAATCGAGATCAAACTAATAAATTATTTTTATAGTTAGTATTGAGAATCGGTTCTTGGAGAAAAATGAAATGCGTTCACTCTCGATTCAACATAAAATTTATCTGCTTCTCGCTATAACAGGTATTCTTGTTTTAATTGCCAGTATTATTAATGGTTCCAATCAGCAGCAAAAGCTTGCAGAGCAGACGATTGAAACAAATATTAAACTATTGGCGGATAATTATTTTGATTCGATCAATACCCTCATGATTACTGGCACCATGTCGAACCGTGAAATTTTAACGGACAAAATGCGTAGCCAAAAGAACATAGAAGCCGCGCAAATCTTTCGTGGCGAACAAGTAAGTAAACTTTATGGGCCAGGTAATCTAAATGAAAAGGCCAGTACTCCAGCAGAGCTTGCTGCAATGAAAGGTAAACAAAGCCTCTTTATCGAAACCAAAGACAATAAACGTGTTCTCACTTATATCAATCCGATTGTTGCCAGTGATAATTACAAGGGCACAAACTGCCTAGGTTGCCACCAAGCTAAAACAGGGGACATTCTAGGTGCAGTCAAAGTGAGTTATTCTCTAGATGAAGTGGATCAAGCCATCAATCAAAACTCAATTTTCAGTGTAGTAATGCTGAGCTCTATCTTCTTTGTTGCTTTTGTTGGCTTAGGTTTACTCTTCAAACGTTTATTCATCAAACGTCTTAAGGTGCTGGGTAAAACCATGCGCTTGGTTGCTCAGAATAATGATTTGAGTTTGTCGATTCGTGATAATACTAATGACGAATTAGGCCGTTTGGCGAATAACTTCAATATCATGATGTCGAGCTTTAAAAACAATATTACGAATGTATCTGAAACCTCCCACATTCTTATCCAGTCAGCAGAGCAAATTCATACGGCATCTGATACCACAGAAAAATCTATCCAATTACAAAAGCAGAGTACAGAGTCGGTTGCCGATGCAGTCAGTAAATTTGAGAGCTCTTCTTCAGCGGTTAAACATACATCTCATGAAGCTTCAGAAAAATCTGATGCCAGTAATCAGATGGCAGAAACCAGTATGGCGATTGCCGCTCAGACCGAATTAAGTATTAACCAATTAGCTAATGATGTACGTAGTGCCGCGAATCAAGTTGAAGAGTTGCAAAATCAAACCTTAGAAGTGGGTAATGTGCTTGAGGTAATCAGCAGTATTGCAGAACAAACAAATCTACTTGCTTTAAACGCAGCAATAGAAGCTGCCCGTGCAGGTGAAACCGGTCGAGGTTTTGCCGTAGTGGCTGATGAGGTGAGAACTCTAGCAACTCGCACCCATGACTCAACCGATGAGATAAAGCGAACCATTGATAAATTGCAACAAGAGGCGAGAGACACGGTTGTAGCTATGAGTGCATCTTGTGAAGAGGCTGATCAAAGAGCACTTCAAGTTCAAGAAGTGGCTATGTCGTTAAAAGACATTTCTGCCCAGATGAAGGAAATTAATAATCTTAATGTGCAGATTGCTGAATCTACCGAGCAGCAAAACATCACAGCAGAAGAGATTAATCTCAGTGTCGAAAATATTCGTGATAATGCAGACCGTTCTTTAAGCGATGCGCATAGTAGTAAGGAAACCAGTGAGAAACTACTGAACTTGGCCCGTAACCTTGATGAAAGGGTAAGTTCATTCAAATTAGATTAAAGCAGGTTCCCTAGAGTCTGCTTTAATTTGTGAGTTTTATTCACTTTTTCAATATATTTCACTAATCTAATATAGAGTCGATCTAACACATCGGCTCTTTTTTTAGTTAATAGAGTGAAGTGAATGTGATTAAGAATTCAAATTTTTCCTCTTTAATATTGCCTTTTGTTTTTATTATTTTGATTAGCTTCGCTATCTTTATGGCGGTTATTTATGTCGAAAAACAAGCTAAGCAAACTATTCATCAATCACTCTTCACTGTTTTAGAAATTACCCAAGAGGCCCTACAGAGATGGGCTGAGAACCACCTTCAAGACCTTGTTGATATCTCCAATGACACCCGAGTTACTGAATTAAGTAAGCAGTTATTGTCTGATGACAATCCACAAACTATTGCTAAAGCAAATCATGAACTGCAAATGCTAATGCAAACTAAAATGCAGCATTATTCTGATCAAACCTTCTTAATTGTCGACTTTAATGGCACGACACGTGCCAGCAAATATGAATCTCATATAGGTCAAAAAAGCACTATTTTTGATACACGAAACGAAAGTTTAAAACGCCTGTTTAAA
This sequence comes from Marinomonas sp. S3726, assembly GCF_000967665.1. Lineage (NCBI taxonomy): Bacteria > Pseudomonadati > Pseudomonadota > Gammaproteobacteria > Oceanospirillales > Oceanospirillaceae > Marinomonas > Marinomonas sp. S3726. The sequence goes on along the minus strand of NZ_JXYC01000036.1, from coordinate 7,442 downwards.
GGAGAGGATGTGTTTATCTCTCCGATAGAGTATCCAGTTACGTCAGTTACCTCTGAAAACGGAGCACAATTAACAACAACACCCATTGTATTTGTTGGTGCGCCTATCTTTGATGAAAAAGGGTTTGTTGTTGCGGCTTTGATTCTTGGGTTTAACCCTATGGTGCATTTTACGAGAATTACAGAGCTTGGCCGTATAGGTAGAACAGGTGAAACCTACGCATTTGATAAAACAGGTCTGCTCATTACTAAAAGTCGCTTTACCCAAAACTTAAAATTACTGGGTTTATTGGGTGAAAAAAATATGGCCATGTTAGCTATTCGCATTACCGACCCTGGAGTTAACTTAGTAGAAGGTGAAGAAACCATCATAGCGAAGAACGAAAGGCCTTTTACTCTTATGGCGAAAAGGGCGTTAGATGGTAATCGCGCACCTTATTACGAATCCTATCGAGACTACAGAGGTGTACCTGTATTTGGGGCTTGGTTATGGAATGAAAAACTAGGTATAGGTTTAACAACTGAAATAGACGAAGAAGAAGCGTTAAAAACCTATCGAGTCACTCGTCTCATTTTTATTCTAGTACTTGGCGTTATTATCTTGCTCACCACAGGGCTTGCCTTCTTACCTCTTTGGTTCAAAGAAAAAGAAAGGGAAGTGTTAAAACGACATAAAAAAAGTCTAGAAAAAACAGTCAGAAGTAGAACAGAGCAGCTAGAGCAGGCGAATCATAAATTAAAGGTACTAAGTGAGCTTGATTCCCTGACTAAGATTGCAAACAGGCGCTTATATAGCCGCACATTAATCCGAGAGATTGCCATGGCTAGCCGTACCTCTGAGCCTTTATCGCTTCTCATGATAGATATTGATTGCTTCAAACTTTATAACGATAACTATGGGCATGATTTTGGCGATACCGTGTTGCAAGAGGTCGCTCAAGTAATTACCAAATCACTTACTCGTACAACAGATTTTGTTGCTCGATATGGTGGAGAAGAGTTTGTTGCCATCATGCCAGCAACGGGTGCCGATGGTGCGCTGATTATGGCTGAAAAAGTTCGAGCAAATGTAGAAGCTTTGGCAATCGAGCATTTGTATTCGAGTGTGGTGCCTAAGGTAACGGTTAGTATCGGTGTCTCTACCTTAAGAGGCTCACAACTTGATAAAGTTGCTTTGTTTAAACAGGCTGATCATGCCCTTTACATAGCTAAAGAAAAGGGGAGAAATCAGGTTTCTGCGTTTGTTGTCTAGGGAGCCTGCGATTAAGTCATCGCTTCTCTGTCTTTTCAGAGAAAGTATTAATCGTAGGCTCCCTAGCTAATTAGACTAAAGAATATGCTTTAATTTTCATATTTGAGGTTTGTCTATTGATAAATCTAAAGAATATCAGTAGCCTTTAATTATTCGACTTGGTTATGTGTTTTTGTTGTTTTACTTGGAAGTATTTAAGAACGTGATAGTGCTACAGGTCAGAAGTTAAACCTACGCAAAACTAGGAGCCTGACAATGCGCTTTGTGTGCTTTTCTCTTTTTTTATTTTTTACATCATCCCTTCATGCTATTACTATCACTCTGGCTTACGAAGATAAGCAGCAACCTCCCTATTATTTAGGTGAAGGTAGCAAGGTACTTGCAAACAAGCCTGGTATCGCCGTAGAAATGCTTCAAATTCTCGATGAAAGAGTACCAGAATTTGAGATTAAGTTTATCCGTATGCCATGGAAGCGTGCCTTGTATTCGCTAAAATCTAATCGAGTAGATGGTATTTTTAATGCTTCTTACAAGCCCGAAAGGTTAGATTTTGGTTGGTATCCAACGAAAGACTTTCAGCATGCAGGCCCTATCGATACAGACCGCCGTATCACCAGTATTTCCTATTCACTTTATCACTTAAAGTCGTCGCCTATTAATTGGAGCGGAGATTGGCAAGACCTCAAAACAGAATTAGTTGGTGCGCCATTAGGTTATTCTATTGTGGGAGATCTGCAAAAGAAGGGCATCAGGGTTGAGCAATCTAGCAGCACGAAAAGCAACTTACTGATGCTAAGTACAAAGCGAATTAAGGTGGTTGCCTTGCAGACGGTTACCGCAGATAGCTTTTTATCGACCCAAACTGAGAATGCAAACTATAACGCCATCGAAAAACTCAGCCCACCATTAGTTTCTAAACCTTATTATTTGATGTTGTCTAAATCATTTGTTGCAGAACACCCAGCACTTTCACAAAAAATTTGGAATGAAATTAAGCTGATTAGAGAAGAGCATTCCAGTGCTTTGTATACTGCCTACCAAGATTAATTAAGATATTTTGCCATTAGCAGGGTGAGTTGCTGGCAACCTTACCGCCATTCTTATAAAGTGTGCGCCATTAGTTTAGCTGCCTCATTACTGGCCATTCATCATGAACGAGCCGTACACTTAAGCCAGCCTAATATTAATTATCGACTCTCCAACACTTTGATAGGACCAACATGGATTTCAAAACCTCAACTCGTTTAAATAAATACATCAGTGAAAGTGGTATGTGCTCGCGCCGTGAGGCAGACCGCTTTATTGAACAAGGTAATGTGTTTATCAATAAAAAACGAGCTGAAGTGGGCGACCAAGTAAATCCAGGTGATGTGGTTCGTGTTAATGGCGCTAAAATTGAACCGCCAGAAGCAGAAGATCTTGTCTTTATCGCGTTAAATAAGCCTGTTGGTATCGTCTCGACAACTGAGATGGAAGAACCAGATAACATGGTGAATTTTGTTAATCACTCATCTCGAATCTTTCCTATTGGCCGTTTAGATAAAGACTCACAAGGGCTTATCTTTTTGACCAGTAATGGTGATCTGGTAAATAAGATTTTACGTGCTGGTAATAATCACGAGAAAGAATATGTGGTTACCGTTGATAAGCCTTTAACAGAAGACGCAATTAATACCATGGCAAATGGTGTACCTATGTTAGGTACGAAAACCAAAAAATGTAAGGTGGTACAAGAAGCACCGAATGTGTTCCGTATTTTCTTAGTACAAGGTTTAAACCGTCAAATCCGCCGTATGTGTGAATTCTGTGGTTATCAGGTGACCAAGTTAGAACGTGTTCGCATTATGAACATCAGCTTAAAAGGGCTGCCTGTTGGCGATTGGCGTGACCTAACTGAAAAAGAAATGACCGAACTCTCAAAAATGATTGAGCATTCGTCTTCTGAAGATACAAGCAAGAAAAAGCCAGCACCTGCAAAAGCAAAGAGTAAAGGTAGATCTAACTCAAAAAGCTTTAGTAAAAGCAAAGCCCAAGCTGCTGAAAGCCGTAAAGAAAAGTCTCAAGCGGGTAAACCAGCAGCTAAAGGTAAGAGTGATGGCCGTTCTCGCCCAAGCGAAGGCAAAGGTAAGAATGAAGGTGGTCGAGGCAAAGCCCCTTTAAATCGCTCCCGTTCTGGGGATGGCGGTAAAGGTGGTTCTCAAAAAGCCCATGGTTCTCAAAAAGGAAGCGGTGCTAGTAAAGGTCGTCCAGCACCTGCGGGTCGCAAGCCAAGCTCTGGCAAACCAGGCGGCCAAGGTAAAGGCGGCGCAGGCAAAGCTCCTAAAAACAGAGGCCGCTAATCTGTATTGCCCAGTTATTTAGGGCACACTGAAAAGATGCGATTCGTACATATATCGCATCTTTTATGATCAAGCTCTGCCATAAGGCTGGTAATAGCTTGGCTCGTATCCGAATAGATATTCTCTCTCGTCATTAAATCCAAATACCCAGACCCGTTAAGATCATCCATCAAGGTGTTTTTAAAGCCACAAAAGACTAATCTTCCTCCCAAACGTTCAATACGTTCTATCTCTTTCACTAACATCTCCTTGCCAGCGAAATCGATAAAATTCACCCCAGAGCAGACTAGAACAAAGTGTGTATGAGCGCCTTTCTCAGGCTTTAAGGCGCTTATTGTGTCTTGAATGTGATCGACAGAAGCAAAGTAGATAGAGCCATCTAATCGTATTGTTTTGATCTGAGGGCAGGTCTTAAGGTTAAAGCGCTCAACATTACGAAAGTTTTGATTATCTTCAATCGAACGAGGCGCAAGCTCTATGATTTTGGGTTTACTGGTACGGCGTAAATACAAAATCAAAGAGAGAATGACACCAAAATAAATGGCGAACTCTAAGGCGATAGTTAAGGTAGAAATAAAGGTCACCAGCAAGATGGCGCTTTCTTCTTTATCAGTCAGAATATGGCGAATACTGGTGATATCCACCAAGTTAAAAGCGATCAATAAAATGGCGGCAGCCATCACTGGTAAGGGTAAATACTCAGTAATTTGAGGAATAGTTAACAAAATAAGTATGAGCAAAAGGGCTGCAAAAATAGCTGCCATGGGCGTTTTTGCCCCTGAGTCGTAATTGACACCAGAGCGAGTAAAGGAGCCTGAGCCTGCATAACATGCGAAGAAGCTACCAATAATATTCGATAAGCCTTGGCCCATAAACTCTTTATCGCCTTCAATGCGTTGGCCTGAGCGAACACCGATTGCACGGGCAATGGCCAAGGCTTCAACCAAGCCCAAAATGGCCACTGCCATGGCCCCTGGCAGGAGGCTTGTCATCAAATCAAACGATAGAGGAGGCAAACTCATTTGAGGGATCATATTGGGTAATTCGCCCACTAAAGGCACCCCATGCTCTTTGCCATTAATTAACCAAGTAAACAAACTACCTACTATCATGCCCAATAACATGGCAGGTAATTTAGGATTAAAGTGTTTAATTAGCTGGATGCTAACGAGTGTGACTAGGGCAATGCTTAAGGTATAAAAACTGGTTTCAGGTAGATGCTGGATGAGCTGCCACCAAGACGCAAAAAAGTGATTATCTGATGCAAGCTCAACCCCTAATACATATTTAAATTGGCTGGTGGCAATCAGTAATGCGGCGCCTGTCGTAAAGCCCACTATCACAGTGTGAGAGATAAAGTTCACTAAACTGCCCAAACGCATCAAACCAAAGAGATATTGAATGATGCCAGTAAGCAAAGTAAGAGTGAGGACAATGCCAATAAACTCACCGGATTCAATTGCCGAATTGTTAGCGATATTGTTCGCCACACTGAAGACCACGATAGAAATTGCCGCCGTAGGGCCAGAAATAAGATGAAAAGAGGAGCCAAAAAGAGCAGCGATAATAGGCGTAATAATCGCCGTGTAAAGGCCGTATTCTGGCGGTAAACCTGCAATTAAGGCGTAAGCTATCCCTTGAGGGAGTACAACAACCGCGCCTGTTAGACCTGCCATGAAGTCAGCCATCAAAGACTCTTTGTTTAGACTTTTTCCCCAAATCAAAAAAGGTAAATAGCGATTAATAAAGGCGTGATGTTTTAGGTTTTTCTGACTCATGTTATTGGCTCGCCTTTAAAGGTATTGAGGACAAAATTTAAAGTGGGAGCATGATAAAAGCTTTTGAAGGTTTGATAAAACGATATATATTGGCCTTAAGCTCTAAAAAAACAGGATCTACTTTTGGACACCATATTATTAGAAACCTTTATCGAAGTGACCCACACGCGTAACTTTGCTAAAGCGTCAGACAAGCTCTGTATTTCCACCTCGACCACAAGCGCTAGAATCAAACAGCTTGAAAGCCTGTTAGGTGTTGCCTTGTTTGAGCGTAAGCACCATGAAGTGTGTTTAACACCAGCAGGGGAGCGCATGGAGCGTCACGCACGATTTATTCTCAATGCTTGGGAGCAAGCCTATGAAGACACGGCCCTTGGAGAAACAGAGAAAAAGCGTCTTGTGATAGCAGGTGTTCCTGGGCTTTGGGATAGCTTCTTACAAGACAAGGTAAATCGACTTTATCAAACCCAGCCTGACCTTATTTTAAGGCTAGAGGAGAGTACACCGCTTCGAGTTGTGGAAAAGCTGGATCAAGGCTTGGTGGATATCGGCTTTGTCTACGAACAGCCCAATATTAAAGGCCTTATCGTCAAAGAAGTGGCTAGCATCCCCATGAGTTTAGTCACAAGCCAGCCTAAACAAACATTAGAAGAGGCACTCGGTGCAGCCTATGTGAGAGTCGAGTGGGGCGCACCTTTTAATACTCAACACGAGCTCGCCTTTCCCCAGCGTCAGCTTGCCAATGTACGCGCCAACAGCGGCCGTATTGCCTTAAAACTCATACTCGCCAACGGCGGCGCAGCCTACTTACCCGACACCTTGGTACAAGAGCATTTAAAAGCAGGGAGGCTATTCAAAGTCGACGAGGCGCCCATTATTCACATGAAAGCCTATGCGGCTTATAGAATGCATAATGAGTTAAAGGGGTTGTTGGAGGCATTCTTAAGCACTTAATTTAAGAGAATTAGCTGACTAAGTATTTGCTTTTAAAATCTTTTATATGTATTAATTTATCAGCTTAAAATCTCGTATAGTGACAGGGTAATTAAGGAATTAGCAAGATGCAGGTGAGCTGTAACCAATGTAAAAGAAAAATAAGTTCAGAAAATATCAATGTTGCCAAAGATACTGCTTTCTGTATTAATTGTGAAAGTCTAACATCTCTGTCATCAATATTAAGTTCACTGCCCTCTAAATCATTTGATTCAACCCAAGTTTTAAAGGGGGTGAAGGTTGAAAGTGAAGGGCAAACTTGGTCAGTTCAAGCTTCACATCGAAGTTTTATGGCGCTATATATCGTACCTTTTACACTTGTATGGTCAGGGTTTTCTTTATCAGGAATTTATGGCTCACAAATAATAAATAGGGAGTTTATTTTAGAGCAGTCATTAGTAGGTTTGCCATTTCTCATCGGTAGTATTTGTTTAGTGACAATAGCTCTAATGAGTATATTTGGACGAACACTAGTTAGCTATGAGCAAGGTAAAGTGCGTGTTTTTATGGGTATTGGCGCAATTGGCTGGAATAGAAAGGCTGATTGGAATTCGATTGATAATATTAAGGAAGGGGACTTCCATCGAACCAAATACTTAGCTTTGGAAGGAAAGCAAAGACTTAATTTTGGTTGGGGAATCAGTTCTGAAAAACGTTATTTTGTTTGTAATTACCTTAAGTCAAAACTAAATACCTAATCACAATTTAAAAACAAATTTAAAACAGACACCCACTCCAATTTTTGAGAAACACTTTAAAGCAGCCGTTGGTTCAGAAGCTTACTTAGCAGAGTATTCAGAGTATTGTGAACATACTTAACTGCAAAGGCGATCGGGTTAGCGGCTTGTAAGCGGCTTCTTTCTTAAGGTTTAGCCTATTGGCAGGCGTTCGACTTAATAAACCTATCATATTGTTATCGCGAGAAGCTCTGTCGCCTTAAATACGAAGGTCTTCAATGAGCACTTTAAAATTAGCTATTATGTTAAGAGAATTTCTAGCATCTCAACTATGAAACGTTAAAAAGAACGAAGTGAATGTTATTCAGATGATGTTGTATTTGATCTCTTTTAGAATGGCTGAT